>NZ_JAMYRO010000012.1:0-191442 GCF_040321495.1 Mesorhizobium sp. M0408 | reverse complement strand
TGTGTGGTTGTGGTTTTTTTTTTTTTTTTTTACCTACTGGCCGGTGTCGGTGTTTGCGCCGGCCCCGCCGGTCTGGGTCCATGGCGACGTCGCCTCGGGCAATCTGCTCGTCGAAGATGGCAAGCTCTACGCGGTCGTCGATTTCGGTAGTTCGGCTATCGGCGATCCTGCCTGTGATCTGGTGATCGCGTGGACGGAATTTTACGGCGAGAGCCGTCAGGCGTTCCGCGACGCCATTGCCCTTGACGAGCACAGCTGGGCGCGCGCACGGGGCTGGGCGTTGTGGAAGGCGCTGATCGTCGCTTCGGGACATGACGGCAACCAGCGCGAGGCGGAAAAATCGTGGCGGGTCATCAATGAGGTGCTGGCGGATCACACAAACAGTCGGAGCGGGAAGGCTAATTCAGTCTGAACGCGTCCCGCTCTAATAACGAAAGCATTACTGCCCGCCCATCTCCTTCCTGAACGTATCGAAATCGACCTGCATGCCGTTGAAGATGGTGCTCCAATGGCGGGTCAGCGCTGAAACGGCGACCGCCTCCTGGATCTCCTCGTCGGTGGCGCCGGCGCGCTTGGCGTCCTGCGTGTCCGACCAGATACAGTAGTTGCACGGGATTTGCGCCGCCACCGCCAGCGAGATCAGCGACTTGACCTTCGGCGGCAGCGCCGTCTTGTCGCTGAGCTGGATGGCCTTGACCTCGGCCCATGCACCGGGCAGACCGGCTTTCGGGAACTGCTTTACGAAACCGGGCACCCCGCCCATGGTCGACTGGATGTCCTTGACGGTCGCGTCATACTCATCGGCATAAGAAGGAGCTGCAGCCAGGGTCAGCACACAGGTGGCGGCGAGCAGGCAGGCGCGGCGCCTCTGGCGTTTGTTTGCCTTACGGTGTAAGGTAATGTCAAAATTAACCTTACAGCGTAAGTTGTCAAGCGGCACCATGGACACATCGATCAAAAAAAAGCGACTGCGCGGCCGGCTGTCTCGCGAGATGATCGAGGATGCGGCTTTGAAGGTTATCGAGAGCGAGGGCCTCGCCGGGTTTTCGATGCGCAAGCTGGCGGCAGAACTCGGCTGCGAGGCGATGAGCATCTATCACCACTTTCCTTCGGTGGCGCATCTCTTCGAAGCCTTGGTGGATCGGCTGATCGGCTCCCTCGAAATGCCCGACGCGGACCTCCCTTGGCGACAAAGGTTACGCATTGCCGTGCAGGATTTCCGCCGCGTCGCGCGTGAGCACCCGGCCTTTGCCACGTTCCTTGTAACCTACCGGATGAATTCGCCTACCTGTCTCACTTGGCTGAACGGCATCCTTGGCGTGTTCGAGGCCGGCGGCTTCGGACCGGAACTGGGCGCGCGGCTGTTCCGCACCACCGGCTATTATCTGATGGGTGCCATCCTCGACGAGACTGCCGGCTATGCAAAGGGGCCTTCGGCCGTGACCATCGTCAGCGACGAGCAACTGGCGCAGGATTTTCCAAAAATAGCTGCGGCCGGGCGTTATTTCGGCACCGCCGAATTCGACCGGACGTTTGATCTCGGCCTTGACATGCTCCTGGACGAAATGGAGAACGCCCGCGACTGCGCCAGCGCGCCGAACACCGGGTCTTGACGTTATGCGCTCCCTGTTCGCCCTGATACTGCTCATCGGTACCGGCATCGGCGTCGTCTATCCCTGGGCGATGACCAATTTCTCCGGCCGTGAGATCGGCACCTGGCGGGTTTACGACCAGGGCCGGTTCAAGCCGGTGACCGTGCCCCTGAGCGCACGCGACGGGCCGCTACGCGTGCTGGTCGACCTTACGGCGAGAGCCGAGCGCATCGTCTCGCAGCAGCGCACTGTGTTGACCCTCACTGCCGCCACCGGCGGCAGGACGGTGCTCGCCTCGACGCTGCAGTTCAATCACTCCGACAATCCGCGCCAGGTCAGCCCGCAACTGCCGGACAGGATCTTTCGCGACGAGGCCGGCCTGATCCCGACCGTTACCCCTGGTTCCTACATCTTCACCGTCGGTCCGGGCGACGCCGAAGGCATTCCGATGCGGGCCGTCGATCTCGTCCTGCGCTCGGGTGCCGGCGAGGTCGACCGCCGGGCGCGCCCGGTCGGTTTTTCCCTGATGGCGGCCGGCCTGGTCGGGCTGGTGCTGGCATTCCGTTTCGGCGGCCGCCGGCCGGAAAATCCAAACTCGCAGCCGCCACCGCCGCGCTGGGGCAGGGGCTCCAATTGAACTATCGCCACGCCTACCATGCCGGGAACTTCGCCGATGTCGTCAAGCATGTCGTGCTCAGTCGGCTGATCGAATATCTGAAGCAGAAGGACAAGGCGTTTCGGGTCATCGACACCCATGCCGGGATCGGCCGCTACGATCTGTCCTCGACCGAAGCGCAAAAGACCGGCGAATGGCAAGGCGGCATCGGCCGGCTCGTCGATGCGGCCCTCGATGCTCCGGCGGCGGCACTGCTGTCACCGTATCTTGAAGCCGTAAATTCGCTCAATCCGGACGGCGGCGTGAAAAAATACCCGGGTTCGCCGCTGATCGCCCGGCACCTGATGCGCAAGCAGGACCGGCTGTCGGCAGTCGAACTGCACCCTAAGGATGTCGTCAGGCTGAAGGCGCTGTTCGACGGTGACTTCCAGACCCGGGTGATCGAGCTCGACGGCTGGCTGGCGCTCGGCGCGCATCTGCCGCCAAAGGAAAAGCGCGGCCTCGTGCTCATCGATCCGCCTTTCGAGGAAGGGGGCGAGTTCGGTCGCTTGGTCGACGGGCTGCAAAGAGCCCATCGGCGCTGGCCAGGAGGGATTTACGCGCTGTGGTATCCGCTCAAGGACCGCAGGGCGGTCGCCGCCTTCCGCAAGGCGCTGAAGCAGACGGGCATTTCGAAGCTGCTCGACATCGGTTTTGAGATCAGGCCGGACGCCGTCGAGCCGAGCCTCGACGGCTGCGGCATGGTGGTGGTCAATCCGCCCTTCACGCTGGAAGGCGAGTTACGGACGCTGCTGCCGGCGCTGCACCGGCTGCTTGCACTTGAGCAGCCGTCGCATTGGACGCTGGACTGGCTGGCGGGAGAGTAGTTTGAGGCGCGGCCCTGCCGTTCCGTCAGCGCAACCATCGTCACCACAACCACGGTCGCTACAACCGCTTGACCGCGCGTCAGCGAATCCGCACAGTGCGCGCAGTCGACCTTGAGAGGCTGCCATGACTCGCTTCGCCCAATCCGCCCTTGCCGCACTGCTCGCCTTTTGCACGCCGCTGGCCGCACCTCTTGGCGTCACCCAGGCAGTCCAGGCGGCCGACCTTGCAATCTATACCGACGAGGATAGCGGCGTCTGCGGCGAGGCCTGGGTGCTGAACAAGATCACCGACCGCTTCTCCTATCAGGTGCATCACGTGCCGCATCTGCCGGATGTGCAGATCGTCGACTTCCAGCGCATCCACCAGCATCGCTATCTGCCGGCCGACGACACCTGGCCGATCGGCCGCCGTTATTGCGGCGCCACCGTCAGCCTCTCCGACGGCGGCGCCCGCACCATCTGGTACCTGATCGAGGAAGGCCAGGGTTTTGCCTCGATCGGCGACAATGTCGAATTCTGCGTCTCGGGCTTCGACCGCTGGATGGTCTACAACGGCCGCTGCCGCGTCCTGCGCTGATCGCGCACTCGCTGATTCCGACTTTTTAGCACCGGCCACCTGATCGACCGTCACCGTTTCCATGCGGCGCAGCATTCGCGGGAAGCGCGATCTGCTGTCACGAGTTTGCGGGGAAACAGCACCACATGGATTCGCTTGTTTATACTGTTGCTCTCGGCGCGGTCTTTGCAGGCTTCGTCCAGGGGCTGTCCGGGTTCGCTTTCAGTCTGGTTGCCATGTCGTTTTGGGTTTGGACCGTGGAGCCCCAGCTTGCTGCCGCCATGGCGGTCTTTGGGGCGCTCACCGGCCAGATCATCGCCGCCGTCACCGTCCGCCGGGGCTTCGACCTCAAGCTTCTGCTGCCATTCCTGATCGGGGGGATCATCGGGATTCCGGTCGGTGTCGCCATCCTGCCCTTGCTGGATGTGCAGTTGTTCAAGTTGGTCTTCGGAGCGCTGCTGGTCGTTTGGTGTCCCTTGATGCTCTTTGCGCGTCGCCTCCCTCCCATCACGGTCGGGGGTCCTGTTGCAGACGGTGCAATAGGTCTGGTCGGCGGCGTCATGGGTGGACTTGGCGGCTTCACCGGCCCGGTTCCAACGCTGTGGTGCGTGCTGCGCCAATGGGAAAAGGACAGGCAGCGTATTGTCATCCAGAATTTCAACCTTGTGACCCTCTCCATGACGATGGCTGCCTATCTTGCGGCCGGAAAGATCAAGCTCGAAATGCTGCCGATGTTTGCCGTCGTCGCGCCGGCGATGTTGATACCAACACTCCTTGGCGCGAGACTCTACATCGGCGTTAGCGAGGCGACTTTTCGAAAGATCGTCCTCGCACTCTTGGCCGCATCAGGTGCGGCATTGTTGGCATCGTCCTTGCCGCACCTCATAAGCCGGGTTTGAACGACACACAGAAATCCCGACTTCCGCCGTGCCATGCGCTATCGACCGATGCGGCCTGCTCCCGATAGGTAGGCGCAGACCAGTTCGACGAGTTGCTTTTGCAGCTCCGGCGCGGCGAGCATGTTCCGGCGTGCCGCGTTGTGGATCACACCTTCGATCGCTGACGACAGCACGCGCGCCACGGTCTGCATGTCGGCGCCTTTCCTTGGCTTGCGATAAGTGGCGACAGCAGTCGCATAGTGGTTGAGGTATTGTGCCTGGAACGAAGCATGGGCGGCCCTGGAGCCGCGATCGCCCGGCGCCTCGTCGAGCAGCACCTGATGTAGTGTCGGGTGAATGCTGTGCGCGGCGATCATGCCGCGCACCAGCTCCTGCGCGAATTTCCTGAGCGGCTTTTGGTCTTCCGCCGAATCGCGAATGACCGACAGCACATGATCGAAGTGACGGCGCCGGACGGCAGCGAGCAGGGAAAGCTTGTCGGGAAAATACTGGTAGAGCGTGCCGATGCTTACACCTGTTGTCTCGGCAACCTTGTTGGTGGTGAAGCCGGCCCAGCCCAGCCCGCTCAGAACATGAGCCGCCGCCTCGATGATCGCCTCGACGGTTGCCCTGGAACGCGCCTGGCGCGGCTGTTTGCGCATGCGCGGATGCGGTTTTGCAATGCGAGTAGACACGTTCGCCCATTCTCCTGAAAATATAAACAACATACTCGCATTTCCGGAAAAGGACACCGACCATGAATGCGCTCGCTCTGCTTCGCAGCCTGTTTGCCTATCAGGCCTGGGCCAATGACGAACTGCTGGAAAAGCTCGCGAGTCTCGACCCGCATGTTCACGGCAAGGAACGGCAGGCCGTGATACGGCTCGTCGATCACAGCCATGTGGTGTCGCGGATATTCTCGGCGCACCTGGTTGACGCAAGCCATGGCTACTCCGCCGACACCACCGAGGACACGCCGGCGTTCGACGAACTTCGCGCCGCGGTCGCAGCGACCGATCGCTGGTATCTCGATTATCTCGAAACCGTTTCGTCGCGGCAGCTGTCCGAGCCCGTCGCATTCGTGTTCACCGACGGGGATAAGGCATTGATGTCGCGACAGGAAATGCTGACCCACGTCGTACTGCACGGCGGCTATCATCGCGGTGAAGCGGGGCGCATCCTGGCGCAGATTTCGGTCATGCCGCCATGGGATACCTTCGCCGTCCATCTCCACAGGGCCGAGCCTTCGCGCCGGCTGCAGATAAGCCGTGAACCGCTCGGCGCCTGAACGGCCGAGCGCTTTCGATCACGGTCGGCTCGACCGGATCTATCGAACGATATCCTGTCCTTTAGAAATGCGAGCTATCTGCTTACTTTCATCGCGTCGTGCAAGATAGTGCAGCGGCGTGCTCGTCGCGTTGCTTCCTACTTACCTGTAGTTTATCGTTTCGGACAAGACGAGGCGCCTTCGCTCTTGACAATGTTCGCGCCGAGCGTCGGACGTTGAAGCGCAAAGCTGGTCGAACAGGTCATGAGCTTGACGAGAAGACCGGTCGAGATAGAGCGACCAGAATTTCTGTCGCAGAACTTCGCTGCGGGACACAAAGATTCGCAGCCGATTTTTGCGCGGGTAAAATGGTCGCGCGCTCGCCGTAACCGAAACTTAAGCTACAAAAATCATTCTAATGCTTCGCTGGCTAGCAAGCCGCGAGTCAGATATGCAATGCGCGCCGGGTCAATAACGGCCGTCGGCACAACGGAAGGGGCATGATATGGCTAAGCAGTCATCCAAAGCGCCGGCATCCAAGGCACCGGCAAAGTCACCGGCAAAGAAAGCACCGGCAAAAGCAGCCGCGGCAAAGGCCGCAACTGCTGTGAAGAAAGCAGCACCCGCGGCCAAAGCGAAGGCCGCTGCGCCTAAGGCAAAAGCAGCGCCGGCCAAAAAGCCGGCCGCCAAGGCCGCGGCAAAACCAGCCGTGAAGAAAGCAGCACCGGCCAAGGCAAAAGCAGCACCGGCCAAGGCCAAGGCTGCACCGGCAAAGAAGGCGGCACCGGCCAAGAAGCCGGCTGCAAAGGCCGCGGCGAAGCCCGCTGCGAAGAAGGCAGCACCGGCAAAGGCCGCCGCTGCGAAATCTTCTGCAGCAGTGAAGAAAGCAGCGCCCGCGGCCAAGCCGAAGGCAGCGCCCGCAAAGGCGAAGGCCAAGAAGTAGTCGCGGTCCTGCTGTCGCAGGGGACAGTACTCAAGACAGCCAGGGCGGGATGCCGGACAGGCGCCTCGCTTCTTGGTTGACAGTCGGGCAGGACCAGAAAGAGGCGGGAGGAAGACGTCTTTTCGCAGCTCCCAGGACTTCGCCATGCGGCGAAGTCCGGTGGGATATTCGTGGCTGCCAAAACCAACCTTCGGTGCAAGGCCGAGTTGGTAGTTGCTCGGATCTGGATTGTCCGACCTGCTCGCGTCTGCCGCCGTACCTCCGGCTCATCGCATCCGAACGCGAGACTATGGCTGCACGCTGGCGGCGCGGTTTTCCGCCTCTGGCCGTTGATGAACCCTGCATGATCGGTCAACAGTGCCACGCACGAGCCCCTGTCGGAATCGATTTTCGGTAAGGGTCATGCGCGAAGTCACAATGCTACCGCGTCCTTTTGCGCGTCCAACAGGACGTATGGAGCTGTAGCCGACAAACAGGAATCGACAATGCCCAGACTGCTCTACGCGTCTACTTCCCCCTATAGTTCCAAGGTGCGCATGGCAGCACTTCATGCCCGCATTGCGGTCGATCTCGTGCCGATAAAGACCGAGGAAAGGCCGGCCGAACTGATCGGCGCCAATCCGCTCGGCAAGATCCCGGTGCTGGTGCTCGATGACGGCCGCTCGGTCCACGACAGCCGCGCCATCACCCAGCATCTCAACCGGATGTCGAAGAACGCATTGTTTCCGCGCAATCCCGACAAGCGCCTTGAGGCGGAGGTGCTGGAGGCATTGGCCGACGGCATCTGCGACTGCGCGCTGTCGATGGTCTATGAGCGGCGCACACGGCCGGAAGAGATGGTCTACCAGCCTTGGCTCGAGCGCCAGTGGACGAAGATTTCGGCCGCGCTCGATCTGCTCAACGCGAACCCGCCGAAGCTGCCGAAGAAAATCACCCTCGGCCAGATCGCACTGCGCGCCTGCCTCGGCTATCTCTCGCTGCGCTTCGCTGGAAAATGGGAAAAGGGCCGCGGCCGGCTGACGCGCTGGGCGGCACGCTTCGACGAGAAATTCCCGGAGCTGAAGCCCGCTATCCCGGCTTGAGGACAAGCGGTCTCAACCGATGCCAACAAAAAAAGCCGGGCGCGAGGCCCGGCTTTTTCGTGTCGTGGCTTGGACGACTTAGAACTTCATACCGACGCCGAAGGTGACGCGATTGTCGGTCGACTTGACCTTGCCGATACCGTCGAAGTCCTTCCTGCCGAAGTCCGTGTAACGATACTCGACACGGCCGAACACATTGTCGGTGATCTTGATGTCGGTACCCACGCCGGCTGTCCAGCCAAACTGCGTGTTGGTGTCGCTTACGCCGGCAGCTTCAATCTTCTGGTTCTTCAGCGCGCCACCGGCGGTGCCGTAGAGCAGGATATCCGGGGTGACAGCGTAGCCGAGGCGGGCACGCAGCGAGCCTTCGAAGCCACCCTTGGCCTCGATGCCGGCATCGTCGCCCTTGACGCCGTTGTAGCCGATATCGGCTTCGGCACCGTAGACGAAGTTCTCCTGCTGCCAGTTATAGCCGCCGAAGACGCCGCCGACAAAACCCTTGGTGTCGACGTCGACGCCAATGTCTTTGGCTTTGGCATGGCCAGCGAAGCCGTAGCCGACGCTCACACCGGCATAGGGACCGGCCCAGGATGCGACCGGAAGTTCTGCGATCGGGGCAGGTGCCGGCGGCTCTTCCTGAACCACGTCCGCGGCATAGGCGGTTCCGCCGAGGGCGAACAGCCCAAACGCCACCGCGAGCGGTCGCGCAAATTTAAGATTGGCTTGCATTGTTCTTTACTCCTTAAGCCACAGGACACAGGCTTGTTTTTTCATGAGCGCCCTCAACCCGTCCGGGGGGTGAAACGGATCCGGCGTTCAACGGTTCCAAATGTCGTGTCGAAATGCGGCTGAAGCGAACCTGAACTTGGGTCATTACCTGGCACGAATGAGGCAGAACCTTGACGTTGCATCTTCGCAACAGCGAATGTCAGCAGGTTCGCCGTGCTGCACTGCACACGGCTTGGTGTAAGGGCTCCAGCGCCCTATATTGCGGGCGGGCTGGCCCGAATTCCGGTCGAGCCAAAACGCCCACCGGCCACTTTGCCACAATCCTGCCCCAGGTGGAAATGGGATTTAACGCTTGGCGGGCCATAATTTGCCGGCGCGATCCCGGCAGGTCGGAATCGGCATCGGATTAAGGATTGACAGATGAGCAAGGTCGCCGCGACGGCACTGGTGACGGGCGGGGCGAAGCGGATCGGCAGGGCGATCGTCGAAGATCTTGCCGCGCATGGTTTTGCCGTCGCCATTCATTGCAATCGCTCGCTGGCCGAGGCGGAGGAACTGGCGGCCCAGATCATCAGTGGTCATTTTGGTCGACATGGCCGGGCCGCAGTGGTTGCTGCCGACCTGACCGACATGGACGCGGTCAGCAACCTTGTCGGCCGCGCTGCGGCGGCACTCGGGCCGGTGTCGCTGCTGGTCAACAACGCCTCGCTGTTCGAGCACGACAGCGTTGAGGATTTCGACTGGCCGGCCTGGGATCGCCATTTCGCCATGCATGTCAAGGCGCCGGCGCTGTTGGCACAGACTTTCGCCCGGGCCTTGCCGCAGAACAGTGAGGGGCTGATCGTCAACATGATCGATCAGCGCGTCTGGCGACCGACGCCGCGTTATTTCTCCTATGCGCTGTCGAAGTCGACCTTGTGGGCGGCGACCGAGATGATGGCGCAGGCGCTGGGTCCCCGCATCCGTGTCAACGCCATTGGTCCTGGCCCGACCTTGAAGAACACGCGCCAGCACGACAGCGATTTCGATGCCCAGATTGCCGGGCTGATCCTGAAACGCGGCCCGGAATTGCCGGAATTCGGTGCCACTATCCGTTATCTCTGGGCGGCACGCTCGGTCACCGGCCAGATGATCGCGCTTGACGGCGGCCAGCATCTTGCATGGCAGACGCCCGATGTGACAGGCATGACGGAATGAGCCCCATGGACCAGAAACAAAAAACGCGCGGTGGCGCCGACGACCTGCCGCCCGAAATCGACCTCGAGGACGAGGCGGCCGAGGAGGTCGTCGAGCCTGCAGCCAGCGGTCCGGACGTTACTTTCACCGCCATCGACTGGACCCCGCATGCCGGCGACGCCGACGGCATGGTCGGCGCCGAGGTGATCCAGACGCTGGTAAAGCGGCTGCCCAATGCGCCCGGCGTCTACCGCATGATGAATGCCGCCGGCGACGTGCTCTATGTCGGCAAGGCACGCAGCCTGAAGAAGCGGGTCACCAGCTACGCGCAAGGCCGGTTCCACACCAGCCGTATCGGCCGCATGGTGCGAGAGACATCGACCATGGAGTTCGTCGTCACCCGCACCGAGATCGAAGCGCTGCTGCTTGAAGCCAACCTCATCAAGCGCTTGCGGCCACGCTTCAACGTGCTGATGCGCGACGACAAGTCGTTCCCCTATATCCTGTTGACCGGCGACCATGTCTCGCCCGGTATTTACAAGCACCGCGGCGCGCGCTCGCGCAAGGGCGACTATTTCGGCCCCTTCGCCTCGGCCGGCGCAGTTGGCCGTACCATCAACTCGCTGCAGCGCGCCTTCCTGCTCAGGAGCTGCACCGACTCCTTCTACGAGAACCGCACCCGGCCTTGCCTTTTGTTCCAGATCAAGCGCTGCGCCGGCCCGTGCACCGGCGAAATCTCGCACGGCGACTATGCAAGGCTTGTCGCCGAGGCGAAGGATTTTCTCTCCGGCCGCAGCCAGAAGGTGAAGACGGAGATCTCCGCCGCCATGCAGCAGGCTTCGGAGAACCTCGATTTCGAACGCGCCGCCATATATCGCGATCGGCTGGCGGCGCTGTCGCATGTGCAGAGCCATCAAGGCATCAATCCGCAGACCGTCGACGAGGCCGATGTCTTCGCCATCCATCAGGAGGGCGGCCAGGTCTGCATCCAGGTGTTCTTCTTCCGCACCGGCCAGAACTGGGGCAACCGCGCCTATTTTCCCAAGGCCGATCCGGCGCTCGAAGCCGGCGAGGTGCTGGGATCGTTCCTGGCGCAGTTCTACGACGACAAGCCGACGCCGCGCACCATCCTGTTGTCGCATGGCGTCGAGGACCAGGAATTGCTGGCGGAGGCCCTCTCCACCCGCGCCGGCCGCAAGGTGTCGATCTCCGTGCCGCAGCGCGGCGAGAAGAAGGACCTGACCGACAACGCGCTGCAGAACGCGCGCGAGGCGCTCGGCCGGCGGCTCGCCGAAACCTCGACCCAGGCGCGGCTGCTCACTGGCTTTGTCGAGACCTTCGGCCTGGAAAAACCGCCGGTGCGCATCGAGGTCTATGACAACTCGCACATCATGGGCACCAACGCCGTCGGCGCCATGGTCGTCGCCGGGCCGGAAGGTTTTGTGAAGAACCAGTATCGAAAGTTCAACATCCGCTCGACCGAGATCACGCCGGGCGACGATTTCGGCATGATGCGCGAGGTGATGCAGCGGCGCTTTTCGCGGCTGTTGAAGGAACATGGCGACGCCCCGCAAACCGAGAGCGCGGGCGAGGCGAGCCCTACCGAACCGGGCGACGATATCGAGGACGCGGGCGGCTTCCCCGCCTGGCCCGACGTCATCCTCATCGACGGCGGCCAGGGCCAGATGACGGCGGTGCGCAAGATCCTGGCCGACCTCGGCATCGAGGACCGGGTGGTGGCCATCGGCATCGCCAAGGGTCAGGACCGCGATGCCGGCCGCGAACGCTTCTTCGTCAAGGGCAGGGCCCCATTCTCGCTGCCCGTTCGCGATCCGGTGCTCTATTTCGTCCAGCGGCTGCGCGACGAGGTCCATCGCTTCGCCATCGGTTCGCACCGCGCCCGCCGCAAGAAGGAGATGGTCAAGAGCCCGCTCGACGAGATCAGCGGCATCGGACCCGGCCGCAAGCGCGCGCTGCTGATGCATTTCGGCACGGCCAAGGCCGTCAGCCGCGCCGCCGTCGAGGACCTGGTCAAGGTCGATGGCATTTCCGAGCAGGTGGCGAAATTGGTCTACAATCATTTTCACGAGAGCTAAGACGTATTGCCGACATTTCGGCTGGCTAATCGATTCTGGCCTGTTGACCCCCCACATTCGCTTCTGATTTGACTAAGCAGGCAGAAAGAGTTCCCAAAACATGGCTCAGCGCGCATTCAACCTGCCCAACATGCTCACTTATGCCCGCATCCTGGCGGTGCCGCTGGTGGTGCTGTGCTTCTTCCTGGAAGGGCATCTGAAATCGAGCGACTTCGCGCGCTGGTCGGCGCTCGTCATTTTCCTGCTCGCCTCGATCACCGATTACTTCGACGGCTATCTGGCGCGCGCCTGGCAGCAGACCTCCAACATCGGCAAGATGCTCGACCCGATCGCCGACAAGCTGCTGGTCGCCACTTGCCTGCTGCTGCTTGCCGCCGACACCGACCGCCATGCCGGCATCGCCGGCTGGTCGCTATGGGCGGCGATCATCATCCTGTGCCGCGAGATCCTGGTCTCGGGCCTGCGCGAATATCTGGCGGCCTTGAAGGTCTCGGTGCCGGTGACGCAGCTCGCCAAATGGAAGACCACCATCCAGATGATCGCCATCGCCTTCCTGCTGGCGGGACCTGCCGGCGACAAGATCTTCCCGCTGACCACCCAGACCGGGCTGGTGCTGCTGTGGATCGCCGCCCTGGTGACGCTCTACACTGGCTACGACTATTTCCGCGCCGGCCTCAAGCACATCATGGACGAGTGACATGTCGACCAAGCTCATCTATTTCGCCTGGGTGCGCGAGCGGATCGGCAGACCGGAGGAAGAGGTCGAACTGCCGGCCGGCATCGAAACGGTCGCCGACCTGTTGCGCTGGCTGAAATCGCGCGGCGAGGAGTACGAGAACGCGCTGCAATATCCTGACGTGATCCGCGTCGCCATCAACCAGGAACATGTCGAGCACCGCGAGAAGATTGCCGGCGCGCGCGAGATCGCGCTGTTCCCGCCGATGACCGGTGGCTGAACCATGTCCGCGGTGGTGCCGGTCGTGCGCATCCAGGCGGAGGATTTCGACGTCGCCGCCGAGATCGCCAGGCTGACCAGGGGTCGCAACGACATCGGCGCTGTGGTGACCTTCTCCGGCCTCTGCCGCGACGAGCAAGGCAGGCTCTCCGCGCTCGAGCTCGAACATTATCCCGGCATGGCGGAAGCCGAGATTTCCCGCATCGCCGGCGAGGCAATCGAGCGCTGGCCGCTGCAGGGGCTCACCGTCATCCATCGCCACGGCAAGATCGCGCCCGGCGAAAACATCGTGCTGGTAGTGGCGGCTTCCGCCCACCGGCAGGCGGCGTTCGAGGCCGCGAATTTCCTGATGGACTATTTGAAATCACGGGCGCCGTTCTGGAAAAAGGAACACCATAGCGACGGTTCCGAAGGCGGCTGGGTCGACGCCAAGGACGCCGACGACAAGGCGGCGGGCCGCTGGAAGCAGCCGCCGTCCAAATAAATCCCTGCGACAGCCATCCCATACCCTGCCGGCCATTCATTGACCGCAATCCTGCGAGACCCTTGGCCGGAAGGGGAGCAGGATCATGCTGGACAGGATTGCCGAGTTCTTCATCTTCGGGCTCGTGCCGCTGGCCGTCGGCATCCTGGCCGTTCCGGATCATTCCGCCGCTGCCGAAAAGACCCTCAAGGGCGAGGTGATGTATCGCGAGCGCATCGCGCTGCCGCCCAATGCCGTGCTTTCCGTGCAGCTTGCCGACGTGTCGCTGGCCGACGCCCCGGCCGCAATCATCGGCGAGCGCAAGGTGGTGCCGGCCGGCCAGGTGCCGATCAAGTTCGAGATCAGCTTCGATCCGCGGGTGATCCGGCCTGATATGACCTACGCGCTGCAGGCGCGCATCACTGTCGACGACCGGCTGCTATTCGTCACCGATACGCGCCATCAGGTCGACCCGCTCAGCGACGCGCCACAGACCATCATGCTGAAAATGGCGGCGCCGAGCGATGCGCCGGCGGCAGCCTCGGTGTTCGGCCAAAGCTGGCTGGTCGAATATATCGACGGTGTCGGCGTGATTGCCGAGCCGCGGGCGACATTCCGGATCAGCGAAGCCGGCAAGGCCGGCGGCAGCGGCCCTTGCAACGTCTATTTCGCCACTGCCAAGGTAGACGGCTCGACGATCGCCATCAGCGACATCGGCTCGACCTTCAAGGCCTGCGCGCCTCAGGTCATGGCCGAGGAAAAGGCGCTGTTCGAGGCGCTGGCCAAAGCGGCATCCTACCACGTCGACGCCGGCAAGCTTGTCATCATTGACAGCGGCGGCCGCGACATTCTGCGCTTCAACGCCGCGAGCTAGCGCATCACCCAAGCCGATTACTCTCTGCGGCAGCTGCATGCCGATCACGTTGTGTTTCAGCGGGAATAGGCCGGGCAGGGGGCGCGTTAGTTCTTCATAAATGGCGGGTAAGGCAAAAGGGACGTTTGTCCCTTCGTTGAGGCCGCCAGAATGGCTGCGGCTCGTTCTGGCCTTAACTCAAAGGAGTCCAGACATGAAAACGCACACGCTTATCCTTGCCGCCACCGGTGCATCGCTCCTTGCCTTTACCGGCCTTGCCAAGGCGGACGACCATCTCGTCAATGCTCTTGACCACGGTCTCAAAGCGGACAGCCAACCGTTCCAGACCAACAAGGCCGGCCATAGCGGCGATCTCGCACCGGGGCAGGGCAGCCCGTTTTCAGGTGAAGAGACCAAGACCCCGTCCACCGACACGGAAGCGGCGAACGAACATGCGAACGTGAAGGAACGCGAGGCGAAATAGACTGGCAGAACCCGCCGCTAGGGGGCGGCGGGCGACATGTATCGGGCGACGATGCCGCATCTCATGCGATATTTCTCAATTCGTCGCGAGTTTGAATACCGCGCCATAGTGATAGGGCGGCACATCAACCAGCTCGGCGAGCTTGAACCCGCTCGCTTCCACCGACGCGGTGGTCTGTTCGGGTGACAGCCTCAGCTCGGTCTTTGGCCCGCGCGGCTCGCCCAGGACCCTGGTCTGCTCGCGCGGCTGCTGGTGCCAGTTGACGATGGCAAAACGACCGGCAGGGCCAAGCGTCGCGCGCACGGCGCGGGCAAGCCGCGGCCGATCCGGAACGCCGTGGAAAGCGTTGGCGATAAAGACGAAGTCGACGGTTTGAGGCACCAGCCTGGCAAGTTCATAGGCGTCGCCCGCCAAAAACTCGCAATTGCCCGCGCCTCCTTCGGCCAGCCGCCGCCTGGCGACTTCGAGCAGATCGGCATCGATGTCGATGGCGATTACATGACGGGCGACCCTGGCGATTGGCAGCGTGAACCAGCCGTCGCCGCAGCAGAGATCGACCACGTCCGTGCCGGGCTTCATGCCGACTGCCGCCAGGACACTGGCAGGCTCGGGCCACAGCGCTTCCCACCAGCCGCTGGTTGGCATTTCGGTGCCTTGGAAGAAACCGGGAATGGTGCTGGTCATGGCCTGGTCGGCTCCATTGTCGGGACCGCGTTTGATCCGCCCCTCCGAGCTTAACGCACCCGTGACCCGTCGAGGAGCCTGAAGCTGAAAATGTCCGCTACTGCATGTCGCGCAAAAGTGTGCAGCGGTTTTGCGATAACGACATGCATCAAGACAAGAAACCTAAAGCGCGTCGCAAGAGGCCGGTCGAACGCGACGCGCTTTAGCAAAAAAGGCCGGCGTTGCGCCGGCCTCTTTGATGGGGTTCGAGATGCCGGCTCAGCCGACGATCTCGGTGTCCGAGAACCAGTATTTGATCTCCTGCGCGGCGGTTTCCGGCGCATCGGAACCATGCACGGAATTCTCGCCGATCGACAGCGCGTGCAGCTTGCGGATGGTGCCTTCGGCGGCGCTTGCCGGATTGGTGGCGCCCATCACTTCGCGGTTCTTGGCAATGGCGTTCTCGCCTTCCAGTACCTGCACGACTGTCGGGCCCGACGACATGGATTCGACCAGCTCGCCGAAGAACGGACGCTCCTTGTGGACGGCATAGAAACCTTCCGCCTCACGGCGGCTCATCCACACCCGGCGCGAAGCGACGACGCGCAGGCCGGCATCTTCCAGTATCTTGGTGATAGCGCCGGTGAGATTGCGACGGGTCGCGTCCGGCTTGATCATGGAAAAGGTGCGTTCGAGCGCCATGGGATCGTCCTTGTGATGGAGAGTGGAATTGAAGGTGGCGGGCTCTATACAAGCCGCCCGCCGCCTTGCCAAGGGGAGGCCGGCCCGGCGCGCATTTCTGCGCTGGGGCGGCGGACTTTCAAGTCGAACCATGCCGCCGCTCATCTTTTTGCTGAGCATCGGATTTTCCGACAACCGGTACCCACTTTGGATCCGACCGACTGGCCGCCCTATAGCGCGTCGTCGTCAGCCTGACC
Source organism: Mesorhizobium sp. M0408 (assembly GCF_040321495.1). NCBI lineage: Bacteria > Pseudomonadati > Pseudomonadota > Alphaproteobacteria > Hyphomicrobiales > Phyllobacteriaceae > Mesorhizobium > Mesorhizobium sp. M0408. Next base: position 175,285 of record NZ_JAMYRO010000012.1, on the reverse strand, counting down.
CAACGTCGTCATAACTGCATCTCGATCGTCAGGTTGGCCGTGTCGCCAGCCCCGAGGCCTTCGCGGACCCGCACCGCGGTCTTGATCGGCAAGAGCAGGCTGCCGGATTTCTTGTCGGGAAACAGCGATGTCCGCCATCTGGTCTGGCCGATGACGGCTTCCACGCCGAGCGAGCCCCAGGGCCGTGCCAGCCCCGTCATCGCCGTCTTGATCCATGCTCCAGGCTCCGGCGGCAGCGTCACGAAATGCCAGCCGCCCTTGCCCGGATAGACCCAGATCTCGGCCTGCACGTCGCAGCGAAACATTCAATGCCCTTCCTCAGATCAAGGCCGTCGCGACTGGCCTTGCCACGGTCTCTTGTTGGCGATGCTGACGATCGGCGAAATCATCCAGAATATCCATTCTGCCCTGCAAGGGAGGAGCGCAAAGAGGATGGCAGCGCCGCCGTTGCACTACCGCCTTATCACGATCGAAGCGCGCCGGACCTCCCAGCCTTCCCGTTCCAGTTCCGGCACGCTGTGTTCCTCCGAGGGATAGCCGACGCAGAAATAACCGATCAGCGTCCACTCCGGCGCCACGTCCAGGATCGTCGCCATCTCAGCCGGATCGAGGATCGAGACCCAGCCCATGCCTATTCCTTCGGCGCGCGCCGCCAGCCACATCGTGTGGACCGCCATGACAGCGGAATAGTCTATGGTGGCTGGCATGGTCAGGCGGCCGAGCCCATGCCCTTGCTCGGTTGCGCGGTCGGCGAAAACCGCAAGCTGGCAGGGCGCCTCATTCAGGCCGGCAAGCTTCAGGCGCGAATACAGGGCGGCGCGTTCACCGCAAAAGCTTTGGAGTGCCTCCGCGTTGCAGCGCTCGAAGCAGGCCCTGACGGCGGCGCGGCATGCTTCGCTCTCGGCGACGACGAAGCGCCAGGGCTGGCTCAGCCCGACGGACGGTGCGGCGCTGGCAAGCTCGAGCAGCCGCTCCAGCGCTCCATCGGGGAGCGGCGTCGGCTTGAATCGCCTGACGTCGCGCCGCCACAGGAAGAGGTTGGCGAGCGCAGCGCGAAAATCGGCCGGGAAATCTGGGTTTGCGGTCATGGCGCGCTGCCTTTGTTGTGATTGCCCGGTTCGCCGGATGTTCGTCTTGTTTGCTTCGATCCAGGCGCTGATGAGGCGCTTCGAGCGACAATTCGTCTACCCGCATTGTCGCATTTCGCCGGCTGGCAACTTTCAGCTAAGGCCGGACGATGTCCCTGCCGGCAACGCCGTGGACCTCGATCGGCAAAACAAAACCCGCCTCGGCAGGCCGGGCGGGGCGTCGGTGCGAATCATCACCATATCGAGTTTAGTAGCATAGCTGCCGGCACAAAGCAAGAACAAAATGTGGCGCCTCCGATGAAAACTGCCGATTTCACCCCTCAAGGGGCAGGCTATCGCAGGTGGAAAGCCGAGGCTTTCGCCCTACGATGTACCCCCACCCCTAACCCCTCCCCACAAGGGGGAGGGAGACTTCCGTTGGCACTGACCTCGGCAAATTGCCTGCCTTTCGGCGCAAAAAGGGGAAGTAAGGGCGTGCGGCAGCGTTCCCTCCCCCTTGTGGGGAGGGTTAGGGTAAGGGTTAGGGTGGGGGTCCATCTTCGTTAAGAATCCAAATGCGATTGCCCTGCCTCAAGGCGGGAGATCGCTGCCGCCGCGACCGTGCGGCCGAAGCCGCCATGCAGATCGAGGCATCGTTCGAACCATTGCGCCACGACATCGGTGTCGTCGAGCAGCCGGTAGGGCGTGGCGATGCGCGCCCATTGCAGCGCGCCGAAAACGATGTAATCGGCAAATAGCGGCGATGGGCCCCCGATGAAGGGCTGATAGCCAAGCATCGAGCGGAGCGGCTCCAGCGAGGCGCGGAAGCCGGCGAGCCCGGCGTCGCGGGTGGCGTAAACCGCCTCCAGGCGCTTGCCGAAGCGCTGCTCGCGGTTCTGCCGGAAATAGGCGGCGTTTGCCTCGTCCTGCATGGCGTGCAGGTCCAGTATCGCAGCGGTGGTGACGTAGGGATGGATGGTCAGCTGCGACCAGCGTTCGATGAAGCGCGCCGTCGCCTTGCCGCCGTCGCCGGAAAACAATGTCGGCCGCTCGGGATAGGCCTCCTCGAGATAGAGCGCGATAGCGAAGGAATCGGCGACCACCGTCTCGCCGTCGCGGATCACCGGAATGAGCTTCGCGACGCCGCCTTCCACCTTCGGCACTTCGAGGAAACGGGTTGGCACGCTGGTGATGTCGAGCCCTTTGTGAGCCAGCGCCATCGCCGCCTTCCAGCAATGTGGGCTGAACGGGCGGGCGGCGTCGCGTCCGACAAGGTCGTAGAGCAGAATGGTCATTGGCGGCAGCGTCCTTGCAGTCTAACTATGGCCGAAACAGACCCGCGCGAAACAGGGTCTCGCAGGTCGAGAGAAGAATGAAACAGCATTTCAGGATGTTTGCGGCCTACAATCAATGGGCCAACGGCCGCATCTACGATGCCGCCGCCGATCTCGATGAGGAAGAGTTCGACCGCAATATCGGCGTCTTCTTCGGTTCGATGATGGGAACGCTCAACCACCTCCTGGCAGCCGACCGTATCTGGATGAAACGCTTCACCGGCGAGGGCGACGCGCCGGCAAGGCTCGACACGATCCTGCACCGCGCCTTGCCAGGCTTGCGGCTGGCGCGCGAGGCCGAGGACAAACGGATCATCGACTGGGTCGACGGCCTGAGCGACAAGGCGCTGTCGGGCCGCTTCTCCTACATGACCGTCTCGGATATGCGCACCGTCTCGCAGCGGCTGGCGCCGGCGCTCGACCACTTCTTCAACCACCAGACCCACCACCGCGGCCAGGCGCATGCGATCCTGACCATTCTGGGCAAGCCAAGCCTCGGACTGGACCTGACGATGTTCCAGCGCAGCGAGGAGGGCAGGGCTTTCGCCTGAACCTGGGGCGGCTGGTGAAGCGGACGGTGGATAGAGGACGATCTGCCGAGATTGCAAAACGCGCCAAAACATTTTATGGAGCGCACGGTCGTGAGGGCGGCCGCTTCAGCAGCATTCAGCAGCAACAGCGAGAATTGGCACGCATGCCCAATGAACCCTTGCGCCTTGTGGCGTTTTTCGCCGTGGTCCTGGCGCTTCTCAACTCCGGTTATTATTTCCACCAGGGCGACATTGTCGCGACCATCTATTTCATGATCGGCGCCATTCTTGTGACCGCGGTCACCCGGATGAGCATCAGAAGGCAGCTGATTTAGGATCCGCCGGGCCAGCACTGATGACCGGAATCCGGCCGGCCATGATGACGAAGAGTCTTGTCAGGCGGCGTAGCCGCCGAGGCCCCGGGCGACCGGCTTGACCGAGACTGCCGGCTGGGCGGCCGGCCAGAGGATGCCTGCCGTCACGGCGAAGGTGATCAGGGCGTCGCGTGCCGCTTCGGCCGAGATATCGCCGGCACGTGCCGCCTCGCAGGCCTTTACCGCGGCGCCATAGCTCAGCCGGCGGCGCGAAGGCGGGAACTCGGTCAGGAATTCGTGCATCTCGGAGAACGAAGCGATCGTACGCTTGTAGCCGGCGCCAACAGTTAGGGCGACCGGGGTGGAAAACGTCCTGTCGTGCATACTGGCCTCTCGAATGGGCGGAGGTCACGGCGGACGCCGTTCTCCGGTCTGGGGGTCGGGCAGAAACGCGGATCACGGCGCGAGGTTCCATGTTGCCGGGATTGTTTTTTCGCCGGCTCCGGGAGCGGTCGCCGGGCGAGCAGCGCCGACGTCGAGGCGGATGCCTATTTCCACATGCCGCGCATGCGGGCGCCGAGGTCGACACGCACCTGCGGCTGGCGGCGCGGATCGTCTCTGGCCTGGACGCTGGCCCATGCCACCTGCTCGAAGGCGCCGAGGATAGAGCGCGGGATGAAGCGCGTGCGCGAGGCGTAGACATGGCGGTCGCCGCGCGCCGCCTGGCCGTGGACGAAAAAGCGATGCGGCATGACCAGGTGCAGGCTGTCCTTGGCCCGCGTCATCGCCACGTAGAGCAGCCGCCGCTCCTCGTCGACGTCCTCCTTGCTGCCGACGCCGAGATCGATCGGGATGCAGCCGTCGACGGTGTTGAGCACGAAGACGTTCTTCCACTCCTGCCCCTTGGCCGAATGGATCGTCGACAGGATCAGATAATCCTCGTCGCGGTGCGGCGGGCCGGCCTCGTCGCTGGTCGCGTCCGGCGGATCGAGTGTCAGCTCGGTGAGGAAGCGCTCGCGCGACGCATAGCCGGAAGCGATCTGCTCGAGCTGCAGGAGATCGGCCCGGCGCGTCGTTGCATCCTCGTGGATACGTTCCAGATGCGGCTCGTACCAGAGCCTGACCTGTTCGATGTCGGCCGGCCATTTTTGCGCGCCGGCGCGCAGGCCGCTATAGAGCGCGACAAAGCCCGGCCAGTCGTCGGCGGCACGCTGCGGCGGCCGATAGCGGGCAAGCCCCATCGTCTCGTCAAGCGAATTTGCCATGGTCTCGACGATCGCATTGGCGGCCGAAGGGCCGATGCCCGGCAGAAGTTGCAGCACGCGAAAGCCGGCGACGCGGTCGCGCGGGTTTTCGGCAAAGCGCAGTACGGCCAGCAAGTCCTTGACGTGAGCTGCATCGAGGAATTTCAGCCCGCCGAACTTGACGAAGGGGATGTTGCGGCGCGTCAGCTCGATCTCCAGCGGGCCGCTATGGTGAGAGGCGCGAAACAGCACCGCCTGTGCTTTGAGAACGGTGCCGGCCTCGCGTTCGGTGAGTATCGCTTGGCAGACATAGCTCGCCTGCTCGGTCTCGTCGCGCACGCTCACCAGCTTCGGCTTTTCCGCCGATTTGCGCTCGGTCCAGAGATTTTTGGTGAAACGTTCCGACGCTTCGCCGATCACCGCATTGGCTGCCGCCAGGATGGTCTCGGTCGAGCGGTAGTTGCGCTCCAGCATGACGACCTCGGCCGGCTGCGCGAACTGCTTCGGAAAATCCAGGATATTGCGCACTTCCGCGGCGCGGAACGAATAGATCGACTGCGCGTCGTCGCCGACCACCGTCAGCCCCGATCCGTCGGGCTTGAGCGCCGTCAGGATCGAGGCCTGCAGCCGGTTGGTGTCCTGGTATTCATCGACCAGCACATGGTCGAAACGTGCACCCAGATGCGCGGCGATTTCCGGCTCGCCGGCCATCTGCGCCCAGTAGAGCAGCAGGTCGTCGTAATCGAGCACGTTCTGCGCCTGCTTGGCCTCGACATATCGGGCGAACAATTGCTTCAGCTGTTCGGCCCAGCCGGCGCACCACGGGAACACCGAACCCAGCACCTCGCCGAGCGGCGCCTGTGCGTTGACGGCGCGCGAATAGATCGCAAGGCAGGTGCCCTTGGTCGGGAAGCGGGCTTCGGTCTTCGAAAACCCAAGCTCGTGGCGGGCGAGGTTCATCAGGTCGGCGGAATCCTCGCGATCGTGGATGGTGAAGGCCGGATCGAGACCGATCTCCAGCGCATAATCGCGCAGCAGCCTGGCGCCGATGCCGTGGAACGTGCCGGCCCAGCTCAGCGCATCGGTAATCACCGAGGCATCGCGCCCCAGCACCTCGCCGGCGATGCGCTCGACCCGCTTGGCCATTTCCGCTGCGGCACGGCGCGAAAATGTCATCAAAAGGATGCGGCGCGGGTCGGCACCCCTGACGATCAGATGCGCGACCCGGTGCGCCAGCGTGTTGGTCTTGCCGGAGCCGGCGCCGGCAATCACCAGCAACGGCCCGGCGATCTTGCCGTCGCCATGTTCGACGGCAAGCCTCTGCTCGGCGTTGAGCTTCGCCAGATAGGCCGGCTGGAAGGACGAATCACGGGCGGCGAGGTTCATCGCCCATCAAGCATCGTTTCTGCTTTGTTCGCAACGGTTTGCGGAGCCGGAATAGGGCCCGTGAGCGAGAAGCCTTGCGGGCAGGCCTGTCGACTAACGCTCGGGCTCGACGCCCATCCTTGCCGATTGCCGCCGCAGCGCCTCGCGATCGTCCTGTGGCGGTGGCAACAGCAGCGGATCAAAATCGTCGGGCACCTCGTCGATCACTTTCTTGGCGACGCGATAGGCAACATAGACGATTGCCCCGGCGATGAGCAGACGGATCATGCCTTCCTCCATTGATTGTGCAGCAACCGGAGACGCGGCATTTTGTTCCCAGGCCCCTTGGCGAATGCGGGAACGACACCGGCCGCGCAACCAAATCGCCGACGCCTCGTTGTCGGGCGAGAGGAGACTGCGATGAAAAAGCGCTCAATCCTGCTGCTTATGGCAGCTCTGACTGTTGCGGGTTGCGACAACAATATCCAGCCGACCAAGGCCCCTGGCGACACGGTCGATCAGAACCCGCAGGTCGACAAGAATCCGGTGCCGAAGTCGACGACCGGCGGCGATCAGCCCGGCACGCCGCCGAAACAATGACCGCCTCAAATGGCGTCGGCGCCGGTCAAGGAAGGTGGCCGGCGCCGCTTGGGAGGAAGCTGATGGCGCCGGCCAGGCGGAGATCAGGCCCGCCGCACATCCAAGGATAGCCGAGTCTTTCCGCAGCGTCATGGTCGATAGCGTACAGACGGCACGCCCCTGTGGACAAACCTGCCGGCCACAGCAGCATTTGTTCATCACATAGTTCGTTCTTCCCAAGGAACAAACCGGGCTCCTGCGTGTTTGGATGTCGATCGGACGCTCCCAAGGCCGCCGTTCACGAAAGAGCCCGCTCTCCTTGTCCCCCCTCAGGATAGCGGGTTCTTTTTGCGTTTTGCGGGAAGTCGCGGCGCGGCGGGCTGACTTGCTTGCCGGTTTTCGCGCCTTATGCGGCGAACCGGGGCTCAAGCCCTTGCGAAGCATGGTTGTCCCGTGCAAAAGCCCGGCCATGCTGATCATCAACGACCTTTCGCTCCGCATGGCCGGACGCCTGCTTCTCGACCATGCCTCACTGACCTTGCCGGCCGGCAGCAAGGCTGGCCTTGTCGGCCGCAACGGCACCGGCAAGACGACCTTGTTCAAGGCGATCACCGGCGATCTCGCCTCCGAAACCGGCTCGATCAGCCTGCCCAAGAACACGCGCATCGGTCAGGTGGCGCAGGAAGCGCCGGGCACCGAGGAGCCGCTGATCGAGATCGTGCTCAAGGCCGATCTTGAACGGAGTGCGCTGCTCGAAGAGGAAAAGACGGCGACCGATCCGCACCGCATCGCCGACATCCACATGCGGCTGGCCGATATCGATGCGCACTCGGCCGAGTCACGCGCGGCCACCATTCTCGCCGGCCTCGGCTTCGACGACGCCGCACAACGGCGCCCGGCCTCGTCCTTCTCCGGCGGCTGGCGCATGCGCGTCGCGCTGGCCGCCGTGTTGTTTGCCGAGCCCGATCTGCTGCTGCTCGACGAGCCGACCAATTATCTCGATCTCGAAGGCACGCTGTGGCTGGAAAACTACGTATCGAAATACCCGCACACCGTGCTGCTGATTTCGCACGATCGCGACCTGCTCAACCGCGCCGTCAACTCGATCGTCCATCTCGACCAGAAGAAGCTGACCTTCTGGCGCGGCGGCTACGACCAGTTCGAGCGTCAATACACCGAGCAGCGCGAATTGCGGGAGAAGGGCCGCGTCAAGCAGGAAGCCGCGCGCAAGCACATGGAATCCTTCGTCGAGCGCTTCCGCGCCAAGGCGTCGAAGGCGAGGCAGGCGCAGTCGCGCATCAAGGCATTGGAGAAGATGAAGCCGATCGCCGCGATCGTGAACGACGCGGTGCGGCCGTTCTCCTTTCCGGAGCCGGTGAAGTCGGTGGCCTCGCCGATCATTGCGCTGAACAACGTCAACGTCGGCTACACCGAGGGCGAGCCGATCCTGAAGAAGATGACGCTGCGCATCGATGCCGACGATCGCATCGCGCTGCTCGGCGCCAACGGCAACGGCAAGTCGACTTTCGCCAAGCTTTTGGCCAGCCGGCTGAAGCCGGAGACCGGCAGCATGACGGTGGCGCCCGGGCTGAAGGTAGCAATCTTCGCCCAGCACCAGCTCGACGACCTCAGGCCCGACGAAAACGCCTATGAGCATGTCCGCCGGCTGATGCCGGAGGCGCCGGAATCCAAGGTGCGCGGCCGCGTCGCCCAGTTCGGCCTGACCACCGAAAAGATGAATACCGCCGCCAAGGATCTGTCTGGCGGCGAAAAGGCGCGGCTCCTGATGGGCCTGTCGGCCTTCGAGGGGCCGAACCTGTTCATCCTCGACGAGCCGACCAACCATCTTGATATCGACAGCCGTGAATCGCTGATCCATGCGCTGAACGATTTTCCCGGCGCGGTCATCCTGATCTCGCACGACCGCCATCTGCTCGAAGCGACCGCCGACCGGCTGTGGCTGGTCAAGGACGGCGCGGTTAATCCGTATGACGGCGATCTCGAGGATTACAAGACGCTGGTCACCGGCGTCTCCGGCGACCGCCGCGGCAAGCGCGAGGCGGACAAAGCGTCGAAGGCCGACCGCCGCCGCGATGCAGCCGCGCGCCGCGCCGCCTTCGAGCCGCTGGCCAAGGAAATCCGCGCCACCGAAGCGCTGATGGACCGCCTCCGCAAGCGCATCGACCTGATCGAGGACGAGCTCGCCAATCCGGCCGTCTACGAAAAGGACCCCTCGACCGCGACAAGGCTGGCCAAGGAGCGCTCACAACTTGCGCAACAGCTGGCCGGCCATGAGGAAAAATGGCTGTCGATGTCGGCGGAGTACGAGGAAGGCACGGCGGAGTAGGAGAGCGTAATCTCCCCGCTCGTGGGTTCCCGCCAGCCTGACAGCCATTTGGAGCCGCCGGTCGTTGGAGTTTGATCAAGAGCGAGTCACACCGACGACGTTGCGATCCTTCACGCCCCCCTCTGTCCTGCCGGACATCTCCCCCACTTGGGGGGAGATTGGCTCGTCATCTGGCCCTACACCTGGTTGTCCAAAGCAGCTAGTTTGACCCCATGAATCAGCATGCCAAACTCAAAATCGGCCATTCGGCCTGTCCGCATGATTGTCCGTCGACCTGCGCGCTCGAGGTCGAGCTGCTCGACGCCAGGCGCATCGGCCGCGTCCATGGCGCCAAGGCCAACAGCTATACGGCCGGCGTCATCTGCGCCAAGGTCGCCCGTTACGCCGATCGCGTCCATCATCCCGACCGCCTGCTGAAGCCGCTGGTCCGGGCCGGCGCCAAGGGCGACGGCGCCTGGAAGGAAGCGAGCTGGGAGGCGGCGCTCGATCTGGTCGCTGAAAAATTCATCGCGGCGGAGGCAAAATACGGCTCGGAGACGGTCTGGCCCTATTACTATGCCGGCACCATGGGGCTGGTGCAGCGCGACGGCATCGAGCGGCTCAGGCACGCCAAGAAATACTCCGGCTTCTTCGGTTCGATCTGCACCAATCTGGCCTGGACCGGCTGGATGATGGGCGCCGGCGCGCTGCGCGGCCCCGACCCGCGCGAAATGGCAAAGTCCGACTGCGTGGTGATCTGGGGCACCAACGCCGTGGTCACGCAGGTCAACGTCATGACCCACGCCATCAAGGCGCGCAAGGAACGCGGCGCCAAGATCGTCGTCATCGACGTCTACGAAAATGCAACGATGAAGCAGGCCGATCTCGGCCTGGTGCTGAAGCCCGGCACCGACGGCGCGCTGGCCTGCGCGGTGATGCACGTGCTGTTCCGTGACGGCATGGCCGACCGCGCCTATCTGGAAAAATACACCGACGATCCGCACGGTCTGGAAGCGCATCTCAAGACGCGGACGCCGCAATGGGCCGCTGACATCACCGGGCTTTCCGTCGACGAAATCGAGGCCTTCGCCCGCCTCGTCGGCACGACGAAGAAGACCTATTTCCGCCTCGGCTACGGTTTTTCGCGGCAGCGTAACGGTTCGGTCAACATGCATGCCGCAGCCTCGATCGCGGCGGTCACCGGCTGCTGGCAGTATGAGGGAGGCGGCGCCTTCCATACCAATTCGGGCATCTTCAAGCTCAACCAGGAACTGCTCGAAGGCACGCGGATGCGCGACCCCGCGATCCGTCATCTCGACCATTCGCGCATCGGCCCGGTGCTGACCGGGGCTGAGGATGCGCTCTATGGCGGCCCGCCGGTGACGGCGCTGCTGATCCAGAACACCAATCCGGTCAATGTCGCGCCGGAGCAGCGGCTGGTGAAGCAAGGTTTTCTGCGCGACGATCTGTTTTCCTGCGTGCACGAGCAGTTCATGACCGACACCGCCAAGCTCGCCGATGTGGTGCTGCCGGCGACGATGTTTCTCGAGCATGACGACGTCTACAAGGGCGGCGGCAACCAGCACATCACACTCGGGCCGAAGCTGATCGACCCGCCGGAAGGCCCGCGCACCAACCATTTCGTTGTCGAGGAGTTGGGCAAGCGCCTCGGCGTTGCCGACATGCCGGGCTTCGGCCTGACAGAACAGCAGCACATCGACATCATCCTGGGCAAGCGCGGGCTGGGCAGTTTCGACAGTCTGAAGGAAGACAAATGGGTCGACCTGCAGCCGGATTTCGAGGCGGCGCATTTCCTCGACGGCTTCGGCCATGCCGACAAGAAGTTCCATTTCCGCGCCAACTGGACCGGGCAGGCAGCGCCCAACCGGCCGCCGAAAAGCATGGGCCTCTTCGGGCCTGTGCAGCGGCTGCCGGAATTTCCCGATCACGTCGACCTGATCGAGGTGGCGGACGCGGCGCACCCGTTCCGGCTGACCACCTCGCCGGCGCGCAATTTCCTCAATTCGACCTTTGCCGAAACGCCGGTGTCCAAAGCCAAGGAGAGGCGGCCGGAACTGCTGCTGCATCCCGACGACGCCGCAGCTCTCGGGCTTGCCGATGGCGGCCGTGTCGAGGTCGGCAACCAGCGTGGCGAAGTGGTGCTGCACGCAAAGCTGTTCGACGGCATCAAGCGCGGCGTCGTCGTCGCCGAAGGCATCTGGCCCAACAGCGCCCATGAGCGCGGCGAGGGCATCAACGTGCTGACCGGCGCCGATGCGCCGGCGCCCTATGGCGGCGCCGCCTTCCACGACAACAAGGTCTGGCTGCGCCCGGCGGATTGAGCGTCGGAACGATATCTCCATCCGGCCGTTTTCGCGTGGCGGGTGGAGGCATTGTCATGGCAGAAGTGTTGCCGGCGCCGGATCCCATCGGAAGGACACTGTCGTCCGGCGAACTCGTAACCACGATGTCCCACTTTCATCGCGCCGAGATTGCGCGCATGGCTGGGTGGCGTGACCGCCTGGACCGGACGAGCAACTGGGCGATAACCGTTGTCGCAGCCATGCTGTCCGTTTCGCTTTCGACAGCCAGCGCTCACCATGGCGTGTTGCTGTTTGCCATGCTGCTTGTTCTGCTGCTGCTGTGGATAGAGGCCCGCCGATATCGCTTCTTCGACTTCTATCGGGCTCGCGTGCGCCAGTTCGAACGGCACTATTTCGCGCAGATATTCTCGCCGCAGCCGGACTTCGCGTCCGATTGGCTGTTGATCGTCGGCGAGAGCCTGCGCGCGCCGAAATTCCTGATTTCGCAACGCGTGGCTTTGGCGCGCCGCCTGCGTCGCAATTACATTTACATGCTGCTGATTCTGCTGCTGGCCTGGATCCTCAAACTGTCGACCCCCAGTCTTCTGGCCGAAGGCGTCCGCATCGGCTTCGTCGGGTCGATGCGTGAGGCCGTCGCCAGTGCTGCCCTGGGTCCCGTTCCTGGTGGCGCCATCGTCGTGCTGGTCGCCGTCCTCTATGCAGGCCTGCTGGTGACAGCCTTTCTGACAGAGAGCGACGACGGCGAACTCTCCTTCGGTGACGTCCACGTCTAGCAACGCAACGCCCTGTCGCGCGTTGTTGGACACGTGCATTGGGCGATGGGGGTTTCATGGCTTGGCAGGCTCCGACACGTTCAAGCCTGACACTGCTGGTTTGCGCTTTCGTCCCCGCGGGCGCGGCCTGGGCAGCGGAGACGCTCGTTGTCGGTACCCGGGCCTCCGGCATGGGTGGTTCGGGCGAAGGCGCTTTCGTCGCCGAGATCGTGCTTCTGCTGCTTGTTGGGCGCGGCCTGGGCGAAGTGCTGCAGCGTTATGGCCAGCCGGCAATCATGGGCCAACTGATCGGCGGCATCCTGCTCGGTCCTTCGCTGTTCGGCTGGCTGTGGCCGTCGGCCCAGCACCTGATCTTTCCCAGTGATCCTGCGCAAAAGGGCATGATCGACGCCGTCTCGCAGCTCGGCATCCTGATGCTGCTTTTGCTGACCGGCATGGAGACGGACCTGCGGCTGGTGCGCCGGGTTGGCGCGGCCTGTTTTTCCATTTCGGCTACCGGCGTCGTGGTGCCCTTCATCTGCGGTTTCGCGCTGGCGCAGTTCCTGCCGGACGCATTGCTGGCTGACCCCACGCAACGTACCGTCGCCGGGCTGTTCCTGGGCACCGCGCTGTCGATCTCGTCGGTCAAGATCGTCGCCATGGTGGTGCGCGAGATGAACTTCATGCGCCGCAACCTCGGACAGGTGATTATTTCCTCGGCAATCATCGAGGACACGATCGGCTGGCTGGTCATCGCCGTAACCTTCGGCATCGCCACCAATGGCAGGCTGCAGCTCGTACCGCTGGTGACCACCATCGCCGCCGTGGCACTGTTCATGGTGTTCTCCTTCACCATTGGCCGCCGTCTTGTCTTCACCTTGATCCGCTGGACCAACGATCAATTCCGCAGCGAGTTTGCGGTGATCACCATGATCCTCATCATCATGGGCGTGATGGCGCTGATCACCAACATGATAGGCGTCCATACCGTGCTGGGGGCGTTCGTCGCCGGTATCCTTGTCGGGGAATCGCCCATCCTCTCCAGCCATATCGAAGGCCAGCTTCGCGGCGTCATCACCGCGCTGTTCATGCCGATCTTCTTCGGCATGGCGGGGCTTTCCGCCGATCTCACCGTGCTCGCCGATCCAACCCTTGCCATGCTGACGGGCGCTCTCGTGGTCATCGCCAGCATCGGCAAGTTTGGCGGCGCGTTCATCGGCGCCAGGCTCGCCGGCATGTCGTTCAAGGAAGCAATCGCCGTCGGCAGTGCCATGAACGCGCGCGGCTCGACCGAGGTGATCGTCGCCAGCATCGGCCTGTCGATGAACATCCTGTCGCACAATCTCTTCACCATGATCGTTACCATGGCCGTGATCACCACGCTGGCCATGCCGCCGATGCTGCGCTGGGCGCTCGGCCGGCTGCCGGTTGGGCACGATGAGCAGCAGCGGGTCGAGCGCGAGGCGTTGGACGAATACGGCTTCATTTCCAGGCTGGAGCGGCTGCTGGTGCTGGTCGACGACAGCAGGATCGGCAAGTTCACCGCCTATCTCGCCGGACTGGTCGGCGGAGGCAGCGGCATGCCCACCACCTTGCTTCAGCCGAAGGACGGCCGAATGGACAGGCCAACCGACAGCAAAGGACAGGAGCGCACCCTGAAGGAAATCAAGAAGGGTGCAAAAAAAAGCGCCCGGGCGGTGAAACGGATTGAAGATACGCTTGTCGGCAAAGTCCACCTGACGGCCCGCACCGAATTGGAAGCCACCGGTGAGACGATCGCCGAAGAGGCCCGCAAGGGATACGGCCTGCTGCTGGTCGGGCTTGACAATGTGCTGACCGCCGATGGCGCCTTTGCGCCGGCCCTCAACGACATCGCCGGAGGATTTGACGGCCCGCTTTGCCTGGTCCTGAATGGTGGCAATGCTGCCGAAAAGATGCCGACTCTGAAGGCCGGCACCAGCATTCTCGTCCCCGTCAACGGTACCCAAGTGGCGCGTCGCGCCGCCGACTTGGCGCTGGCGCTGGCCCGTCCAAACCGGGCGCGGGTCAAGATACTTTACGTCTCGCAAACGGCAGCCAAGGGCCGAAGATTGACATCCGTGTCGCATAGCCGCGAAGAGGCCGTCCTGAAAGACATCGCTGATCTGGCGGGCCGCTACGGCCTGCATATCGACACAGCGTTCCATACCCGCGTCACACCCGACAAGGCGATCACCCGGGAGGCGGCCAAAGGCGCGGCGATCGTCGTGATGGGCGTCACCCAACGTCCGGGTGAGGACCTGTTCTTCGGTGAAACCGCCGGCGCTGTTTTAGCCGCCTGCAACTGCCCCGTCGTGCTTCTGGCCAGCGCGCGGCCCAAGCACGACGCCGCTGGCGCTGAGCTGGCAGCGTGAATTTCACGGCGCATTGATCCGTCGGCAGGAATGTCGATCGAGCTTCTGAAAGCGCTTATCAGCCAAACGTAAAAGAACTCGAACCGAACGGTTCGGTTCTGTTGACAGAGAGTGCAGGAAAGGGTGAACGCCGGCTCAAAGAATGTTCGCGCGGCAAATCACCACTGACCGCATAACTAGTTGAAAAGAAATAAGAACATTGTGGCGCCAGGAGCTGCATGTCGAATTTCAAGCGGCCAATTTGGCGCACCCGTACAAAATTTTCGTGATTGGAAACGACAGACTTGCCGACCCATCTCGGGGTGGTCCGAGCGACGCGAATTCCTCCCGAGGCACGCCACTTGACGGACAGACCAAAGAACTACCGGAGTACCCGAAATGACCAAGCTCGCTCTTACCGCCGCCGCCGCCATCCTCGTTGCCACCGGCACTGCTTTTGCCGGCAGCGACCATTATGGCTCGGACAACGTCAACCAGCCGGCCGCTGCTGCTGCTGCCAACGTCGACAACACCTTCACCGGTTCGATCCGCAAGCCAGTTACTTCCGAGCATACCGGTGCCAAGATAACCTCCGAGTCGGTGGCGCCTGAATCCGGCCAAGGCATCTGGGGCCGCTGATTATCACGGCCCGCACCACAAAGAGCGGCGGGCTTGGCCCGCTACTCTTGCTTTCGCGTATCAACGGGCGTGTGCGCCGAATAGCATCCTGCGCCAATCGAATACTTTGATTTGCAGGTTTCATCTGTAGCCACAATCTCGGTTGCTGAAATCGTCCAGCAACGTGCACATCGGAAAAGCCGGGTGCGTATTCGTCGGCGCGGACAGCGCTCTCATCTCGAATGCGTCGAAAGCAACGACAACTCACGAATGACCAGTACACTGGAGTACCTGAAATGACCAAGATTGCTCTTACCGTCGCCACCATCGTCCTCGTCGCCACGGGCAGCGCCTTTGCAGGCAGTGATCACTATGGTTCGGACGGCGTCAACCAGCCGGCCGCGGCTGTTGGCAACGCGCCTGTCGGCACCATCGACAGCGGGTTTACCGGTTCCATCCGCAAGCCGCTGACGACCGAGCACAACGCCGTCGACACCGAGGCGACGACCCGGTTCGGCACGGATCAACCCGTAGTGCCCCAATCTGGCCGGGGCAACTGGGGCCGATAGTTCCTCAAACCCCGGAGCACGAAGAGCGGCGGGCTTGGCCCGCCGTTTTTGTTTGGGCAAAGCCCGGTCGGTCGAAAGGATCGGCGATCCCCGGGCCTGTTGGTAAATCCCTAACGCAGATCCTTCGGCCAAATGCAGTGCGTCAGCCGGGCGCTGCCGAAGGTGAGACCGGCCCAATCGCCATCGACGTCGAACCGAGCCAGGGCCGCGGTGGGGTATTTTTCCGCCAGTTTTTTCAGCGCCGCTTCATCAGATCCAGCCCCGGCAAGACCGCGCGCGAACTCCTCCAACCCGGGATTGTGGCCAAGCACCAGCAGCGTTCCGGTCCCCGCCTTCACTTGCCGCACCTTGGCGAGGATGTCCGCCGCCGCTGCCTCGTAAAGCGCCTGGGCAGATTTGGCCTGCACCTTCGCCGGCAATTCCGCCGAGATCAGCCGCCACGTGTCGCGGGTGCGCAGCGCCGGCGACACCAGCGCCAGCTCCGGCAGCCAGCCGCGCCGGGCCAGTTCGCGCCCGACCAGTGGTGCTGCCTTCAGCCCGCGCGCGGACAGCGGCCGGTCGAAGTCGATGAGGTCGGGATCGTCCCAACTCGACTTGGCGTGACGCAGGAGCAGCAGTTGCTTCATGGATTCAACTCAAGTCCAAGGGATGTCGGGCTGAAAGTCTTTCCCATATCCGCCGCCATGTCTTGCACCTGTGACGGTATCAAAACTCGCCCAAAGTGCACCAAAGATGAACAGGCCTACACGCCGTTCATCTTTATCCCATCTGACCAAAATGTCTGCTTCAGTGATGGCCCAATCGCCCGATCGAACGTGAATTGCACCGACGACGGGACCTACTCGTCCGTCCTCGATCCGACAGAGATAAAAATATGCCGTGGCACTTTTCGGATCGCCCGCCTCGTCGTACTCGAAGACGCCGGCGAGATCACGCTTTGTCCGGATCGCGCTGTCGAAAACGTCCATTGATCTATTCTGTCATTCCCCGGCGATTAATTGGCCGTTTCCGCGGACCCTTACGGCGTGATCCGTGCCAGATGCTCGAGATCGGTCTCTTCGCGCAGCGGGTCGGGCGCGATCACCACTGACGTGGCGTTGTCGGCATCGTCGGCGAAGCGCGAAAACACCGTGCGGCCGCCTTCCATTCGCGCCTTGCCTTCGGCGACAAGGCCCAACGCCAGCGGATAAAGTTGGTGCTCGGCCTTGAGCACGCGCGCGGCCAGCGTATCCTCATTGTCGCCAACCATCACCGGCACGGCGGCCTGGGCGATGATCGGCCCGTCATCCATGTCGAGCGTGACGAAATGCACCGTGCAGCCATGGATGCGCATGCCTGCGCGGAGGGCCCGCGCATGCGTATCCAGCCCCTTGAAGGCAGGCAGCAGGGCAGGGTGGATATTGATCATGCGGCCCTGCCACTTCTCGACGAAGCGCGCGCCGAGGATGCGCATATAGCCGGCCAGCGCGACGATCTGGGCGCCGAACGACAAGAGGGCCGCATCGATCGCCTCGTCATGCGCTTGCTTGCTGGCATAGTCGGAGCGCGAAATCACTCTGGTGGCGATGCCGCGCGCCGCGGCGATGCCAAGGCCGGCGGCATTGGCGCGGTCGGAGATGACGCCGACGATCTCGGCCGGATAGGCCGGGTTGCTCGCCGCCGCAACCAGCGCCGTCATGTTGGAGCCGCGCCCCGAGATCAGTACGACCGTCCGTTTCCTGGTCATAGGCCAATCGAGCCCCGATAGATGACGCCGGCATCGCGGCGCGGCACGATCTGGCCGATCGGCGTCACCGTCTCGCCGGCCTCCTGCAGAACGGCAGCGACCTGCGCCGCCTGGCCGGAGGCGACGACCAGGATCATGCCGATGCCGCAATTGAAGGTGCGCATCATCTCTTCCGGCGCGACGCCGCCGGTCTTGGCCAGCCACGAGAACACCGGCGGCACCTCGATGGCGCCGAGATCGAGCTCGGCCGAAAAATCCTTGGGCAGAACGCGCGGGATATTTTCGGGAAAGCCGCCGCCAGTGATATGGGCCAGCGCCTTGATGCCATGTGTGTTGCGGATCGCCTTGAGGATCGACTTGACGTAGATGCGCGTCGGCTCGAGCAGCGCCTCCGCCAGCGTCGCCTCGTCATTGAACGGCGCCGGATCGCCCCAGCCAAGGCCGCTTACGGCGACGATGCGGCGGACCAGCGAAAAGCCGTTCGAATGCAGGCCCGACGAGGCGAGGCCGAGCAGCACGTCGCCTTCGACGATGTCGTCGGTCGGCAGCAGCTGGCCGCGTTCGGCGGCACCGACGGCAAAGCCGGCAAGGTCATAATCCTTGTCGTGATACATGCCGGGCATTTCCGCCGTCTCGCCGCCGATCAGCGCGCAACCGGCCTGCCGGCAGCCCTCGGCGATGCCGCCGACGATCGAAGCACCCTGGTCGGGATCGAGCTTGCCGGTGGCGAAATAGTCGAGGAAGAACAGCGGCTCGGCGCCCTGCACGACGATGTCGTTGACGCACATGGCGACGAGGTCGATGCCAATCGTGTCATGCTTGCCGGCGTCGATGGCGATCTTCAGCTTGGTGCCGACGCCGTCATTGGCGGCGACCAGCACCGGATCGGTGAAGCCGGCTGCCTTGAGGTCGAACAGGCCGCCGAAGCCGCCGATCTCGCCATCGGCGCCCGGCCGGCGGGTGGCGCGCACCAGCGGCTTGATCTTCTCGACCATGAGGTTGCCGGCATCGATGTCGACGCCCGCTTCGGCATAGGTGAGCCCGTTCTTGCGCTTGCTCATTTCCGGCGCCTGCTCATCTGTTGCGCTTGCCTGTCGCTGTTTTCACTCGCGTGCGGGCTCTTCGCATGAACGGTTTTGCCCCGCAAGGCAAGCGCGCGATGATGGTGTTTCAGTTGGATAACGGCGGAACCGGGCGTGATACACTCCAACAGTAAAAAGAAATCCCTGCCAGAATTGCGGCGAGGCCTCCGACGGTGGCAAGAGACCTGATCTCACCGTCGAAGGGCAGGGTCCCATACGAGAAGCCGGCGGCGATCAAAGCCGCCGCGGCAGTCCACAGACCTGGATTTGCAGCGACTGACCTTGAGAAAACGAACGCGACGACAGCGGCGGTCAGCCAGAGGGGCCAAGAGACGACCACGCCTACGGCCAGATAAAGAGCGAAGGTCGAAAGAAGATCCTGCGCTGCCACGTTGCGGTGCGAGGCTCCGAAAAATGCGAAGACCAAAAGACTTTCCGTCAGTCCGGCCAGATAACAAAGCGTTACTCGCCAAGCGATTGTGATTCTCTGCGCCATCGTCATTCAGCAGTGGGGAAATAGGCTGTCGCTTCACGGGCTCTTCGCATGAACGGCCGCACCTCGCAAGGATGACGGCGGGATCAGACGGTCTTGGCTCGACAAAGGAGTGGACAGTCGCCCAAGGTGCCCCCTTATGGACGCCCCTCTCGTTCCGCCAGAACCATGTCGACGCGGTCGAGTTGTGCCTTGGCATAGCTGCTCAGCGCTATTCCGCTATTGTTCGTTCGGATCCAGTGCACGGCCTGCCTCACCCTCTCGTAGTGCCCGAGTTCGATTTCGCAGGCAATCAGCGCGAGGATTCGAACTGCGAAGGGCTGTGTGAATTCGTAAGGTTTGTCGAGCAACTCGCTATGTCCGGCGACGTAACTGGTGAGGTCCGGGTTCTGAGCCCTGATCCGTCGCGCCAGCTCGACATATTTCCCCAGCAACCTATCTATGTTCGTCTGGTCAAGGTGCTCGAAGTAACGAGCATAAGCTTTCAGCTCATTGTTAAATATCGTTTCAGGATGAAACTGCGACAGTCCGGGCCAGATCCATTTTTTGCCGTACAGCCTTTCAAGCAACGGCCTGACGGTAAGAAAGTCCAGGTAAACGAGCATGTTCAAATGAACATCGCCATGGCTTGCAGTAAAGGCCTCTTCGAGAATCAGGCTGATATCGTCGCTCCGGTCGACTTCGAAGACGCCTTTCCGGATGCGGCGAAAGCCATGTCCCGTCATGAACGTATCGAGATACTTACGCGCTTCGCCAACGGCCAAAGACAAGGTTCCACTCCCTCTCTGTTGCGCATCGTGCCTTGCTAGCGCCCTATTAGTCCATCCACAGCGCGCCTTGTTTCCTAACGGCCAAAGGATAGCGCGCTTCGGGCTCGCTTCCATTTGGTTGGTTCAACGCTGGCTATTCTTCACGCCCCTCTGCGTTGATTGCAAATTGCGCGGCGAAAGCCCGGATATAAGCCGGCCGAGCTTCCCCGCGCGCTACATAGGCAGCCAAGTTTTGATATTCGTCCAAAATGCCTGACATTCTTAGTCGCAGCAGCACCGATACCATCAATAAATCGCCTGCGCTGAACGTATCATCGAGCCAGTCGGCGACGCCCAAGTGGGCCGAGAGTTTGTCCAGCCGAGCGCGAACACGGTCCTTTACCAACGGCAAGCGCTCCTCGCTCCAAGGCTTGTCACGTTCGAATATTCTTGCCGTCGTTAATTCGAGGATCGGCGGCTCGACGGTGTTAAGTGCGGCAAACATCCACGTGATCGCACGCGCGCGGGCATTGCGATCCTTCGGCAGCAATCCCGCATGCTGCTCAGCAAGGTGAAAGACGATCGAGCCGGTTTCGAACAGCGAGAGAGAACCTTCCTCATAGGTGGGGATCTGGCCGAAGGGATGGATGGCCAGATGGCCAGGCGCCTTCATTTCTGCGAAGGAAACAAGACGAACCTCATACGGCTGCCCCACTTCTTCGAGCGCCCAGCGAACGCGCGTATCGCGCGCCAGTCCCTTGCCGCCATCGGGCGATCGTTCAAATGCTGTGATAGTGATTGTCATCGCGTCCGTTTCCTCGCTGGGCAAATTTCCTCGGCTTCCTATCGTGAGACGAATGAGCCTCCCCGAAATCGACATCGGTCTTGACCTATTTCATTGCTGGCGCCCTCGTGGGGAGATTGGCAGCTTCTGTGTCGCTTCTCACTTGCCGTAACCCTCCATCTCCATCATGTATCGACAAACAAGAGCGACGGGATATGCGTTTGACCATCCCCAACATGATCACGATCATGCGCTTCGTGCTGGTGCCGGCCGTGGTGCTGGCCATGCTGCAGGAACGCTGGGACTGGGCGTTTGCCGGCTTCCTCATTGCCGGCATTTCCGACGGCGTCGACGGCTTCATCGCCCGTCATTTCAACCAGTTTTCTAGGCTCGGCGCCTATCTCGATCCGATGGCCGACAAGCTGCTGCTGGTCTCGGTTTTCGTGGTCCTGGGCTTCAGCGGCGAACTGCCGCTGTGGCTGGTCGTTACCATGGTGTCGCGCGACGCACTGATCGTCTGCGCCGTGCTTTTATCCACCGTCATGGCGCATCCGGTCGAGATGAAGCCGCTCCTGGTGTCGAAGGCCAACACCGCGATCCAGATCGTGCTGGCGGCAGTGGTGTTGGGCGAACTCGCCTTCGACATCCGTCTCGATCCGCTGAGGCCGGCCCTCATATTGCTGTCCGGGGTCTTGACCGTGGCTTCGGCCGCGGCCTATCTCGTGGCTTGGCTGAGGCATATGAGCGGCTATGGCGAAGGCTCCACACCCGGCACCTGAACACGGGGCACCTGACCACCGGGCACCTGACGAACGGTCCATCGACGCCGAGGCCGAAGCCGCGGCAGCGGAGGCTGCGGCATCGGCGTCGTTTCGCCGCCAGATCCGCTTCTGGCTGGTCAGCGCCATCATCCTCGCCGTCTTCCTCTATGTCTTCAGCGGCATCCTTCTGCCGTTCGTCGCCGGCATGGTGCTCGCCTATTTCCTCGATCCTGTGGCCGACCGGCTGGAGCGGCTCGGCCTGTCCAGGCTGATGGCAACGGTGGTCATCCTCATCGCCTTCATCGTCGTCCTGGTGCTGGCCGTCGTCATCCTGGTTCCGGTGCTCGCCTCGCAGATGGCTGATTTCGCCAGCAAGCTGCCGGACTATCTGACCCGGCTGCAGGGCCTGATCACCAGCTTCGACCCGAAATGGCTGGAAGAGAAATTCGGCGTCGACGCCAACGGCCTGCGCGAAGGCCTGAACTCGCTGCTGACCTCCGGCTTCGGCCTCCTGACCACCGTCTTCACCTCGATCTGGAGCTCCGGCGTGGCGCTGGTCTCGGTGGTCAGCCTGTTCGTGGTGACGCCGGTCGTCGCCTTCTACATGCTGCTCGACTGGGACCGCATGGTGACAATCGTCGACAGCTGGGTGCCGCGCGATTACGTCAAGACCGTCAGGACGATCGCCAGGGACATCAACACGGCAACCGCCGGCTTCGTGCGCGGACAGGGCACGCTGTGCCTGGTGCTCGGCGCCATGTACGCCACCGGCCTGACACTGACGGGCCTGAATTTCGGCATCCTCATCGGTCTGTTCGCCGGGCTGATCTCCTTCATCCCCTATGTCGGCTCGCTGACCGGCCTGGTGCTGGCCGTCGGCGTCGCCTTCGTCCAGTTCTGGCCAGACTGGACCATGATCGCGGCGGTGGCCGGTGTGTTCTTCGTCGGCCAGTTCATCGAGGGCAACATCCTGCAGCCCAGGCTGGTCGGCAAAAGCGTTGGCCTGCATCCGGTATGGCTGATGTTTGCGCTGTTTGCCTTCGGCGCGCTGTTCGGCTTCGTCGGCCTGCTGATTGCCGTGCCGGCTTCCGCCGCCGTTGCCGTTCTGGTGCGTTTCGCCATCGCCCGCTATCTGGAATCGCCGCTCTACAAGGGCCATGCCGACGAGCCGGTGCCGCCGCTGCAGGTGCGGCGCCGCGGGGGCGCGCGCGGTTGAGCCAGATGCCGGACAAGATCGATCCGCCGCGTCAATTGCCGCTCGATCTAGGCCACGGCACCGGCTATTCGCGCGACGAGCTCGTCGTCTCCAGCACCAACAGCCAGGCGGCGGCGCTTGTCGACCGCTGGCCGGACTGGCCGTCGCCGGTCGTTGTGCTGGCCGGGCCGGCCGGCTCGGGGAAAACCCATCTGGCCTCGATTTGGCGGACCCGCGCCGACGCCGTGAAAGTGGAGGCCGGCCGCATCGGCGAGTGCATCGAAAACCTCGGCCCGCATCCGGCCCTGATCGACGATATCGATGCGGAACCGATCGAT
Source organism: Mesorhizobium sp. M0408 (assembly GCF_040321495.1). NCBI lineage: Bacteria > Pseudomonadati > Pseudomonadota > Alphaproteobacteria > Hyphomicrobiales > Phyllobacteriaceae > Mesorhizobium > Mesorhizobium sp. M0408. Next base: position 152,763 of record NZ_JAMYRO010000012.1, on the reverse strand, counting down.
GAGCACGGCCTCTTCCATCTGATCAACGCGGTGCGCGGCGCCGGCTCGACCTTGCTGTTGACGGCGCGGCGCTTCCCGTCCGCCTGGGGCGTCAGGCTGCCCGACCTGACGTCGCGGCTGAAGGCGGCGGCGACCGTCGAGATCCACGAACCCGACGATCTTCTGCTGGCCGGCGTCATCACAAAGCTGTTCGCCGACCGCCAGGTCGAGGTCGAGCCGCATGTCGTGCAATATCTGGTGCGCCGCATCGAACGCTCGCTGGCCACCGCCATGCGCGTGGTCGAGCGGCTCGACCGCACCGCGCTCGAGCGCAAGACGCCGATCACCCGCGCCCTGGCAGCCGAGACGGTCAGCGCCATGGACGAAGGGCAGGGCGAGTTCGAGATTTAGAGGATACAAAATGACGTCTGAATTCAGTGCATACGACATCATTGATCCGTTTCTGATGTCGTGGGCAAATCGGCACGGAATACGGGTCGCCACTAAATATCGCGACGACGATGTCCGTTCTATCTGGGTTTACGACAAGAATGGCAATCGTCGTGCTCAGTTGTGGCTCAATTTGCCTGACGTCAACGGCAACGTAACCATTGTGGCGTCGGTGCTGGATCCTAAAAGCGCTACACAATGGGGTGCCAGAGAGGAACGCCACGCGTCTCCCGAAATGCTGCAAGCCGCCCTTGAAGAACTACGGCCAATGGTTTTTGGCTGGGCCGGGGAAGGTGCATATACCTAGTTCTTACCTCGGCCGGTGTCTCATTTCGGGAAACAAACCTGGCATCTGTCTTGCACCTGACAGCTTGCCGGCTAATCCCGGTCCTGATTGCGTATCAAATCAGGTAGTAGGCTCGCCGGGAGATGGGTGGTTGGGGTTCTCTTCCCGGCGAGCTTGCCATATGCGGCGATCCGACCAGTCGCCTTGAAGTGTGATTTTCTCGCCAGCTGATAGCGATATTCTCAACGCTGTCGGTCTTGCCTGGAAATGATATCGGCGACGTATTTTGATCGAGAGCCGTCCCACCCGCAGGCCGTGCATCGGCCGCTTTCGAAATTATGTTCGCAGTTTGGATATCCATAGAGCAGAGATGCGCATTCGGCACATAGACTGGCCATTGCGCTGCTGTCGGAAAAATATGTGCTGCCGCACTCATCGCAGGTCGCGATTGGTCGGTCCGTCATTGCTCTAGCCTCGCTACCGTTTCAGACCGATCGTCTCCCCCAAGCGCCGCTTGTTCCACGCCAAAGCGCCGGCGGTAATCGCCAGGCACGAGGCCGGTTATCCTGGCGAATACCTTGCGGAAGGAGCCGGGATCGTCATAGCCGACCTCCCAGGCGATCTGGTCGATCGCTCGTATCGTGGTTTCCAGCATCTCGCGCGCCTTGCCGACCCGCAGGTGCTGGCAATATTCGGTCGGCTTGAGGCCGGTGGCGTTGCGGAAGCGCCGCAAAAAAGTCCGCTCCTCCAGCCCGGCGTGATCGGCCATGGCGCCAAGCGTCACATCGCGCGCGCCGTTCGCCTGCAGCCAGTGCTGCACCTTGAGAATCGCTTCGTCGCCGTGGGTCAGCCGCGGCGCAAACGGACTGTAAAAACGTTGCTCGCGGCCCGGCGGGTCGACCAGCATGAAACGCGCCGTGTCCATCATGACGGCTGACCCGAGCACCCTGTCCACCAGCTTCAGGCCGAGATCGGTCCAGGCCATGTAGCCGCCCGCGGTGATGATGTCGCCATCGTCGATGACCAGCCTGTCGGCGTCGAGCAGGATGTCGGGAAAGCGTAGCGCCAGCGCGTCGCGATAAGCCCAGTGCGTCGTCGCCGCACGGCCGGACAACAGGCCGGTTTCGGCAAGCACGAAAGCGCCGGCACAGACCGAACCGAGCGTCGCGCCTGCCGTGTGGCGATCCCTGAGCCAGCCGGCATAGGGCGCGGCTGCTTCCCGAGCGATCGGATCTCCCAAGGTCGGCGGGAGGATAACCATGGCTGGTTCATTGTCGGCGCCGGGGTCGCTGTCGAAGGTGCGGACTACGGTGTGGCCCGCGTCCTCCAATTGCCAATGACTGACGCGAAGCCTCGCCGCCTCGGGCGACCGCTCGACAGCCAGCCGGTTTGCCAGCATGAAAAGATCGGTCAGGCCGAGCACGGCTGCTTCCTGCACACCGGGATACAAGACAAGGCCGATTTCGATCAGATCACGCGCCGCCGTCATTTGTCAGTTTTGCCACGTTGAATGTCCGTTTTGCCAATGCTCACCCTGACCGCACTGTTATAATTTGTCCAGCTGAAGGGGGCTAAAAGCTTCCCTGTTACCCCCCGACTTTTTCATCAAGGAGTAGAACGATGAGCACATTCACCACCCATGACGGCACCGAGATTTTCTACAAGGATTGGGGCAAGGGCCAGCCGATCGTGTTCCATCACGGCTGGCCGCTGAGCTCAGACGACTGGGACAACCAGATGCTGTTCTTCCTCGAAAAGGGCTACCGCGTCATCGCACATGACCGCCGCGGCCACGGCCGCTCGTCGCAGACCGCGACCGGCAACGACATGGACACCTACGCCGCCGATGTTGCGGCGCTGGCGGCGCATCTCGATCTCAGGGGTGCGATCCACATCGGCCACTCGACCGGTGGCGGCGAGGTGGCGCGTTACGTCGCGCTCTATGGCGGCGGCGGCCGTGTTGCCAAGGCGGTGCTGATCGGCGCCGTGCCGCCGATTATGGTCAAGACCGACAGCAATCCCGGCGGCTTGCCGATTGAAGTCTTCGACGGTTTTCGTGCCGCCCTGGCCGCTAACCGCGCCCAGTTCTACAGGGACGTGCCGGCCGGCCCGTTCTATGGCTTCAACCGCGAGGGCGCCAAGGTCTCGCAAGGCGCCGTCGACAATTGGTGGCGCCAGGGCATGATGGGCGGAGCCAAGGCCCATTACGACTGCATCAAGGCGTTCTCGGAGACCGATTTCACCGACGACCTCAAGAACATCGAGGTTCCCGTCCTGATCATGCATGGCGACGACGACCAGATCGTACCGATCGCCGATTCCGCGCTGCTTGCGGCCAGGCTGGTGAAGCACGGCACGCTCAAGGTCTACAAGGGCCTTCCGCACGGCATGTGCACCACCCACCCGGAGATCATCAATCCGGATCTGCTGGCCTTCATCCAGGGCTGACGGCTTACATGTCGGACGGGCAGCGCGGGCTCGTGCTGTCCGTCCGTCGCTTAAACATGACCGGCGACGGAGACACGCTTGAGCGTGATCCACTTGCGCTGCCGACGAGATTCGCTTGGTGAATGGTCGGAGTGGAGAGATTCGAACTCCCGACCCTCTGGTCCCAAACCAGATGCGCTACCAGGCTGCGCTACACTCCGAACGGTCTGTTGCCTAGTGATTTCAGCCCGCCAAAGCAAGCGTAAAAAGCCATCGGCCTTGCTGCCGACGGCATTGCGCAGTAATGACGGGCTAGTGCATGGCCAGAGAACAGTAATGTGGTCTCGGGGTCGTGTGCTTGCAACCAGCAATGAGGTGGTCATGTCAGCCCGCATTTTCAGCCCAGCCAAAACCGCGATGCAGTCCGGCAAGGCCAAGACCGGCTATTGGGTGCTGGAATTCGATCCGGAGCAGCGCAAGAAGATCGATCCGCTGATGGGCTACACCACGTCCGGCGACATGCGAAGCCAGATCAGGCTGACCTTCGACACCAGGGAAGAGGCGGTGGCCTATGCCGAGAAGGAAGGGCTCGCTTTTCGCGTCGAGGAGCCGAAGGAAATCAAGCGCCGCCAGATTTCTTATGCGGAGAATTTCCGCTATGACCGCAGGACGCCCTGGACGCATTGACGGCCATGCCGGCCCGTGCCGGCGCCAAGAACAAATCAGCCGGTCGTGCGGCCGGCCAGCGGTCCCGTAGCTCAGCTGGATAGAGCACCGGCCTTCTAAGCCGATGGTCACAGGTTCGAATCCTGTCGGGATCGCCAATATTTTCAATGTCCATTCCGGACAGGTTCACTTGCCAGTCGCACAGGATTTCCAACACATGACAGCGATGGGCGCGGCGGCATTGCTGATCCTTGTCCTGACCTATGCCGGCGTCGCAATCGGCAGGATACCCGGGCTGCGCCTCGACCGGGCAGGGATCGCGCTGCTCGGCGGTGCGGCGATGATCGCCATCGGCGCGCTCGACATGGAGGACGCCTACCGCGCCATCAGCTTCGACACCATCACGCTTCTGCTCGGCATGATGATCGTCGTGGCGCATCTGAAAGTGTCGGGCGCCTTTCGCGCGCTCGGCGGGTTCGCCATCGAGCATGCGCATGCGCCGTTCATGCTGCTGGTGATGGTGACGCTGTTGACCGGCGTCCTGTCGGCGTTCCTGGTCAACGACGCCATCTGCCTGGTCATGGCGCCGATCGTCGTCCATGTCACCCGCGTCATCAACCGCAATCCGGTTCCCTATCTGATCGCCACCGCCACGGCGTCCAATTGCGGCAGCGTCGCCACCATCACCGGCAATCCGCAGAACATGGTCATCGGCGCGCTGTCGGGGATTTCCTATCCGGCCTTCTCGGCGGCGCTGGCGCCGGTCGCGGCGTTCGGCCTCGTCGCCGTCATCGTCATCATCCGCATCGTCTACCGCGCCGAATTTTCGCGCAAGGCCGAGCTCAGCCCCGAAGTCTATCGCGGCCGCATGCTGCCGGGGCAGGTGGTGAAGGCGGTGGTCGTCTGTGTCGGTTTGGCGATCGCCTTCTTCGCCGGCGTTCCAGTCGCCAAGGCAGCGCTGATCGGCGGCGCCATTCTTCTTTTGACCCGCGCCATCAAACCTGAGCGCATCTATCGCGAGATCGATGGGCCGCTGCTGTTCATGTTCGCCGGGCTGTTCATCGTCGTCGCCGGGGCGGAGAAGACGCTGCTGACGCCCGACATCGTCGCCTCGGCAAAGGACCTCGGGCTGAATGATGTCTGGCGGCTGTCCGGCTTCACCGCAGTGCTGTCCAACATCATGAGCAATGTCCCGGCCGTGCTGGCGCTGAAGCCATTCGTGCCCGGACTGGAAAACCCCGAGCGGGCCTGGCTAGTCGTCGCCATGAGCTCGACGCTGGCCGGCAATTTCACGCTGCTTGGCTCGGTCGCCAATCTGATCGTTGCCGAGCACGCGCGGGTCTCCGGCAAACCGCTGGGCTTCATCGCCTTCTTCAAGGTCGGCCTGCCGTTGACGCTGGTCACGCTTCTTGTAGGGACGGCATGGCTGGCGGCCTAAAAGCGCGTCGCATTAGACCGGCCTCATGCGACACGCATTGGGCTGTTGTTTATGCATGTCGTTATCGCAAAACCGCTGCACACTTTTGCGCGACATGCATCAGCCAGTCAGGGCGATGTCACCGTCAGATGGCCTCTCATGTTGGGATGGAAGCGGCAGAAATAATCGACCGATTCCGCCTTCTTCACCGTCAGGCTCGCCGCCTTCTTCGGCGGGATCATCACTTCCCAGGCGCCGTTGACGGTTGCCGTGTGGGCGAACACGTCCTTGTTTACCCACCTGATCGTGTCGCCGACCTTCGCCTCGATCTTTGCCGGCGAAAACACAAGCTTCTCGATCGTCACCTCGATGGTTTCGGCCTTGGCCGGCGCGGCAACCATGGCCAATGCCAGCGCAACCCACAGATGCCGCCTCGACATCATCGGCCCAATCCTCACTTCAGCATGCCGGCGACGTGTTCGGCGTGCTGTTCGTGGCCCTGGAATATTTTCAGGCCGGTTTCCAGCAGGCTTTTCAGCTCGGCATTGCTGGCCGACGGAATCAGCAGTGTTTCGAGCGCGCCATTGACCTGCTTGTGGTAGGCCACCTCGCTGGCGACATAGGCCTTGTCGAACGCGGCGCCCTTGAGCTTGGCAAGCTTGGCACGTTCTTCGGCCGCTGCCTTGGTCAGCGCCTTGCTGGTCGGATTATCCTCAGGCGTGACCTTGAGCTTCTTGACCAGGTCGAGAGCCTGTTTGTTGACCGCCTCGTGATCTCGCACCATGTCCTTGGCGAAATCCACGACCTCCTTGTTCTTCGATTTCTTCAGCGCCTGCTTGGCCGCTTCGACGTCAAGCACGCCCGCTGTGTAGGCGATATGTGCGATCTGCGGATCGGTCGGTTTGTCGGCAGCTTGCGACAAGGGCGCTGCGCTAAGCAGGAAAACTGCGGCCAGTGCCGTGGTCGATCGAATAAACATGATGCTCACCTTCGCCCCGACGCGGAACTGCATCGGGCTTCGTTTTCAGTGATGCTCATTGGATGCAGGTCGCCGCCAAACGTTCCCGCGAAAATCGGCGCGGCCTATCCGGAAAGACCAAGCCGCTGCATCACGGCATTGGTCAGCCGTTCGCAGCGCCGGCCCGCGAAGGGAAAGGCGTCGAGCAGCACCGGGCCGATCTGGTCGTCCAGCGCCTTGCGCACCAGCGCGCGGGCGCGGTGCAGCCGGGTCTTGATGGTTTCTGGTCGCACGCCAAGCAGTTCGGCGGTTTCCTCGATGCTCAATCCCTCGATGACGCGCGCCACGAACACCATCCGGTAGACATCGGGAAGACTGTCGGTTGCCCGTTCGACAAGCTCAAGGATCTGCCGTTGCGCCATCGTCCGCTCCGGATCGTCGCTCGGGTTGAGGGGAAACCGGATGATTTCGGCTTGCGGGTTTTCAGGCATCGCTACCATTCGCCGCCTTTTGCGCAAGCGGCCGAGCGCTTCGTTGATGACGATACGCGATAGCCACGTGGCGAGCGAGGCATCGCCGCGAAAGGCCTCGAGATGGGCAAAGGCGCTGACATAGGCCTCCTGGACGATGTCCTCGGCCTCGCTGTCGTTACGCACGACGCCTCGGGCGATGCGGTAGAGCCTTTGGTTGTGCGTCTTGATGATGGTGCGGAACGCATCGCCATCACGTGCCAGCGCGCGGCCGACAAGCTGCATGTCGCCCGAAGCGGCGGGCGTTGCCGTCAACGCAGCAGGCATAGCCGATCTCCTGATAGGCTTCTCATCGCGACATTGGATGCATCGGCCGACAAAAGGTTCCCGACTGATCCCGCCGGCCAGCCTCAATCCGTGTCAAGGACTGGCAGAGGCTATTCTACCGCCTTCACCACACCGCCGCCTCTATTTTGTAGAGCCGTATCATCGCCCGATCGGTCGCCATGATATCGCTCAGGATCGCAATTTTTCCAGGCTGTTACGCCGATTTTCTGACTCAGTTTGAAAAGGTGCTGGCTCAGGCCCCAGCGGCCGCCGCCAGCCCGCGCGCCAGGTCGGCCTTCAAATCCCCTACATCCTCGAGCCCGATCTGCAGGCGCACCAGCGGCCCGTCATACGGGCCCTTGGCGATGGTGCGGTCGCCAAGGAATACCGGCACGGCAAGGCTCTCATAGCCGCCCCAGGAATAGCCGAGGCCGAAAAACTTCAACGCGTCGAGGAAGGCGTGCTGCTGCTTCTGTCCGCCGCCCGCGAGAACGATCGAGAAGATGCCGCTCGATCCGCAAAAATCGCGCTTCCATATGGCGTGGTCGGGATGACTGGGCAGCCCCGGATGCAGCACCTGCGCTACGCCCGGCTGACCCTCCAGCCAGCCGGCGAGGGAAAGCGCGCTCTTTTGATGATGCTCCAGCCGCACGCCCATCGTGCGCAGGCCGCGCAGCACCTGGTAGACGTCGTCAGGCCCGGCGCAGCAGCCCATCGTGTTGAACGTCTCGAAAAGCTGCTTCCAGCAGTCCGCATTGGCCGACACCGTGCCGAGCAGCACGTCGGAATGGCCGGCCGGGTATTTCGTCGCCGCGTGGATCGAGATGTCGACGCCATGGTCGAGGGGGCGAAAGTAGAGCGGCGTCGCCCAGGTGTTGTCCATCATGACGATGGCGCCGGCGGCATGCGCTGCCTTGGCGATGGCCGGTATGTCCTGCACCTCGAAAGTGTTGGAGGCCGGCGATTCGGTGAACACCACCTTGGTGTTGGGCTTGATCAGCGCCGCGATGCCGGCGCCGATGCGCGGTTCGTAATACTCGACCTCGATGCCCAGCCGCTTCAGCATCGTGTCGGCGAAGTTGCGGGTCGGATGATAAACGGAATCGACGATCAGCAGATGATCGCCGGCCGACAGGAATGCGAGCAGCGGCAGCGTCACCGCCGCCAGGCCGGACGGTACCGCGACCGTGCCTGCCGAACCTTCCAGCCCATCGATCGCGCTGTTCAGCGCATCGGTGGTCGGCGTGCCGCGCGTGCCGTAGGTGTATCTCTGGCTGCGTGAAGCCATCGCCGCCGCATTGGGATAGAGCACGGTCGAGGCATGCACCACCGGCGGATTGACGAAGCCGAAATAGTCATGCGGGTTGTTGCCGGAATGGGCGAGCCGCGTGTTGACGCCCATCTCGCTGTCGTCTTTTGCCATTGCTTTTCGTCCCATGGGTTGGTCGTTAGCCATAGTGCGGCGGCATTGGCCGCGCAACCGCACCGCACCCGCCAGGCCAAGGTCTTGAATATGCCAATTCAGCAACGAGCCGTGGATCCGCGGGAAGGCTGCCAAGTGCGCTTGGCAACTCACGGTCGGACTTTGCCGGCTTTATTGGCGCGCTGACCAATTTGCGAGCGCGTTTGTCTGCAATTTCAGGCATTTCAGGCGGTTGGTTTTCAAAGTCTTTCGGATTTGGTCATTTCCCTTGACCTCACAGGAATAATCGCCTTCGATGTTGTTCGTGAATGGGAGGCAGCGCGTCGGTGACGATGCGGGATTCCGGTAACGGGCCGGGATACTTAGCTGCGTTCACACGGGAAAAAATCAGGTTCGCCTGGAAAAAACAGAAAAGGGTCAGTGGGTCATGAAACACATTGCAATCGGCCTTTTGGGCGCCGCCGCGTTTGGATTCGCGGCTTCGGCCGCATCGGCGAGCACGCTCGACGATGTCAAGGCGAAAGGCTTCATCCAGTGCGGCACCAATACGGGTCTTGCTGGCTTCGCGGCGCCTGACGACAAGGGTGAATGGAAAGGCATCGATGTGGATTTCTGCCGCGCCGTGGCGGCCGCCGTCTTCGGCGATGGCACCAAAGTCAAGTTCACGCCGCTCAGCGCCAAGGAGCGGTTCACCGCGCTGCAGTCGGGCGAGGTCGACATCCTGTCGCGCAACACCACCTGGACCATCAACCGCGATACGGCGCTTGGCCTGAACTTCGTCGGCGTCACCTATTATGACGGTCAGGGCTTCATGATCAACGCCAAGAAGCTTCCGGGCGTGAATTCGGCACTGCAGCTTTCGGGCGCGGCAGTGTGTGTGCAGAGCGGCACCACGACCGAGCTCAACCTTGCCGACTATTTCAAGTCGAACAAGATGGAGTACAACCCCGTCGTTTTCGAAAAGCTGGATGAGGTCAACGCCGCATATGACGCCGGCCGCTGCGACGTCTACACCACCGACCAGTCGGGTCTCTACGGCATTCGCCTGACGCTCAGCTCGCCGGCCGACCACGTCGTGTTGCCCGAGATCATCTCCAAGGAGCCGCTTGGGCCGGCCGTGCGCCAGGGTGACGACCAGTGGTATCACATCGTCAAGTGGACCTATTTCGCGCTGCTCAACGCCGAGGAACTGGGCATCACCCAGGCCAATGTCGACGAGATGAAGAACTCGGACAATCCCGAGATCAAGCGCGTGCTCGGCCAGGAAGCCGACACCAAGATCGGCACCGATCTAGGTGTCTCCAACGACTGGGTCGTCAACATCGTCAAGGCCGTCGGCAATTACGGAGAGATGTTCGAACGCAATGTCGGCTCCGGCAGCCCGCTGAAGATCGCCCGCGGCATCAACGCGCTGTGGACCAAGGGTGGCCTGCAGTACGCTCCGCCGATCCGCTGATCGAAAATGGATCCGGAAGGCAGATCGTCTGCCTTCCGGTCTCTCTTTCCAGGGGACTGTCGAATGGCATCGCAGGAAGTTCTTCGCGAGGAGCCAAGCCGCGGTTCCTTCATCAATGATCCGCGCGTCCGCGGCATATTCTTTCAAGCACTGGTCCTCGTCCTGCTGGTAGCGGGTGTCTGGTGGGTTACCCACAACGTCATCGCCAATTTGACGCGGCTGCACATCGCTTCCGGCTTCGGCTTTCTTAAGGGCCGCGCCGGCTTCGACATCAGCGAAAGCGCCATCGCTTATTCATCGGATTCGACCTATTTCCGTGCCATCCTGGTTGGCTTTATCAACACCGTGATCGTTGCTGTCGTCGGCATCATCACCGCCACCATCATCGGTTTCATCGTCGGCATCGGCCGGCTGTCGCATAACTGGCTGATCAGGAAGATCTGCACCGTTTATGTCGAGGTGTTCCGCAACATCCCGCCGCTGCTGGTCATCTTCTTCTGGTATTCCGGCGTGCTCGCCGTGCTGCCGCCGCCACGCGAGAGCATCAATCTGCCGTTCGGCTCCTTTCTCAACCAGCGCGGCTTCTATTTTCCCCGCGCTATATGGGGCGAGGGCTCCTGGCTGATCCTGGTCGCACTGCTCCTCGGCATCGCCATGGCCTGGTTCGTCGCCCGCAAGGCGCGGCAGCGGCAGATGGCGACGGGACAGCCATTCCCGGTGTTCTGGACATCCATGGCGTTGATCGTCGGCCTGCCGCTGCTGGCCTACGCGCTGAGCGGCTTTCCGCTGAGCTTTGAATTTCCAAAGCAGTCGACCTTCAATCTCGTCGGTGGCTTTCAGGTCAGGCCCGAGTTCCTGTCACTCTATCTGGCGTTGTCCTGCTATACGGCCGCCTTTATCGCCGAGATCGTGCGCGCCGGCATCAGGGGCGTCAGCGCAGGCCAGACCGAGGCGGCCGCGGCACTCGGGCTGCGCTCGGGATCGATCCTCAGGCTTGTCGTCGTGCCGCAGGCGATGCGCATCGTTATTCCGCCGCTGACCAGCCAGTATCTCAACCTGACCAAGAATTCCTCGCTCGCCATCGCCATCGGCTATCCGGACCTGACGGCGACGGCCGGCACGGTCTTGAACCAGACCGGGCAGGCAGTCGAAGGCGTGGTGATCATGATGGCGGTGTACCTGGCGCTCAGCCTGATCACGTCGGCGATCATGAACGTCGTCAATGCCAGGATGGCGCTGGTGGAGAGGTAGGGCCATGCAAGAGCACGATATGTCCTGGGTGCGGACGGAGATGGCGCTGGCGCAGCCGGCGCCGTCGAGCGAGCGCGGCCTCACCGCCTGGGTCCGCAAGAATCTGATCGCATCGACCGGCGACACCATCCTGACCATCATCGGCATCGTGCTGGTTGCCATGATCCTGCCGCAGATCGTCAATTGGGCTTTCATCAACGCCCAGTGGACGGGACCGGACCGCACGGTCTGCGCCACCGTGGCGCAGGGCGGCATCCAGTCGGACGGCTGGACCGGCGCCTGCTGGGCTTTCGTCAACGCCAAGTTCGGCCAGTTCATGTTCGGCCGCTATCCCCTGGAAGAGCGTTGGCGCCCGATCCTGGTGGCCATCCTCTTCGTGGCGCTGCTGGTGCCGCTGCTCATTCCGCGCGTACCGCGCAAGGGGCTGAATGCCATTCTTCTCTTTTTTGCACTGCCGGTCGTCGCCTTCGTTCTGCTGATCGGCGGCATGTTCGGCCTGCCCTATGTCGAAACCCCGCTCTGGGGTGGACTGCTGGTGACGCTCAGCCTGTCCTTCGTCGGCATAGCTGTGTCGCTGCCGGTCGGCATCGTGCTGGCGCTCGGCCGGCGCTCGAACATGCCGATCGTCAAGCTGCTGTGCGTGATCTTCATCGAGACGGTACGCGGCATCCCGCTGATTACGGTGCTGTTCTTTGCCAGCGTGATGCTGCCGCTGTTCCTGCCGGCCGGCGTCAGCTTCGACAAGTTCCTGCGCGCGCTGATCGGCGTGTCGCTGTTTGCCGCCGCCTACATGGCCGAAGTGGTGCGCGGCGGCCTGCAGGCGATCCCCAAAGGCCAGTATGAGGGCGCCGATTCGCTCGGCCTCAGCTACTGGCAGAAGATGGGTCTGGTCGTCATGCCGCAGGCGCTGAAGCTGGTCATTCCCGGCATCGTCAACACCTTCATCGGCATGTTCAAGGACACCAGCCTGGTCATCGTCATCTCGATGTTCGACCTCCTCGGCATCGTCAAGCAGAACTTCTCCGACGCCAATTGGGCGACGCCGCAGACGGCCAGATCCGGCCTGGTCTTCGCGGCCTTCATCTTCTGGCTGTTCTGCTTCGGCATGTCGCGCTATTCAATGTACACGGAACGCCGTCTCGACACCGGCCACAAACGCTAAAAAAGGGGACCTTGTCATGGCCATAGAAAACGCCGTCAGCGCGGAAGAGATCAAGGTCAATGCCGCCAAAATGCATATTTCCACCACCGATGTCGCCATCGACATCATCGCCATGCACAAATGGTACGGCGAATTCCATGTGCTGAAGGACATCAATCTGAAGGTGATGCGCGGCGAGCGCATCGTCATCTGCGGCCCGTCGGGCTCCGGCAAATCGACGATGATCCGCTGCATCAACCGACTGGAGGAACACCAGAAGGGCAAGATCATAGTCGACGGCAAGGAACTGACCAACGATCTGAAGAAGATCGACGAGGTGCGCCGCGAGGTCGGCATGGTGTTCCAGCACTTCAACCTGTTCCCGCATCTGACCATTCTGGAAAATTGCACGCTGGCGCCGATCTGGGTGCGCAAGATGCCGCGGAAACAGGCCGAGGAAATCGCCATGCATTTCCTCACGCGCGTCAAGATCCCGGAACAGGCCAACAAATATCCCGGCCAGCTTTCCGGCGGCCAGCAACAGCGCGTGGCGATCGCCCGCTCGCTGTGCATGAACCCGCGCATCATGCTGTTCGACGAGCCGACTTCGGCTCTCGATCCGGAAATGATCAAGGAAGTGCTGGAGACGATGGTCGGGCTGGCCGAGGAAGGCATGACCATGCTCTGCGTCACCCACGAGATGGGCTTTGCGCGCAAAGTCGCCAACCGGGTGATCTTTATGGATCAGGGTCAGATCGTCGAACAGAACACGCCGGCCGAGTTCTTCGACCACCCGCGCCATGAGCGCACGAAGCTGTTCCTGTCGCAGATCCTGCACTGATCCTGTACGCCGGTTCGGGACAAGACCGGCGGACCGGCCCTCTGCCTTGCTCGGGCCTTACGCGTATTCGACGAGCGGTGATGCTCGGGAGGATCTGCCCTTTGTTCGATGGCGAGCATCGGCAATTATTTTAGCACCCACAATCCTGCGACGATTGCCGCATATCGTGCAGCCTTGCCCAATGCGACAAGCATCACGAATACGCCGAGATGCATGCGGGCCGCGCCTGCCGCGACAGTGAAGGCGTCCCCGACGACCGGCAGCCAGGCGAATAGGAGCAGCCACGCGCCAAAGCGGCGAAAGCTCCGGCTGGCCCGCTGGTATCGTTCACGGGTGATGGGAAACCATCGCCTAGATTGCAGCGTATCGATGCCACGCCCCAGCGTCCAGTTCACCACCGAGCCGAGCGTGTTGCCGATTGTGGCGACCGCAAGCAGTAGCACCGGATCGCCACGGCCGCCGGCGATCAAGCCGGCGAGCACAACTTCCGACGAGACCGGCAAGATGGTTGCGGCTAGGAATGCGCTGGTGAACAGGGCGCCATAGATTGCCAGTGCAGCCACGTCGAGCGACCGGCTAGGCCTGCACGTCGACGACGCCCATCATGCCGAGCTGCTCGTGCTCCAGGATGTGGCAATGATACATCCTCCGCCCGGGGCGATCCTGGCGCAGCAAAAGCCGCATCGTTTCGCCGCGCGCCACGTTGACCGTGTCCTTCCAGGCGAGATAGGCCGGTTTCGAGACCTGCCCACCACGTTCGTGCTCGACCACTTGGAACTGCGTCCCATGAACATGGAACGGATGGTCCATGTCGGCCTTGTTGACGATTTCCCAGAGCTCGACCTGTCCTGTTTTCGACACCACGTCGATGCGGCCCATGTCGAACGCCGCGCCGTTGATCAGGAAGCCCATCTGCATATCCGTCGCGCTCATCGTCGTCGTTTCGGTGAACACGAAACGCCGGCTGACGGCAGGGGTGCCAAGTTGCGCAATTGGTCGAAGCTTTTCCGGCAGCGGAGGAAACGTCTCTGCAGGCGTGTCCAAAACATTGACCGCAAGCAATGTCAGGCCTGCATCGGCGGGGCGGCCTGCGCCCATCCAGCCGCGATCGTAGTCGAGACGGGGCCGCGCTTCTCAAACGAGACGATCAGTTCAAGGCGTTCCGCCGGGCTGAGCAGGACATCCTTGGCTGCCACCGGCGCCTCCAGCAGACCGCCATCGGTGCCGATGATCGTCATGGGTGCGCCGTCGAAGGAGAGCCGCAAAAAGCGCGCGTTAGTCGCGTTGTAGAACCGAAATCGCCGCTTTGTTCCAAACGGGACGGATAGCGCGGGATTTTTTTGTCCATTGACCAGCACGTGATCGCCGACGCGCCCGTTCATCAAATCGACCATGGTGTTGTCCGGCATGGTGCCGTCGGCGGCAAGGCGAAGGTCTGTGAACATCAGCACAGTGTCGCCATACTCGGCCGGGATCGGGTCCGCCTTCGGCTTGACCACGAACGCGCCGGCAAGTCCGCGATAGACCTGCTCGGCCGTCTTGCCGTGCGGATGCGGATGATACCAGTACGACCCCGCGCTTCCTTCGGGCAGTTCGAAGCTGTAGGTGCGCTCCGTGCCCGTCGCAACGGGGTCCATAGGATTGCCATCCTGGTCAGCTGGAACCGGCATGCCATGCCAATGGATGGTGCTCGTCTCTTCAGGAATTCGGTTCGTGAATGCAATCTCGACACGGTCGCCTTCAGTCACCTCGATCAATGGCCCCGGGCTCATACCATTGTATCCAAGGATTGGCGTGTCGAGCCCTTCTGCAAAGCGAACCATGGCGGGTTCAGCCGTGAGGTTTGCTCTGAACAGGCGGGGCGCATTGGCTTCATTGGCTAGCAGCGGCAACTCGCGCAACGCCTGGCCCTCAGGCAGCATGGTCGCGCTTTTTGGTGCCGCGCCCATGTCGTGGCCCGCGTGCCCCATATCCATGCCGGGCATCTCGTCCATCTTCATCTGGGCGATGGCGCGCGGGCTGGCGAGAACCGTGGCAACGCCTGCCGCCAGAAAACAGCGTCGATCCATGTGTTGTCTCCGAGATTAAGGTCACGCGCGTCGGCACGCGGTGTAACTCACGTGGCACGCTCCGTAGCCAGGTTGACACTAGCCTCGGTCACGTCATGCCGCCGTCTTCAGCGCCTTTCAAGCGGGCGACACAGGAGGCGGAGGTCATGCCCTCGATCCCAATCTGAATCGCGGGAGCGGAAACAGGCTCGGCTGGGGTTATGAGCGACAGCGTTCATGGGTTTGCAGCTCCAACTGGGTAACTGCGACACGATAAAGGTTCCCATCACGGGAAGGTCAAGGGGCAAATTTCGAGCGCTGCTTCGGCACCACAGCGATGATTTGAGCTGGCTCAAAAGCCCTTGACCTTCCTGTGATGGGAAGCCCCATGACAACCCCACTAGAGGAGAGCCGCAATGATAAGACTGACAGTTCCGGAAATGAACTGCGGGCAGGCGTCATCAGATCAGTCGGTTACAACGAAAATTGGCCTGCCTGAACAGCGTACGGTCGGCGCGGATCATAAGCGCGCCAGCCGCGTTTGTTGCCATTAGGAGTTGTATAACAAGCCGAGTGGGCGAGTGCGGCGATAGGTCAAGGGTTCATCCTGATGCTCATCCAACCGATCGATTATTTCCTCGTCGTCTGGTTCGCGCTGGCGCTGGCTTCGACGCTTTATGTCGGCTTCGACCAATATCGCAACAATCCCGAGCCGGTGGTGATGAAATGGGGCTTCATCCTGGTCACCCTCTATATGGGTCCGCTCGGCTTGCTGCTTTATGTGCTCGCGGACAAGGAGCCACGGCCGGGCGAGCATGATGTGTTCACCCGGCCGCTCTGGAAGCAGGGCGTCGGCTCCACCATCCACTGCGTCGCCGGCGATGCCACCGGCATCATTCTTGCCGCCGCCGTCACGGCGGCGCTCGGCCTGCCGATGTGGATCGACCTGATCGTCGAATATCTCGCCGGCTTTGCCTTCGGCCTGTTCATCTTCCAGTCGCTGTTCATGAAATCGATGATGGGCGGCACCTATTGGAAAAACGTACGCAAGAGCTTCCTGCCCGAGTTCATCTCCATGAACTTCATGATGGCCGGCATGGCGCCGGTCATGAGCTTCCTGATGATGGGCCGCGACATGCGCGCGATGGAACCGACGGAGCTGTTGTTCTGGGGCGTGATGTCGATCGGCGTCATCGCCGGCTTTGCGCTTGCCTACCCGGCCAATGTCTGGCTGGTCGCCCGGGGGCTGAAGCATGGGCTGATGACACAGCGCGCGCAGGCAGCCGGCATCGATGGTCGAGAGCAGCCTGCAACGAGGCAACATGCGCAGATGCAAATGCAGCAGGCCGACGCCAGTGGCCATCGCGGACAGCGCCACGATATAGCTTCCCACAAAGGCAAAGGCGGCGGCCATCACATGGAGACAGATGCCACAACGCCGCAGGTGGCTGCCCTGGGTGCCGTCTCCCTGCTGGCGCTCGCCATCGGCATGATCGCGCCGGCGAACTGGCTGAACCTGACGCTGTCGGCACGCGACGTCGGCGGGGTGATCATGCCGCGAGGCATGATCATGGATCGCGACACGCCGGCTGATACGATGCGCGACATGGCCGCTACCGATCCACGCCTCGTGGCCGCCTCTTATGGCCTGACGGCAAGGGGCGACCAGGAACTGCCGTTTCGGATAGAGAATGGCATCAAGGTGTTCGAGCTCAGGCCTTCAGTGGTCCGCTGGCAGATCCTGCCGGACGTCGCGGTCGACGCCTATGCCTATAATGGCCAGATTCCCGGCCCGCGAATTCACATTCGCCAGGGCGATCGGGTCAGGATCAACGTCACCAACGGCCTGCCTGAGGAAACGACGGTGCATTGGCATGGCTTGATCCTGCCGAACCAGATGGATGGGCCGGCCGAGATCACCCAGGCGCCGATCGAGCCCGGCCAATCCTATTCATACGAATTCACCGCAACCCAGCACGGAACCTATTTCTACCACCCCCATGCCAAGCCGGACCGGACCCAGGCGCTCGGCCTCTACGGTGCGCTGATCATCGATCCCGCCAATCCCGCCGACGAGGTCGCGGCCGACCATGATTACGTCATCCAGCTTCAGGAATGGCTGGTGCGGGAAGGGCTGACCTACCCGTCGATGCCGATGGACGGCGGCATGCCGAATTTCTTCACCATCAACGGCAAGGCCTATCCCTCGACCGAGACGATCCCGATGAAGGTCGGCGACACGCTCAAGGTGCGGTTCATCGGCACCAACAACGGCTTCATCCATCCGATGCATATCCATGGCGGACCGTTCGAGGTCGTTGCCCGCGACGGCGAGACGGTCCCCGCTTCGGGTCGTTTCCTTGCCGATACGATCAACGTCGGGCCGGGTCAGCGCTACGACGTGATCTGGAAGGCGCAGCGTCCGGGCAAATGGCTGATCCATTGCCACATCCCGCATCACACCACGAACAACAATGTCGAGGAGAAGGGCGGCGGCGGGCTGATGGTCGTGATCGATGTGACATGACCGGCGTCGCCTTGGCGCGTTCCATCCGCTGCACCGGACCGGACACCATGCAGTGGCTGAAACCATATTTTCTCTTAAGCTGATGTGATCTGCCAGACAGCGACGCCGGCAAGGGCGAGACCGGCGGCGCCCTCGATGGCCCGGGAGATGGTTTCGAACAGCCGTGGCTGGCGCGCGAAAAACTGTACAAGCCGTTCCCGAAACACGATCGACAACACGGCGACGCAGGACAGCGTCAGCGCCACGCCGACCATCATGGTGATGGCAAACAGGACGCCCGCTGCCGGAACACCCCTGGACATCGCGAAAGTCATAGCGAAAAGCGTAAGCGGACATGGGATCAGGCCTGCCATGACGCCGACAGCCTCGCCCTCGTGCCTGTGGTGATGGCGGTGGCTCAAAGCGCGCCAGAGCATCCAGACGCCAATGAGGCCGAGCAGCCCGCGACTGATGTGCTCCAGAAGCGGAGCGCGGCCGACGCTGCCCAATGCTATTGAGACCAGTGGCAGCGAGAGAGCCGCAATCAGAACGGCAATCGTCACATGCGTGAACGATAGCGTGATAGATACGAGCAGACCACGCGAGACCTTCGCATCCGAACCGGCAAGATACGTCGCCAGGACGGCCTTGCTGTGCCCCGGCGTCAGCGCATGGGCAGCCCCGAACACGACGCCCATCGGCAGGAAGGCCATGAACGCCAGCCAATTGCCTCCGGCCGCAAGCAGCTTGATCTGTTCGCCGAGCGTCAGATAGATCGTGCGCTGAAATTCGACGAGCGTCTGGAACATCGGACGAGACTAGCAGAAAATCGGCGAGCGTCAGTGCATGTGGCCGTGGTGATGCGTGTGCTCGTGAGGATGGTCGTTCTCTCCACGTTCCGTTGAAAACTGCACATTCGCCTCAGCCAGGGCCGGCATATGCTGGGATAGTTCGTCCTTCAGCGCTGCGGCGATCTTGTTCGCCGCCGACAGCGGCAGGGTTTCGTCCGCGGCAATTGCGATGTCGGCGTGCAATCTATGACCGATCCAGCGCGCCTTGGCATCGACAATGCGCGCGCCCGGAACATGCTCGGCGGCATGTCGGATTTCGTCTATCACACCGGGTTCGATTCCATCCAGCATGCGGGTCAGCACCGAGCGGGCCGATTGCCAGACGATACCGAAGATCGCAATCGTGATCAGCAGGCCGACGATCGGATCGGCCAAGGAAAAGCCGAACCAAACGCCGATGGCTCCGATGACCACGGCAAGGCTGGTAAGTCCATCTGTGCGGGCGTGGTAGCCGTCGGCAATCAGTGCCGCGCTGTTGATTTCGCGACCGACGCGGATACGGAACACGGCAACCGCCTCGTTGCCGAGGAAGCCGACAATGCCCGCCGCAGTCAGCCAGCCCAGGTGTGTCACCACTTGTGGATTGATCAGCCTGTCGATGGCTTGGTAGGCAGCGACTACAGCGCTGAACAGGATGATGAGCACGATGATGATGCCGGCCAGATCCTCGCCCCGGCCCAAGCCATACATGAAGATCCGCGACGGCTTGCGCCGCGCCAGAACGAACGCAATCCATAGCGGGATCGCCGTGGTCGCATCGCCGATGTTATGGATCGTGTCGGCCAGCAATGCCACGCTCCCCGACAACGCAACCACGACCATCTGCAATGCCGCGGTGATGGCCAGGATCACGAACGACCATTTGATTGCCCAGATGCCCCGGTCGGTGGTGGCAATTGTCGCGTCGATGACGCCATGGCTGTGACCGTGCGGACCGTGATCGCCGTGATGATGTGCGGCGTGCGAGCCGAACCCGAGCCAGTCCAGAATGCGGGCTACGATGGCATTCATAGATACTTCGCCAGCTGCTTGAGTTCCGCCAGCGAGTTGCCGCCGGTTTCCACGCTGTCCGTCAGGCAATGCTCGATGTGATCGTTGATCAGCTCGCGCTTGGCGCTGCTGATCGCTTTTTCGACTGCATGAAGCTGCTGCGCCAGGTCAACGCAAGGGCGATGCGCCTCGATCATCGCCAGCACCGCCGCAAGGTGGCCTTGCGCGCGCTTCAGGCGCTTTATGATGGAAGGATGCGAGGCGTGGAGGTGATCTGACATGCTTGAGCATATCCTCCCGGGGAGGATATGCGTCAAGCTCTAAGTCAGCTGTGCAACGTTCGGAGGGGCTTCACCTTGAGCATTGCTTGTTCTATGCCTTTCCCATGAAGAAGCTTGCCCGTTTTCTTGGCCTGCTGGTCGTTGCAGCAGTCCTTGCGGTGGCGCTGGGCACGCTGCTGCCGCGCCCGCTCTGGCCGGCGGCCGTTGCCGATCCGATCGGCACAAGCCACCGTATCCTGGTGCTGCAAAATCCGATCCACACCGACATCGCCATCCCGGTCGACGACGATGTGCGCCGGCGCTTCCATTTCCTGGTCGATGCCGGCATTCCAGCAGACATGGCGGAGGTCCGCTACATCGTCTTCGGCTGGGGCGGCCGCGCCTTCTATCTGGAGACGCCGACCTGGTCGGAGCTGAAGGCGGTGCCGGTGATGAAGGCGCTATCGGTCGATGCCTCGGCAATGCATGTCGACATTTCCGTCGACATCGCCGAGCCGCATCGCGACGTCGCTGCCTTCGACATCGGCGAGGAGCGGTTTACGGCGCTGCTCGATTACATTGCGGCAAGCTTCCGGCAGGGGCCGAACGGGGCCATCCCGATCGAGAGTGCGGCCTATTCCCGCTTCGATCGGTTCTTCGAAGCCAATGGCCATTTCAACGCGCTGGTCGGCTGCAACACCTGGACGGCGGCGGCACTGCGCACGGCCGGGTTGCGCACCGGCTGGTGGAATCCGCTGCCGGCCTCGCTCGGCCTGTCGATGCGGCTTTACAATTGAAGAGGGTTCCGGCTGATCAACGCCGCGATCCTTCGCGCCCCCCTCTGTCCTGCCGGACATCTCCCCCACGAGGGGGGAGATTAGCGGCTTCGACGCCTTGCTAGGTCATGCAACCTTGAAGATTGGCGAAAGCCAATGTGATGGCCAATCTCCCCCCAAGTGGGGGAGATGTCCGGCAGGACAGAGAGAGGCGCTGTCCCGCCAGCCTGTCGTGCGTATCATCGCGCGCCATCGTCCAACGCCCGCCAGCCATAGAGCCAGTCGAGATCGGCGGCGAGTTTTTCGGGCGAGCGCATCGCCAGGAACAGGTTGCGGGCCATCGCCACCGGCCCGGCCGCATGCCAGGCGAGGCGATTGACGGCGCCGCGGCGGGCGACCTGGGCGACGCGCGGCCGCCGCGCCTGTTCCCAGGCGACAAGCGCGCTGCTGAGATCGGCAGGCGAGGTGGCAACGAAACCGGCAAGGGTTACCGCGTCTTCGATCGCCATCGCCGCGCCCTGTGCTGCAAACGGCGTCATCGCGTGCGCCGCATCGCCGGTCAGCGCGATGCCTTCCGGCGTCGTCCACCGCCGCTGCTCGACAATGTGGATCGGCCATGCCGTCCACGGCGCGGCCTCGTTCGCCAAGCGGACCAGCGCCGGCGCGGCGCCACGCATGGCGCTGGCGAGGATGGCGGGGTCGGCATGCCCTGACCAGCCCTCGGCGATGCGCTCGCCCTTGGTGAAGGCCGCGAGGTTGAAGGCAGTGCCACGGCTGACCGGATAGGCGACCATATGGAAGCCTGGATAGAGGAATGCGGTAACGCAATCGGGCGCACCGATCACCCTGAAGGCTTGTCCGGCGGGGCTGTCGGCGGCCACCGTGGCGCGCCAGGCAAGCTCGCCCGAAAACCGGCTTCTCCGGAAATCGGCTGCGTTGCGGGCAAGCGTTTCTCGCACCGACGACCAGACGCCATCGGCGCCGATCAGCAGACAGCCAGCCTCGACCGTGTCGCCATCAGCCGATGCAGTGACGGTAACACCTTTCGATCCGGCTGCGATGTCGGTCACCCGCGCGCCGGCGATCAGATCGATACCGGGCTGCTCCGAAACTCGCTGCATCAGCGCTGACTGCAGATCCGCGCGGTGGGCAACGAGATAGGGCGCTCCCCAGCGCGTTTCGGCCGCCTGGCCAAGCGGTACGCGCGCCAGCTTGCGCAGCGTGGCGGCATCCTTGAGCACGACCGCCTCCGGCCGCACCGCCGTCGGCAACAGCCGATCGAGTACGCCGAGCTGCCGTAGGATGCGCGTCGCGTTGGGCGAAAGCTGGATACCGGCGCCGGCAGCCTCGAGGTGCTGCGCCTGTTCGAACAGTTTTATCCGATAGCCGCGCTCGGCGAAGGCCAGTGCCGCGGTCAGCCCGGCGACGCCCGCCCCGGCGATGACCACCTGCCGGGACTGCGTTTCCTGCATCAGGCTTGTCGCGGAAGAATCAGGCGGCCTGGTCGAGATAGAGGCAGCCCGGCGGCTGCGTTTCCAACGCCTTCAGCTTCGGCGAATAGCGATAGAGCGTCGAGCAATAGGGGCAGACCTTTTCATTGTCGTCGCCCATATCGAGAAATACATGGGGGTGGTCGAAAGGCGGATTGGCGCCGGTGCACATGAATTCCTTGACGCCGATGTCGATTGCCGGATAGCCCGCATCGTTCTGGAAATGGGGAATGGAACCGCCTGCCATCGTCGTCTCCTGATCTTGTCGATTGCATCTGGATCATAACCCGTCTCTTTGCAAGATCGATGAAATGAAACTGTCGCAAAAGCCTGTCAGAGGATAAGTTAAGCCGGTTAAGGCTATGGTCGTCGAACGGTGTGGGAAGAGCGGAAACCATGAACGAACTGAAGCCGGTGCAGAACGAATTCATCACCGTCGAGGCGGCGAGCCGCGAAGGCGGCAATCCCGACCGCTTCGTCAACCGCGAGTTTTCCTGGCTGCAATTCAACCGGCGCGTGCTCGAAGAGTCGCTGAACGCCAATCATCCGCTGCTCGAGCGTGTTCGCTTCCTGTCGATATCGGCCGCCAACCTCGACGAGTTCTTCATGGTCCGCGTTGCGGGTCTTGCCGGCCAGGTGCGCGAGGGCATCGTGCTGAAGAGCCCGGACGGGCGCACGCCCGAGCAGCAGCTCGAACAATTGCTGCGCGAGGTCGAGCGCCTGCAGGAGGACCAGCAGAAAAGCCTTTCGGCGCTGATGCTGCTCCTCGACAAGGAAGGCATTGAAAGCATCACTCGCGAGGCGCTGAGCAAGGACGAGAAGGCCTGGCTGGAGGACCATTTCCAGGAGCAGGTATTTCCGGTGCTGACACCGTTGTCGATCGATCCGGCGCATCCGTTCCCGTTCATTCCCAATCTCGGTTTCTCGATGGCGCTGCAATTGCGCCATCGCAAGAACGGCGAGGAAATGAGCGCGCTTCTGCGCTTGCCGGTGGCGCTGAGGCGCTTCATCCGTTTGCCGGATCGCAAGCGCCATGTCCGCTTCATCCCGCTCGAGGAGGCGGTCGGTCTTTATATCGGCAAGCTGTTCCCAGGCTATGAGGTCAAGGGCTCCGGCACGTTCCGCATCATCCGCGATAGCGATATCGAGGTCGAGGAAGAATCAGAGGATCTGGTGCGACTGTTCGAGACGGCGCTGAAGCGCCGCCGCCGCGGTTCGGTCATCCGTATCGAATTCGACATGCTGATGCCGCCCGAACTGCGCGACTTCGTCGCCGGCGAGCTTGGCGTTTCGGCGAGCCGCATCAGCGTGCTCACCGGTCCGCTGGCGCTCAGCCAGATCTCGGAGATCGTCGCCGTCGCCCGCGACGATCTGAAATTCACCCCCTACAATCCGCGCTTTCCCGAGCGCATCCGCGAGCATGGCGGCGATTGCTTTGCCGCCATCCGCGAGAAGGACATCATCGTCCACCACCCCTACGAATCCTTCGACGTCGTGGTGCAGTTCCTGCGCCAGGCGATGGCCGATCCGGAAGTGGTGGCGATCAAGCAGACGCTCTATCGCACCTCCAACGACAGCCCGATCGTGCGCGCTTTGGTCGACGCCGCCGAGGCCGGCAAGTCGGTGACCGCGCTGGTCGAGCTCAAGGCGCGTTTCGACGAAGAAGCCAACATCCGCTGGGCGCGCGACCTCGAGCGAGCCGGCGTCCAGGTCGTCTTCGGCTTCCTCGAACTGAAGACCCATTCGAAAATGTCGCTGGTGGTGCGGCGCGAGGATGGCAGGCTGCGCAATTACGTGCATCTCGGCACCGGCAACTACCACCCGGTCACCGCGCGCATCTACACCGACCTGTCCTTCTTCACCACCGCCCCGACGATCGCGCGCGATGTCGCCCAGCTGTTCAACTTCATCACCGGCTATGCCGAGCCGGCCGAGCAGATGCGGCTGGCCATATCGCCGTTCACGCTGCGCGACCGCATCCTCAAGCACATTTCGGACGAGATCAGTCACGCGCTGGAGGGCAGGCCCGCCCGCATCTGGATGAAGATGAATGCGCTGGTCGACCCGATCGTCATTGACGCGCTCTATGATGCCAGCCGCGCCGGCGTCGAGATCGATCTCGTCGTGCGCGGCATCTGCTGCCTGAGGCCGCAGGTGCCCGGCCTGTCGGAGAACATAAGGGTGAAATCGATCGTCGGCCGCTTCCTCGAGCACAGCCGCATCTACTGCTTCGGCAACGGCCACGGCCTGCCCTCGGACGGGGCGATCGTCTACATCTCCTCGGCCGATCTGATGCCGCGCAATCTCGACCGCCGTGTCGAGACCATGGTGCCGATCACCAATCCAACTGTGCACGAACAGGTGCTCGGCCAGATCATGCTCGGCAACATCATGGACAACCAGCAAAGTTTCGACGTATTGGCTGACGGAACCTCCCGGCGCGTTGTGCTGGAGGAGGGCGAGGAACCGTTCAACGCGCAGGAATATTTCATGACCAATCCGAGCCTGTCCGGACGGGGCGATGCGTTGAAGTCGCATGCGCCCAAGCGCATCGCGCAGTTCAAGCGCCGCAAGAAACAGAACGCAGCGACGGGCTGATGATTTCAGCATCCCAGGGCCGGCTCCAGGACCGCCGACCGCTGTCCATCATCGATATCGGGTCGAACTCGATCCGTCTTGTCATCTATGAGGGGCTGGCGCGCTCGCCGACCTTGCTGTTCAACGAAAAGATGCTGGCCGGCCTCGGCCGCGGCATCGTTTCGACCGGAAAACTCGATCCCGAGGCGGTGACGCGCTCGATGGAGGAGTTCCGCCGCTTCCGCGCGCTCTCCGACCAGGCCGGCGCCGAGCGCATGTATGTGCTGGCGACCGCCGCCGCTCGCGAGGCCGTCAACGGCCCCGACTTCATCCACCGCGCCGAGGATGTGCTCAAGACCGAGATCCAGGTGCTGAGCGGCCGCGAGGAAGCCCATTATTCGGCGCTCGGCGTCATCTCCGGTTTCCACCCAGCCAACGGCATTGCCGGCGACCTTGGCGGCGGCAGCCTCGAACTGATCGACATTGACGGTGAGACGATCGGTGACGGCATCACGCTGCCGTTGGGCGGCTTGCGCCTGCAGGACATGGCGAAGAACTCGCTGACGCAGGCGGCAAGGATCACGCGCGAGCAACTGGCGCGGGCGAAATTGCTGAAGGGCGGGCAGGGCAGGGCGTTCTACACGGTCGGCGGCACCTGGCGAAACCTCGCCCGGCTGCACATGGAAATGACCAACTACCCGCTCGGCGTCATGCACCATTACGAGATCGGCATCGAAAGCGCCGCGAACTTCCTCCGGCAGGTCGCCAAAGCCGAGATCGACAAGATCAAAGGCATCGAGGGCATCTCCAAGAACCGCCGTTCGCTGCTGCCCTATGGCGCCATCGTGCTGCAGGAGATCATGGCGGCGATGCAGCCGTCGAAGATCATCGTGTCGGCGCTGGGCGTGCGCGAGGGCTTTCTCTATTCGCTGCTCGACAAGGCCGAGCAGAAGGCCGATCCGCTGATCTCAGCGGCGGAAGAGCTTGCCCGCCTGCGCTCGCGCTCGGTCGACCACGCGCATGAGCTTGTCGAGTGGACCGGCAAGGCCTTCGCCGCCTTCGGCATCGACGAGACCAGGGATGAGGCGCGCTACCGCCACGCCGCCTGCCTGCTCGCCGATATCGGCTGGCGTGCCCATCCCGAATATCGCGGCAAGCAATCGCTCAACATCATCGCCCACGCCTCGTTCATCGGCGTCGATCATCCCGGCCGCGCCTTCCTGGCGCTTGTCAGCCTGTTTCGCCACGAGGGCGTGTTCAATGAAGCCGCTCCGGAAATCCGCGGGCTGGCGACACCGCGCTATCTCGAACGGGCCCGCGTGCTGGCCGCGCTGCTGCGCGTCGTCTATTTGCTGAGCGCGGCAATGCCCGCCGTCATGCCGCGACTGAAATGGGAAAACCGCGGCAATGGCGTGCTGGCGCTGGTGCTGCCGGCAGCGCTGGCCGATCTTTACGGCGAGCGGCCCGCCGGCCGGCTGGCACAACTGGCAAGGGTCACCAACCGTCGGCTGGTGCTGGCGGTCGAGGGCGGGCCAAGCGTTTCTGTGAAATAGGCGCCTGCGTCGTCGCACGTGACAGTTTAGGAAGGGGGAAGACCATGAGATCCAGGCAGGTTCTTCAGCTGTTGGTTGCAGCGATCTTCGTCGTCTTCGCGGGCACCGCCAGTGGCCAGACGCTTTATACTCTGTCCGTCGTGGCCAAGGGGACGTTCGATCTGGATCGACATTATCCCAAAGGGATAGGCGTCAGAATGCCGTTCAATTTTCATAGGATGTTGAGAACACCCCAGAACGGGGAGCGCATAAATTACTTTGTATTCAAGCCAAGCACGGACGTTCTCAAATTTATGAAATCGCTGTCGAAGAGCGATTTGTTTTCAAGGCTCGAGCCATGTTCAAGAGGTATTGACCAAGCTCTTTCCGACAGGGCTCAGACCATTGGCGGATCGACCAAGCCCATTTTTGGTCGAGTCGATCTGTTGCCGTATCTCAAGAGAAAAGAACTGATTCAATCAGATGGTTATGTATATGTCGCCATAGACAGCAACCTTCGAAACTACGTTTGGGACCCAAACGACTTCGGATCGGAGTGGGTGGCTGCAGCGGTAGAAAAACAGCAGCTTTGTCTGTACATCGGCGTTGGGCGGATGGGCTACTACAGCGCCCTAGCGTCGGTGCCTGTCAATGTAAGCCGTCTCGCAAAATTTGTTTTTCTGGACACCAAATAAACCGGGTGACTTGCTCAGGCGCGGGTCCCAAACGCCCGGCCATCGAACGAATAGGCGCCGGCGCCGGCCATTGCCAGCGCCAGAAAACCGCCTGATATGGCGATGTCCTTCATCAGCATCTGTGAATGCATGAAGGTCAGCGTCGGATCGTCGCCACCCTGGCCATAGTGGCCGATGAAGCCCGCCGCGATGCAGAACGCGGCAAGCAGGAGCGCCACGATCGGCGTCTTGAGGCCGACGAGGATGAGCAGTCCGGCGATCAGCTCGAACAGGCCCGTCGCCCAGGCTACGAGTGTTGGCAGCGGCAGGCCGAGGCCGGCAAAATAGCCTGATGTGCCGGCAACGTCAGTAAGCGCGTGGAAGCCGGACGGAACGAAAAGTGCGGCGAGCAGCAATCGGGAAAGCAGAAGCAGCGCATTGCGGGGCATCTTCACCTCCGTTGTCGACGGCCGCTTGGCCTGGCGCCCGATCTTAGCAGGTTTTCCGTCAGCGGACCGAAGGGCACAAACCGACAACGAAAAAGGGGCGCGGAAAATTCCGCACCCCTTTTGTCCAAGCAATGCTGGACTGCTTCAGCCGCGCTTGGCGTCGATCGAATAGGCGCCTGGGCCCGAGGAGGCCAGCACGAGGAAGCCGCCGGCAATCGCAACGTTCTTCAGGAAATTGATCATCTGCATCTGATCGGCCCAGCCGGTGTGGGCGACCAATGCGGTGGCAACGGTGAAGATCGCCATCACCCAGCCGACGATCCGGGTCTGGAAGCCGACGAGGATGGCGAGGCCGCCAAGCAGTTCGATCAGGCCGACGACAATGGCGGTCACCATCGGCAGCGGCAGGCCGAGGCTGCCGAAATAGCCGGCCGTGCCGGCAATCGCCGTCAGCTTGCCGAAGCCGGAAAGCAGGAAGATGACCGAAAGCAGGATGCGGCCGAGCAGGATCGTGCCCGAGGCGCCGGCGGCGGTGCCGGAACCGGCAAACGAAGTGTTGGTGGACGTGTTGGTGGACATGCGTAACTCTCCAGAAGGGTTTGGCCAAACGGCTTGGGATACCCGTCTAGTTAGCGCAGGCCGACTGTTCACCAAAGACGCCAGATTGGTTACGGATTGTTCACCCAGGTAACGTTTTCGCGATCAACTTACCCCGGATGCGTCATGTCCTGCGGCCGCACCAGCCGCTCATAGTCGGCTTCGCTGACCAGCCCGGTGGCCAGCGCTTCCTCGCGCAGCGTTGTGCCGTTCTTGTGCGCCGCCTTTGCAATCTTGGCCGCGTTGTCGTAGCCGATCGTCGGCGCCAGCGCGGTCACCAGCATCAGCGAACGGTCGAGTGCCGCCTTGATGTTGTCTTCGCGGGCCTCGATGCCGACGACGCAATTGTCGGTGAACGACACCGAAGCGTCGGCCAGCAGCTGTACCGACTGCAGGAAACAATAGGCCATCAGCGGATTGTAGACGTTGAGTTCGAAATGGCCCTGGCTGCCGGCGAAGCTGATCGCCGCATTGTTGCCGAAGACCTGCACGCAAACCTGCGTCATCGCTTCGCACTGGGTCGGGTTGACCTTGCCCGGCATGATCGACGAGCCCGGTTCGTTTTCCGGCAGCGACAATTCACCGAGGCCCGAACGCGGGCCGGAACCGAGCAGACGGATGTCGTTGGCGATCTTGAACAGCGCCGCCGCGCAGGCATTGATGGCGCCGTGCGAGAAGACCATGGAATCATGGGCGGCAAGCGCCTCGAACTTGTTCGGCGCGGTGACGAAATCGATGCCGGTGATCGCGGCGATACACGCCGCCACCTTTTCGGCAAAACCGACCGGCGCGTTGAGGCCGGTGCCGACCGCGGTGCCGCCTTGCGCCAATTCCTGCAGGCCGGGCAGGGTCAGTTCGATGCGCTTGACCGACGAGGCGACCTGCGCCGCATAACCGGAGAATTCCTGGCCGAGCGTCAGCGGCGTCGCGTCCTGTGTATGGGTGCGGCCGATCTTCACAATATGGGCGAAAGCCTTGGTCTTGGCCTCGAGTGCCGCATGCAAATGTCTTAGCGCCGGCAGCAGGTCGTGGATGATGCGCTCGGCGCAGGCGATGTGCATTGCAGTCGGATAGGTGTCGTTCGACGACTGGCTCATATTGACGTGGTCGTTGGGATGCACCGGCTTCTTCGACCCCATGACGCCGCCCAAAAGCTGGATCGCCCGGTTGGAGATCACCTCATTGGCGTTCATGTTGGACTGCGTGCCCGAACCGGTCTGCCAGACGACCAGCGGGAAATGCTCGTTGAGCTTGCCGTCGATGACCTCCTGGGAGGCCTCGATAATGGCCTTGCCGATCGCCGGATCGAGCCGCTTCAGCTCCATATTGGCCTCCGCTGCCGCCCGCTTGACGATGCCCAGCGCCCGCACGATCGAGGCCGGCTGCTTTTCCCAGCCGATCTTGAAATTGGCCAGCGAACGCTGCGCCTGCGCGCCCCAGTAACGGTCGGCGGCGACCTCGATGGGACCGAACGTGTCGGTTTCGGTTCTGGTCTCTGGCGCGCTCACGAAGTCTCTCCGGTTTGCAATTTGCAAACGGCGTATCGCGTTGCACAAATGCCTTCAAGCGGAGATTGCGGGTGACGGGAATGCAAATCGGTTGAAGCAGCGCCTTTTCCTTCTCCCCTTGTGGGAGAAGGTGGATCGGCGCGTAGCGCCGAGCCGGATGAGGGGTGTTGGAAGAAACGAGGCGTCGGCGATCCGTCCAGCACCCCTCATCCGACCGAGCTTCGCTCGGCCACCTTCTCCCGCAAGGGGAGAAGGAAGAGCGCGCGCTCCTCACCCCGCCGTGTATCCTCCATCCACGGCGAAGATTCCGCCGCTGGTCCATGCCGCTTCGTCGCTGGCGAGATAGACGGCGATGCCGGCAAGGTCGCCGGTTCGGCCGATGCGGCCGAGCGGGTAGCTGCGCTCGACATAGGCCTTGAGCTCGGCTTGCGCGGCCTCAGGCAGGTTTTCGATCGACCTGCGCCGCATCGCTGTGTCGACCGTGCCGGGCGCGATGGCGTTGACTCTTATGCCGCGCGGCCCGAGCTCGAAGGCGAGCGACTTGGTCAGCGAATTGAGCGCGCCCTTCGACAGCGAATAGAGGCTGGACGGCCGCTTCGGGATCATCTTATGCGCGAAATAGGACGAGATGTTGATCACCGAGGCCGCGCCCGGCGCGAGATGCGGCAACAGCCGCTGGGTGAGGAAGAATACCGCCGTGACGTTGAGTGCGAAGGACTGCTGGAACTGATCCTCGCTGACGGTTTCGAACGGCACAAGGAACGCCACGCCGGCATTGTTGACGAGGATATCGACAGGTGGGCCGCGCCTGGCATGCTCGACCACGGCATCGATGCCGGCGCTGGCCGACAGGTCGGCCGAAAGCGCTTCGACATTATCCCCGAGCTGCTTGCGGGCGGCGTCGAGTTTTTTGCCGTCGCGGCCGACGATCAGCACGTCCGCGCCTTCGCGCAAAAACGCCTCGGCGATTGCCAGCCCGATCCCGTCCGAGCCGCCGGTGACCAGTGCCCGTTTGCCGCCTAGTCTCATCCAACACTCCCGCGCACTGCCGCTTCCGCCGGCGGCATGAACCCCAGAGCAGCGCCGCCGGCACTCGGGGTCAAGTCGCCTGCCTATCCCACCGTATGAAACTTCGCCTCGTCTCACCGCCCAAGCAGCGATTGTGAGGTTGGCGACAGTCGCAAAGTCTCAGTCGGCTTGGCCATACGTGACTGGACGCTCTGCTCGAACACTTGCCACTCCGGGGAGGCAGCCAAGGCTGCCTCGTGGCGGGCATGTGCATCGGCGCTGGCGAAACCGGTGATGCTGATGAAGACGTTTTCGCTGGCCCGCACCGGCAGCCGCGGAAAGCTGTTTTCGGCATGCTCGGTAACGAAGGCGGCGAGCGGCGACGCGCCAAATGCGGCGAGCACCGGAAGGGCCGCGGTCTGGAAGTCATTGGCGAAACGGGCTTCCAGGCCCGGTTGCAATTGATGAATCCTGATGACAACAATTGCCTGCAAATCACTGCCTGCGCTCGGTTTTTCGAGGTCTGCCTGGGGTAATCGTTGCAATCCCGAGAGGTCTAGGCCGGCGCCTGGCCAGGCCGGCTTCAGCAGCAGCACGTCGTCGGATGAGATCATCGTGGCGTTGGCGGCGTCGCGCCAGGCAGCCCAGACCGGCCCGTCATAGAAGGCGGTCAGAGCGTTTTTCCGCGCTTCCATACCGTCAAAGCCGCGCAGCCAGACGAACATATCCGGCCGGTCGAGATCGCGGAACTGGCCGATGATGGTCATCCCCGCGGTTTCCTGGCCCTCGATCAGCTGATTGTCGAAGATGCCGATCAGTGTCTCGCGCCGGCCGGGTTTCAGCGTGTATTGCCTGAGTTCGACGACGGGCGAGGCGAGCAGATCGGGATTAGGTATGGCGTTCAAAGGCAGGTTCATCGCGCGAGCTCCAAAACAGGACAGTCATCCTGTTTTACAAAACAGACCGATTGTCCTGTTTTGTCAATCTGCTATCGTGTGAAGATGTCAGCAGAGATATCCGCTCGCCCAAGGTCGCGGGCTCAAAAACGCACCAACGACCCCGAAGGCATGCGCAAAAAGGTGCTCGATGTCGCCGAGGAGGCGTTTCAGGCACGCGGCTATCATGCATCCAGCATGGGCGACCTGATGGCGACGGCGGGCGTCACCGGCGGCGCGCTGCACCACCATTTCCCAACCAAGAAGGCGCTGGCGCTCGCAGTGATCGAGGAGCGGGTCGCCGCCGCCGTAGAAGAGACTTGGATCGCGCCGATGCGGATGGCTCCCTCAGCGCGCGAGGGCGTGCGCTCCGTGTTCGCGGCCGTCGCGGCGGAGCTGGAGCAGCAGGGTTTCGTGCGCGGCTGCCCGCTCAACAACCTGGCGCATGAACTGTCGCTTGCCGATCCGGATTTCCGCATTGCCCTTGCCGGCATTTTTTCGACCTGGCGTCAGGCGATCGCCGACAAGATCAGCGCCGACCAGCAGGCGGGCCGGGAGCTGGGCACCGATCCGCAGCGCTTCGCAGCGCTCGCCGTCGCCAGCTATTCGGGCGCCATGTCGATGGCCAAGACAGCACAGGACGCGAGCGTGCTGCGTGACTGCCTGATGGCGTTGGAGCAGGGAGTTATGTCGTCCAAGGCAGGAACGAGGCGACGTAGCAGGATACTGCACAGAGCCCTCTGACGCCGGCAGGACAGTCGCTCACTATGACCGAGGCGGGGAGGCCGAGCTCTTAATTCGGCAGCGGCTTGATCAGCTCGTAGCCGACCACGCTTTCGGCACTGGTGCCCTCGTCATAGCGCCTGGCCACAACTGCCTGCAGGTCGGGTGCGTAAAGCGCGGTAAACTCGTCCCGCATCTCGCCGGCCTCGCTCCTGATCGTCTGCTTGACCGCGAGCACGGAGTATTTGCAATCACCCAGGCTGAACGTCTCCTTGCCCTTGATGTTGATCTCCAGCGTCTCGGTGCCCTTCGGCGGCTTGTTCGGTGCGAGACGGCCAAATACGATCTTGCTCTTGGCACCCGCCTTCAGCGGGAACACCTTCCTGAGATCGGAAAACGGGATCATCGCCAGCTGCCCCGTGCTGCTGTCGCGAAACACCTCGATCAGCCCGCCGAACAGGTACTGCGACTGCGGCGATTGCGACTGGTATTTGTTGGCCACGGCAACCATTCCGCCCGCCGCCGGACGAAATTCGCTGTGGATGCCAGCCCTTTCGAGAATGAAGCCGGCCTTGGCCGATTTGGCGTCGATGCACCCGGCGCCATGCGCTGCGCTCGTCACCGCCAGAATCGCCATTGCCATGCCGATGGATGTAGCTTTCATGGCGTCCTCCTCTGCCCGCGCAAGTTGAATGCCGAAAGCAATGCCAGACCTGGGAGAACGTGTCGACACACTTTGCGAGCAACTGGACTGCCGGTCCGCGTCGTGCTGAATTTTAGCACATGATGCATCGTATTTCCGCCCGGCCGGTTTCCCGGCGCAGGTTCCTGATGAAGGCAGCGGCCGTTGCCGCGGCCGGCGCCGTTTCGCGCCCGGCCTTTGGCCAGACCGGCCAGCGTATCCCGCCGATCGACGCCACCTTCTTGTTTATCGCTGATGTCCATGCCTGCCGCACGGCGAACGGATTGAGCCCGCATTGCGAGCAGGAGGGCAAGACCGACGCTGCCTTGCTGCGCAACGTCGCCGCACTCAACGGCGTCGGCGACAGGCAATGGCCGGCTGAAATCGATGGCGTTGCCACCGCCCTGCGCTCGACGGGCAAAATCGGCACGCCGCTCGGCCTCGTCGTTGGCGGCGACATCACCGATGATGGCGGCGGCCAGATCACCCAGCCCAGCGAGGGCACGCAACTGCTTCAGTTCAGCCAGCGCTACCAGCAAGGCGTCGGCCCCGACCGCGTGCACATGCCGGTCTATGTCGGCCTCGGCAACCACGACCTCGACCAGAACGGCCCGCGCTCGCATGTCGACTGGTACCGCCGCGAAATGCGCGACTACGTCGAGGTCAACCACCGCCCCGGCGTGTTCTTCAAGCCGCCTGCGCCGGCGACCGACTACGATGTCGCGACCGATTGCTATTCATGGGATTGGGGCGGCCTGCATCTTGTCCAGACGCACCGTTTCGCCGGCGATACCGGCCATGGCGCCGTCAGCAGCCTGCCATGGCTGAAGCAGGACCTGGCGACTTATGCCGGCGACGGCCGCCCGGTCATCCTGTTCCAGCATTATGGCTGGGATACTTTTTCGATCGAAAGATGGGACGCCGCCGAGAAAACCTTCGACGACGGCGGCAAGGGTCCGCCCCACTGGTGGAGCGAAGCCGACAGGCAGGCGCTGCTGGCTGTGCTGAAGGGTTACAACATCGTCGGCATCTTCCATGGCCACCAGCACGCGACGCCGATAATCTACCGCCGCGACGGGCTCGATTTATTCAAGCCGAAGGCCGCCTTCATGGGCGGCTTTGCGTTGGCGCGGGTGACGGGAAACAGCATGGATGTGGTGCTGGGCGAAGCCGCCGGAGATCATGGCGAGGTCACCTTCACCAATGCATACAGCAAAAGCCTGACTTTCTGACGGGCAGGAGAGGGCCAAAAAGGCGGCCGAGCCGCCTTTTCCTGGTTCACGAAGGGCCGGCGTCAAAGCGCCTTCTTCACCTTCTCCTTCACGTCGCCGTAAGCCTTCTGCATCTTGCCGGTCGCCTTGTCGACGTCGCCTTCGGCCTCGGCGCGCCTCTTGCCGGTGGCCTTGCCGGCGGTCTGCTTGACCGAGCCCTTGGCTTGCTTGGCAACGCCGGCAACCTGATCCTTGTTCACCATCTCGCATCTCCTGGACCGTTCGCCTGGAGAAACGGTCGCGGATCGCTTAGGTTCCGGGTTCTGCCCGTCGATTGGGATAGCTTCCGGCCGCGAAGCCGACAGGATAGGGTGCACCAGAACGCCCGAACAGACAGGGCCGGAGGGACAATGGCTGAATTCACGCTCTTCCTCGGCAACAAGTGTTTTTCGTCGTGGTCACTGCGGCCGTGGCTGGCGATGAAGTATCTGGAGATCCCGTTCGAGGAAGGTCTTGTGCGCCTGCGCACGCCCGAGACCGCGGCCAATCTGGCCAGGATATCGCCGACCGGCCAGGTGCCGGTGCTGAACCATCGGCTGCCGAATGGCGAGGTCCGGATCGTCTGGGAAACCCTTGCCATCCTTGAATATCTCGCCGAGCTGTTTCCCGGGAAAGAGCTTTGGCCGGCCGACATCGGCGCCCGCGCGCTGGCCCGCTCGGCGGCGACAGAGATGCATTCCGGCTTTCGCGAGGTCCGCTATGGCTGGCCGATGAATTTGCGCCGGCCAAAAGGCTACAAGCCGCTCGACGCCGAAGGTGAGGCACAACGGGCGCGCATCGAAGGGCTATGGCGCGAATGCCGCGAAAAATACGGCAAAGGCGGCCCGTTCCTGTTTGGCCATTTCACCGCGGCCGACGCCATGTATGCGCCGGTCGTCACCCGCTTCGACACCTATGGCGGCACGCTGACAACCGATACCCGCGCCTATGTCGACGCCGTGCTTTCGATGCCGGCGATGCGCCACTGGTATGCCGAGGCGGCGAAAGAGCCTTGGCCGGAGCCCGGCCCAGACGAATAGAGCCGAGCAACCGGCAAACTGGTCTTCCACTTCGCGGCCCGCGGCCTATCTGAAGATCGGGCTGGGGCCTTGGAGACTTCACAATGACATCTGTTTCTTCCGCACTGGCCGGCAAGGTCGCACTCGTCACCGGCGCCTCCTCGGGCATCGGCGAGGCAACGGCTGTGGCACTCGCAGCCGCCGGGGCCAAGGTGGCGATTGCCGCACGCCGCGCCGATCGTCTCGAAGCGCTGGCCGCGCGTATCGAAGAGGCCGGCGGCGCTGCGCTCCGCATCGAGGCTGACGTCACCAGCAACGACGATGTCACCGCCATGGTCGACAAGGTTGTCGCCGAATGGGGCCGCCTCGACATCCTCGTCAACAATGCAGGTGTCATGCTTCTGTCGCCGGCCGCCGATGCCGAACTCGACGACTGGCGCCGCATGGTCGAGCTCAACC
The DNA here is from genome assembly GCF_040321495.1 of Mesorhizobium sp. M0408. NCBI lineage: Bacteria > Pseudomonadati > Pseudomonadota > Alphaproteobacteria > Hyphomicrobiales > Phyllobacteriaceae > Mesorhizobium > Mesorhizobium sp. M0408. The sequence continues at coordinate 117,337 of NZ_JAMYRO010000012.1, read as the reverse complement.
TGCTGGCGCTGATGGGCGTCACCAAGGCGGCGCTGCCGCATCTCAGGGCCGCCAAGGGTCACATCGTCAATGTCTCGTCGATCGCCGGACGCGTCGCCAATCCCGGCGCCAGCGGCTATGCCGCAACCAAGTTCGGCGTCGTCGGCTTTTCCGAATCGCTGCGCCGCGAAGTCTACGCCGACAAGGTTCGCGTCACCGTCATCGAGCCTGGCCTTGTGCGCACCGAACTCGGCGACCATGTCACCAACCCGGCGGCGAAGGCCGGGCTCGACCAGCGGCTCGCCGCCATGGAGGCGCTGACCGCCGAGGACATCGCCGCGGCCATTCTCTACGCCGTGGGCCAGCCGGCACACGTCAACGTCAACGAGATCGTCATCCGCCCGACCGACCAGGAACGGTGAACGGCGTCAGATATTTTCGCTACGCCTCAAATCCCGCCCGCAGGAAATCGCCACACTCCTCGACCAGCCGCGACGGGTCCCTCGCGAGGTAGACGCCGAAATCCGCCATCGGCGCCGGCGGCAGGTTGAAGCGTCCGTTGAGGCTTTGGCAGTCGGGCGGCAGTCCTTCCTGCAGCAGAAGGCCGATGCCAAGCCCGGCCCTCAGCGCCGAGATCAGTGTCGCGAAGGTCGACACGCGGCAGCCGATCTTCCAGCCGATCCCGGCCTCGGCGAGCGAGGCCAGCATCCTGTCCTGCCAGGAGCAGGCGCCTTCGAAGATGATCAGCGGAAGCTCAACCTCGTCATCGATCTCGATCATGCGGCTTGCCGCCCAGACCAGCTGTCGTGACAGATGGCCTCGCGGCGCCTTTGTGAAGCGCGCCGGATCGGCCATGACGATGTCGCATCTTCCTTCGCCCAAAGACTTGCTGAGATCGCTGCTGCTGGCCGACGTCAGCTCGATCTCCACGGAAGGATGCCGGCGGCGGAAGTCGGCGATGATCAACGGCAGCCGCGTTACCGCCAAATCCTCGACGATGCCGAGCCGGACACGGCCGACCAGCCTGCGGCCTTCTATCTCGCGCCTGGCATCGTCGCCGATCGCGATGGCCTTGCGGGCGAAGGCGAGCAGGATCTCGCCGGCCTCGGTCAGCGTCACGCCGCGCGGCGAACGGCGCAGCAGCTCGGCGCCGACTTCACCCTCGAGGCGCTGAAGCTGCATGCTCACCGCCGCCTGGGTGCGGGCAAGCCGATCGGCCGCCCGGCTCACCGTTCCCGTATCGGCCACGGTGACGAAGGCGCGCAGCAGCCTGACGTCGATATCTCCAGTCATAAGAAGTCCTGATAGCTGTGTCAGCACTATCAGGCTACCTGAAAGCCCGATCTGAATTCAAGGTCCGCTCGTCCAACGAAAACAGGAGCAGCCACCTTGTCCTACAGAAGAAGATTTGAGGAGCTCGGTGTCGCCTGGCCGTCACTCGAGCGGCCCGCTTTGCCGTTCTCGCCGACGGTTCGGGTCGCCGACATCGTCTATGTCTCCGGTCAGATCCCCGAGATCGGGCAGGAGATCGCCGCGATCGGCCAGGTCGGCGCAGAGATCGATCTGGCCGCGGCGCGGAATGCCGCCCGGCTCTGCGCGGCCAACATCGTCTATTGGCTGGACAAGGAATTGGACGGCAATCTCGACCGCGTCGTGAAATTCGCCAAGCTGACCGTCTATGTGAACGCGGCGGCCGGCTTTGCGGCCTATTCGGAGGTCGGCAACGGAGCATCCGAATTTCTGCTCCATGTTTTTGGCGAGCGTGGCGAGCATGCCCGCTGCTCGCTCGGCATGGCCGGCTTGCCGGCCAATGTTCCGGTCGAAGCCGACGCCATTGTGCATGTCCGCTGATGCACGCCCAAAGCATGCACTCAGGGCTTATCCGGGAGTGCGCAGTGAAACCAGAGGGGGCTTGGCTTGATAAGTACAAATCTTGAGGGGCGGAAGGCGCTGGTTCTCGGAGGAGGCAAGGGCCTCGGTTTCGGCGTCGCCGAAGTGCTCGCGGCGAAAGGCGCCGAGATCATCCTGGTCGGACGAGGGGAGGAGACCCTGGATGCGGCGCGGCGCGCGATCGAGTCCGCCGGCCCCGTCTGCTCGACCTTCAGCGCCGATCTTTCCGATAACGACAGCGTCTCCCGGCTGATCCGTGCCATCGAGGACGAGCATCAGCGGATCGACATCGTCCTGCTCAATGGCGGCGGCCCGCCGCCCTTCGCGGCCAGCGTCTTCGATGCGAGCGTCTGGGAGAAGCAGTTCACCAGCATGGTGCTGAGCCAGATGCGTATCGCCATTTCTTTCCTGCCAGGCATGCGGTCGCGGCGCTGGGGGCGCATCATCGCCGTTTCCTCCACGTCCGTCCGCGAGCCGATCCCCGGCCTCACCGCTTCGAATGCGTTGCGCGCGTCGCTTGCCGGCTGGGCCAAGACCCTGGCCGGCGAAGTGGCGGCGGACGGCGTCACCGTCAACCTGTTGCTGCCTGGCCGTTTTGCGACGGACCGGACGAAGCAGTTCGACGCGATGGACGCCGCCGACAGGGGTGTGGACGCTGCTGTGATCGCCGCCGAGAGTCAGGCCGAAATCCCGGCAAAGCGCTACGGGACCCCCGCCGAATTCGGCGCGGTTGCCGCATTCCTGGCCAGCGACGACGCCGCCTATATCACCGGCGTGGCTTTGCCGGTGGATGGTGGGCTCAGCCGCGGCATGCTGTGAGGGGCAGGCGGCGCGAATGCTCGCATCACACAGGAACGCCCCTCGTGCCTTTTATCTGCGCGGGGGGCGTCCTGTTTGTCGTCCGCCTCTCTCAAGATCGCTCTTTCAAGAACGGCTTTCGACACCGAAAGAATGCCCGCGGTGCCAAAATGGTTCCCGGCTGATTGGTTTTTTCGGCGGGCAATAGCCCGGCTTTCGCCGTCCGATGTGCTGGCGCGGGCCGCCGCCGCGCGTCTCCGCGAGTGTGGAAAATCAAAAAAATTGACACAACGCGCAAAGAAGTCTATAAGAATTTTGTCGATATTTGTTTGACCGACTTTTGTTATCCGCGTGCTTAGGCGCGCCTTTGGCGAACTTCCCCCATCAAAATCGAGACAAACGTTGTTGTGCATCCGCATGACGGCGAACGAATATTTGCCATGGAAAGGGTTCGTTATGAGCACAGGCACAGTTAAATGGTTCAACGCCACCAAAGGTTTTGGTTTTATTCAGCCTGACGACGGTTCTGCCGACGTTTTTGTCCACATCTCAGCCGTCGAGCGCGCCGGAATGCGCGACATCGTCGAGGGCCAGAAGCTTGGCTACGAGATGGTCCGCGACAACAAGTCGGGCAAGATGTCCGCCGACCAGTTGAAGGCGGCCTAAAACGGAATTCAGCCTCGCCGGTGACCACGGATGTACTGGCACCGGTGAATGGCAAATTCCAGCGCATGATCGCGGGGATGTTAAGTCCCCGCTCATGCGCATGAGAAGAACGTTCTTTGCGCGTCTCTCGGGATGCGCAGGCGCTCTTATGGAAGGTCAGGCGGTGCCTGGCCTTTTTCATTTTTGCGCTTCGACCGCCGAAAGAGCGCTGCTCGACGGCCCGGACGTGCTAAGGACGTTCCAGCAATTTGAAACCGGCTGCCGTATTGCTTTGTGCGGGATCCTGGCCGAAAGACCAGTCTCGCCACTTTTCGGCGGCGTGCTCCGAACCGGGAGAAAGACCTTGACCGCAACTTCAAAAAAACCCCGCGACCAGGCCGAATCCATTTTCAGCAAGACGCGGACCCAGTCGATGTCGCTCGACCGCATCAATTCCGAACGGGATGCCGTCAGCCAGGCCCGCGAAGCCAAGACCGCGCGGCTGCGCGAATTGCGCCTGGAGAAGGAAGCCGACGACATGGCGGCGGCGGTTGCGCTCGCGGCCTCGCCGAAACGCGCAGGCAAACGCTGATGGCCACCAAACGCGTGCCTCAAAAGGCGATCGCCACAGATTCGACCATCGCCGATGTCGTGGGCGAACTAGACAAGCCGGTCGAATATGTCCGGCGCGTGCTCGAAAAGCTCGAGCGCTGCAGGCGTGTCCACGGCGATGCCCAGGTTCGGCTCGGCGTGCGCGGTCGTGCCGAATGCCCCAACTATCTGATCGAATACGTCCGGGAAAACGCCAAGACCCGCGAGCGCGTGACCTTTCAGGATGCCGCCTACAGCGGCAGCACGCATCGCGAGCTGGCGCCTCGGCACATCGAGGAAGCCAGGAACTGGTCGCCCGAAGAAATGAACATCACGGCCGTTTCGGCGCTCATCGGCCGCCTTCGCAATCCGAATGCGCCATCATCGCGTTTCTCTGACGAGGATTGATATGGCAATCAAGTTTTCCGCCAAGGGCCAGCCGGCAGCGCCTGCTGCCGCCGTGAAGCCGGTCAAGCCGGCCGCCGCGCCAAAAACCGGCGAAGCCGCCGAAGCGGGCACCGATCTGTTCAGGTCGCCGGCGGAAGCACCGCCGCGCAAGCCCAAGAAGAAATAGCGCCCTTGCAGCAAAATGCCGACCGGAAATCTGCGCCAAGGCTGCTTGCCCTGGCGGTCGCAGAGGAGTTTTCGTCGCCACAAGAGGGCGCCGGTCCGATTGCCTTCGATTGCCAGACCTGTGGCGCCTGCTGCGCCTACTCGTCCAGATGGCCGCGCTTCTCCACCGAGGATGACGCGCAGCTCGACCTTATCCCGCAAAAATACGTGGCTGCCGACGAAGCCGGTATGCGCTGCGACGGCGCGCGCTGTTCGGCACTGTGCGGCGAGGTCGGCAAGTCGACCGCATGCGGCATCTACGACATCCGCCCCGACGTCTGCCGCGCCTGCATGCCGGGCGATGACGACTGCCTGATCGCGCGTCGGGCTCACGGTCTGCCGACGCTGTAATGACGGCCCTCGGGCTGGCGTCTCAGTTTGAATTTCGTCAATCAGATGGGCGAAAGTCGCTGCGGTAGAGGCCGGGCGATCGTCCGGTCAATCGTTTGAATGCCTGCGAGAACGACGGCACCGATTCATATCCGACGGCGCGCCCGATCTCGCCAATGTTCTGGTTCGTTTCCCGCAGAGCCTTGGCGGCAAGGTTCATCCGCCACCGGGTCACATAGGACAGCGGCGGCTGTCCTACCAGTTGAGCGAAGCGACGCGCGAAGGTGGCCCGGGACTGTGCTGCGCCGCTGGCAAGGGAAGCGATGGTCCAGGGATTGCCCGGCCGCTCGTGGATCAGGCGCAAAGCCTGCGCAATGCCTTTGTCGCGCAAGGCGCCAAACCATCCCCCTGTTCCGAGTGGCTGATGTTCGATCCAGGCGCGCAACAAGAAGATCAACGTGCTGTCGAGAAGGCGTGGGGCGACAATGTCGTGGCCGCCGAGATCGCCTTTCGCTTCGACCTGCAGAAGTTCCAGGGCAAGCCGCAGCGGCTCGCTGGTGTCGATCTGATTCCGGGTCAAATGAATCAGCGGAGGAAGCAGCGAAACCATCGGATATGGCCCGACGCCGTCGAGTGAATATCTCGCACAAAGAAGAGTTGTCGCGCCGCTCTCGCTTTTCGGTTCCAGTCCGCTCCGATTTGCGGAAAGGACGGCGGATATCGATGCCGTCGGTGCATCCGCCGGATTGCAAAGGGCATGCCCGATACCGCTCGCGACAAGGATGACATCTCCCTCGCCTAAGCGGATCGGCTCCCTTTCACCGGCTAACCGCAGCCAGCATTCGCCGTTCTGTATGACGTGGATGGCGGCATTCCTTGTCGGATCCACCGAAATACCCCATGGCCGATGCAGGGTCGCGCTGCCGATCATGGCGCTGCCAAATCTCAGCGAAGCAAGAACTTCGGACAAGGCGTCCATGAGAACCATCCTCCAACGATGAATAGGACGACGATATTAGACGATTGGATAAGAATCCAGGCGAATAGCGTATCGACCATCTCACAAGCGTGGCTGATTATGTTGGCAAGATCGGCCTGCGGACGCTCCTGTCCACAACAGGCAGAAGCAGGCACGGGAAGGAGCAAAAACATGCGTGACGAACCATCAAATCCAGTTCCAGCCAAGACCCATAATTTGCTCGACACCAACAAGGCGATCGTCCTGGACTTCATCGACAAAGCAGTAAACCAAGGCAACATCGAAGCTGCTTCGATGCATTTTGGCGAACGCTACATCCAACACAATCCGAACATTGCGGATGGTGCGGAAGGCTTCAAAGCCTATCTGCAGCAGCTCAAACAGTCATTTCCCCTCGTGAAGGGAGAGGTGAAGCGGATTTTTGCCGAAGGGGATTTCGTCATCGTGCACATGCACGCAAAACGCGAACCGGAGGAGGAGGGCCTAGCCATTGTCGACATTTTCAGGCTGAAGGACAGCAAGCTGGTCGAACACTGGGAAGTTCGGCAGCCTATAGCCGATAGCAAGCTGCACGCCAACAGCATGATCTGAATGCGCATAGGCTCTCAGGCTGACTTGTGCCCGCACGTTTCGCTGATTACGCTGCCGGCGGCAGGGCCAGCACCGGGAGACCATCCGTGAGCATCGAATTTCTGTTGACGTCGCTGATTGTCGTGGCTTCGCCCGGTACCGGCGTTCTCTATACGCTGAGCGCCGGGCTTTCGCGTGGTGCGCGCGCCAGCATCATTGCCGCTTTCGGCTGCACGCTCGGCATCATTCCGCACATGGCGGCCGCCATCACCGGCCTCGCGGCTCTGCTGCATACAAGTGCCGTCGCCTTCGAGACGCTGAAATATCTCGGCGTCGCCTATCTTCTCTACATGGCCTGGAACACGCTGAAGGAGAAGGGCGGCCTGAGCGTCGACGAAAATGTCGCGCCGCGCTCGGCCGGCAAAGTGATCACTTCGGGCATCCTCATCAACATCCTCAATCCGAAGCTGTCGATCTTCTTCTTTGCCTTCCTGCCGCAATTCGTCAGCACCACCGAACCGCATGCGCTGTCGAAAATGCTGGAGCTCAGCAGCATCTTCATGCTGCTCACCTTCGTGGTCTTTGTCGGCTATGGCATTTTTGCCGCGTCGATCCGCAGCCATGTCGTGTCGCGGCCAAAGGTGCTGACCTGGATGCGCCGTACCTTCGCCGGAGCCTTTGTCATGCTCGGCGCCAAACTGGCGCTGGCGGACCGTTAGACAGGAAGGTCGCGGGCAGCGCAAATCTATCCCTTCACATAGCCCATGGCCTCGACGATCTGCCCGTCCGCCACGCGCATCAGGTTGACGCCGCGCAGCGAATTGCCGTCGGCCATGCAGTAGCGCCAGCGGATCGTCGCCCGGTCGCCGGCGACGAAAGTTTCTTCGATGTCGAAGCGCGTGCCGGGTCCGGTCGCGATCGCCGACCACAGTTCGACGCAGGCGCCCTTGCCGATGCGGCGGGCGCCGTCCGGGGCCGGCGTGGTGTTCTCGATCACGCAATCTTCCGCCACCAGATCGTCGAGCGCCGACGGGTCGTGGCGCTGGAAGACGTCGTTGTAGCGCCGCATGATCTCGGCCGTTTCGGCGGAGCGTTTGGCTGCGGCGATGTCGATGATGAGTTCCTGTGTCATTGGATATTCCTTCCCTTCAGTGATCGGTAGCGGTTTCGATGAGGCGGGCCTTGAGCGTGATCACTGCGACGCCGGCCAGCGCCCGCGACACGAGGCAGCTCTCCTTGGCCGTCTGCGCCAGCCGCTCGAACTCCCCCGCCGCCAGCCCGGCGACGCTTGCCTCGGTCTCCAGCTCGATACGGGTCAGCGTCGGTCCGGCCGCGGTGGCGCCGAGATGCGCTTTCGCGATCGTGTGGATGCGCGCGGGAGTGTAACCTTCGCGGCCGAGGACGGCGCTCAGCGCCATCGAGAAGCAGCCGGCATGCGCCGCCGCAATCAATTCCTCGGGATTGGTGCCGGGACCGTTCTCGAAACGCGACGGGAACGAGTAGGCGCCTTCGAAGACGCCGCTGCCGAGCTTCAGCCGGCCCGAACCTTCCTTCAACGATCCCTGCCATTGGGCCTCTGCTTCACGAATGGTCATTGTGTCTCTCCTTTGATTTGAGGGGTCGATCAGATTTTGGGGCGGACCAGTCAGGCGCTGTCGACGACCACTTTCCCGAAGACGTCGCCTTGCTGGAAATAGCGATAGGCGTCGTTGGCCTCGTCGAAGGCGAACACCTTGTCGATGACAGGCTTAAGCCGATGCACCGAGATGGCGCGCAGCATGGCTTCGAGGTTGGTGCGATTGCCGACGAACAGGCGGCTGATGGTGGCGAGGCTGCGCTGGTAGACCGGGCCGGGGATCTGCACCGTCCCGCCTTTCGCATCCTGTATGGTGAGAAGCACGATGCGCCCGTAAAGCGCGCAGGCGATCATCGATTGCGCGAAGGTCGGCGGGCCGCCGGTCTCGACGACGAGGTCGATGCCGCCGGTCTGCTCGCGCACCGCAGCACCCCATTCCGGCATGTCGGCGGTCGAGACGACGAGGTCGGCGCCCAGCGCCTGCAGCCGGTCCAGCTTCTCGTTGCGCGAGCTGACTGCCACGACACGGCAGCCGAGCAGCTTGGCGAATTGCAGCGCAAATAGCGCGACGCCACCTGAACCGATGACAAGAACCCATTGGCCGGGCTTCGGCATTTCGGCCGCCGTCACGGCATTCCAGGCGGTCAGGCCGGCGCAGGTTAGTGTCGCCGCTTGATGCCAGTCGAGATGATCGGGAAGCCGCACCGCCCATTGCTCGTCGAGCACGGCGTATTCGGCCAGCATCCCGTCCAGCGTGCAGCCAAGCTGGTCGATCAGACCGGCATTGATGCGGCCGTCGATCCAGCGCGCAAAATAACTGCCGGTGACGCGGTCGCCGACGGCAAAGCGGGTGACGGCCTCGCCGACGGCAACGACTTCGCCGGCACCGTCGCTCAGCGGGATAACGCCTTGGCGCGGCGCCAGCGGGTAGGTGCCGTTGAGGATCATCATATCGCGGCGGTTGAGCGAGGTGGCGCGGACACGCACGACGATCTCGTGCGGCTTCGGCGTCGGCTGCGCCTCGTCGCGCATCACCAGGCACTTGATCCCGCGGGTTCCTTCAAGACGACAACTGCGCATCTGCCTCTCGCATATGTAGACTGATCTACATATTATATAGACCGATTGTCATATTCGATGCAAGGCCTATAATGCTCACTCCTGACAGAGGTTGACATGGCGAACGACACCCGCACCCGCATACTCGAGACGACCGGGCTGCTGCTGAGGCAGCGCGGCTACCACGGCACGTCGCTCAACGATATTTTGAGCGCCTCAGGCGCACCGAGAGGTTCGCTCTACTTTCACTTTCCGGGCGGCAAGGATCAGCTGGTCATCGAAGTGACGCGCGACAGCGTCGCCGATGTGACGCAGAGGCTGGACGCCGCGCTCGCTGCCGAAAAGGACCCGGCGGTGGCTGTCCACCACATCTACCAGTCGGTCGCGCGCATGCTGGAAGACAATCGGTTCACGCTCGGTTGCCCGATCGCACCCGTGGTGTTGGACTCGCCGATCGACATGCCGGAACTGGCCGAGTTGTGCCGGTCCGCCTTCGAGCAATGGATAGGCTTGCTCAGGGCGGCCTTCGTCAGGGCAGGGGTGCCCGAACGGCGCGCGCACGCGCTGGCATTGCTGGTCGAATCATCGCTTGAAGGACTGATGGTGATCGCACGCGCCACCCACGACCGCGCCCCGGTGCTGGCGGTAGCCGATGAGGTCGCGGCGCTGATTGAGGGGGCATTGCCGGCCAAGAGTGCCACCGCAGCGGTGCATTGACGTTTATGCCTTCATCGCATCGAAGGCGGCGCGGCGTTCCGCCAAAAGGGCCAAGGCTGCAGCTCGACGATTGATGTTCTGCGCCGCCGCGACGCCTGGAAGTAACGGCATGGTGGCCGAACAGACGCGTCCTGCGGGATATGCGCCTGCTTACTTGAGATCGGACGGCCTCTCAATCTCCGCCACATCAACGAAAAAGGGCGGCATCGCTGCCGCCCTTTCCGTAAGCTTGCGAGATTGGCTGGATTAGAAGTCCATGCCGCCCATGCCGCCCATGCCGCCGCCGCCCATGCCGCCAGGCATGCCGCCGCCAGCCGACTCCTTCTTCGGAGCCTCCGCGATCATGGCTTCGGTGGTGACCAGCAGGCCGGCGACCGAGGCCGCGTCCTGCAGAGCCGTGCGCACAACCTTGACCGGATCGACGATACCCATGGCGATCATGTCGCCATATTCGCCGGTCTGGGCGTTGTAGCCGAAGGTTGCCCCCTTGTTCTCAAGGATCTTGCCGGCAACGATCGATGCTTCCGCACCGGCGTTGGCCGCGATCTGGCGGGCCGGAGCCTGCAGCGCGCGGCGCACGATGTTGATGCCGGCGGCCTGGTCGGAGTTGGCGCCGGTTGCCTTGATGCTCAGCGAAGCGCGCAGCAGTGCGACGCCGCCGCCGGGAACGATGCCTTCTTCGACGGCCGCGCGGGTCGCGTTGAGGGCGTCATCGACGCGGTCCTTCTTTTCCTTGACTTCCACTTCGGTCGCACCGCCGACGCGGATGACGGCAACGCCGCCCGCCAGCTTGGCGAGACGTTCCTGCAGCTTCTCCTTGTCGTAGTCCGAGGTGGTCTCCTCGATCTGCTGCTTGATCTGGGCGACGCGGCCCTGGATTTCGGCCTTCTTGCCGGCGCCGTCGACGATGGTGGTGTTCTCCTTGGAGATCGACACCTTCTTGGCGCGGCCGAGCATGTTCAGGCCGACATTCTCGAGCTTGATGCCGAGGTCTTCGGAAATGACCTGGCCACCGGTGAGGATGGCGATGTCTTCCAGCATGGCCTTGCGGCGATCACCGAAGCCCGGCGCCTTGACGGCAGCGATCTTCAGGCCGCCACGCAGCTTGTTGACGACCAGCGTGGCCAGGGCCTCGCCTTCGACATCTTCCGAGATGATGACCAGCGGCTTCGAGGTCTGCACGACGGCCTCGAGGATCGGCAGCATGGCCTGCAGGTTGGAGAGCTTCTTCTCGTGGAGAAGAATGTAGGCGTCTTCCAGATCCGCAACCATCTTCTCGGCGTTGGTGACGAAGTAGGGCGAGAGATAGCCGCGGTCGAACTGCATGCCTTCAACGACTTCAAGCTCGGTCTCGGCGGTCTTTGCTTCCTCGACGGTGATGACGCCCTCATTGCCGACCTTCTGCATCGCTTCCGCGATCATCGAGCCGACCGACACGTCGCCATTGCCGGCGATAGTGCCGACCTGGGCAACCTCTTCCGAGGTCTTGATCTTCTTGGCGTTCTTGATCAGCGTCGCGACGACGTCGGCGACGGCGAGGTCGATGCCGCGCTTGAGGTCCATCGGGTTCATGCCGGCGGCAACCGACTTGTGGCCTTCCTGGACGATCGATTGTGCCAGAACGGTCGCGGTGGTGGTGCCGTCGCCGGCGATGTCGTTGGTCTTCGAAGCAACTTCGCGGACCATCTGCGCGCCCATGTTTTCGAACTTGTCCTCAAGCTCGATTTCCTTGGCGACGGTGACGCCGTCCTTGGTGATGCGCGGTGCGCCGAACGACTTGTCGATGACGACGTTGCGGCCCTTGGGGCCGAGCGTGACCTTCACCGCGTCGGCGAGGATGTTGACGCCGCGCAGCATGCGCTCACGAGCGTCGCGGGAGAATTTTACGTCTTTGGCAGCCATTTTTAGCTCCTGGCAGGGGCTTGGATTGAGCCCGAAGATTTAAACGAGGGTGAGGCCGATATTCAGCCGATGATGCCCATGATGTCGGATTCCTTCATGATCAGAAGGTCTTCGCCATTGAGCTTGACTTCGGTGCCCGACCACTTGCCGAACAGGATGCGGTCACCGGCCTTGACGTCCAGCGGGACGAGCTTGCCGGCTTCGTCGCGGGCGCCGGAACCGACGGCGATGATCTCGCCTTCCTGCGGCTTTTCCTTAGCCGTATCGGGGATGATGATCCCGCCCGCGGTCTTGGATTCGGATTCGACCCGACGAACGACCACGCGGTCATGAAGCGGGCGGAACTTCGACTTTGCCATTTTTTATTCCTCGATGAGAATGGTGAGAACAGTTCCTCCGTCCGGCGGCGCCGGACATGTGGTTAGCACTCATCTTGGGGGAGTGCTAACGTGGCGCTGAAATAGGCTGGCAGCTCGTGCGAGTCAAGGCGCCCGCTGGGCATAATCAGGACAATTGCTTCAAACGGATACTTGACCAAGTCAACTAAATCGCTGATCTTGCCGGGAGGAGGATGCCATGACCATTCATCATCACCCAGGCAAGGAGCGGATCGACGCGGTGCGGGCCTTCAACCGCTTCTACACCCGCCAGATCGGGCTGCTCGACGAAGGGCTGCTGAAAAGCACCTTCTCGCTGACCGAGGCGCGGGTGCTCTATGAGCTGGCGCATCGCGATGGCCTGACCGCCACCGACCTTGCGCGCGATCTCGGCCTCGATGCCGGTTATCTCAGCCGGCTGCTGAAGAAGTTCGAGGAGCGTGATCTGGTCGAGCGCGCCACGATCGAGGCGGATGCGCGGCGCTCATCGATCGCGCTGACCAAGGCCGGGCGGCAGGCCTTCGCGCCGCTGAACCAGGGTTCGCACGACCAGGTCGCGGCTTTGCTCGAACGGCTTCCAGTTCCCGAACAGGACAGGCTGGTCAAGGCCATGCAGACGGTGCAGCGTTTGCTGGGCGGAAGCGCCGAACCCAAAATTCCCTATATGCTGCGGCCCCTGCAAGTCGGCGACATCGGCTGGATCATTCATCGCCAGGGCCTGCTCTACGCGCAGGAATATGGCTGGGACGAAACCTATGAAGCGCTGGTCGCCGAAATCCTCGGTGCCTTCGTCAAATCCTTCGATCCGAAATGGGAACGCAGCTGGATCGCCGAGCGGGAAGGGGAGGTCGTCGGCTCGGTCTTCGTCGTGCGCCAGTCGGACGCGGTGGCGAAGTTGCGCCTGCTCTATGTCGAGCCGTCGGCGCGCGGCCTCGGCATCGGCAAGCGGCTGGTCGAGGAATGTGTCGGCTTTTGCCGCGCCAGGGGCTACAGGACACTGACGCTGTGGACCAACGACGTGCTCGCCGCCGCTCGCCACATCTATGAGGCTGCGGGCTTTAAATTGACCAACGAGGAGCGCCACCATTCCTTCGGCAAGGATCTGGTCGGCCAGAACTGGAATTTGGAGCTGTAGCAGCGCCGCAGAATTTCGAGCATCGGCCTGGGGCGGTCGCTCAGGTCGCAGGCTTAATGTTTTGGTTCAAGCGAAAGAAATTGGTGGGATCATACTTGTTCTTTAGTGCGGCCAACCTCGGATAATTCTCGCCGTAAGCCGCCAGAACCCGATCAGTGCCCTCTTCGCCGAGATTATTGGCGTAGACGCCGCCGGTCGAGAACGGTCTCATTGCATCCCACAGGTCGCGCGCCCATCGGATGTGCGTTCGTCGTCAGACGGATTGTCCCAGATCGATATCGGGAAGCAATCGTAAAGTGCATCTCTGTTGGCGTAGGGCGTTCCGTCCATCGGTACTCGCGAGATGGCGCCGCCAACCTGCTGCAGGACTAGAAGCGATTCGCTGGGTGCAGTCATGTAAGCCGCAAGCATGGTATCGATCGCCTGATCTGTGATTTCGCGCATGAACTGCGCCTTCCAGTAGTAGCGCCGCCCGCGCGGAAAGAGGCTGTCCCCGGCCGATTGGATTTGAAGATAGGGGACAGGAGCAATCCGGCGCTCAACTGGCGTGCCATACTCTCTCAGAGGTTGAATGATTTGCTGGCCTTCGTCGAGTGGGCCGATGTAGCACGCCGATATGCTGAAGAAGCGTTCGCCCGAGGGCGCCGTCACAAGTGCTGCATCCAGGCTCAGCTCATCCGGGGCGCCGCTCGAGAACGCACGATAGAACCGCATCGCTTCGCGTGCCTCTTCGTAGCGGTATAGCATCGATCCCGCGATGAGGAGCGGACCCACGGGATGGAGCTTGTATTCGAAGGTGGTGACTATTCCGAAATTGCCGCCGCCGCCCCGAATGCCCCAGAACAAATCTGCATTTTCGGCCGCGTTTGCCGTGACCAACCGGCCGTCCGCCGTCACGATTTCGACAGCGACAAGGTTGTCGCAGCTCAGTCCATGTTTGCGGCCAAGCTTGCCGAACCCGCCGCCGAGTGTCAGTCCGGCTATGCCGGTATCCGCATTGACACCCATGGTCGTCGCAAGACCATGGGCCTGTGTGGCTGCGTCGAACTCGCCCAGGTTTAGGCCGGCTTCTGCGCGCGCAACACGGCGGATCGGGTCGACTTCGATCCGCTTCATGCGTGACACATCGATCACCAAGCCGCCGTCGCATACCGAACTGCCGGCGACGTTATGACCACCGCCGCGGACGGCGACGAGGAAGCCTTGCGATCGGGCGAAGTTGACGGCCGTGACGACATCGCTGGATTCGGCGCAATAGAAGACAGCCGCCGGCCTCTTATCGACCATGCCATTCCAAACTCTGCGCGCCTGGTCATAGCCAGGGTCGTCCGGAAGGATCAGATCGCCGCGAATCGCCTGCCTGAGCCGGGCGATATCTGGCGCCTGCAACGTCGGCTCGGAACCGTCTATAAGCTTGAACATGCTCATCGAGGGATACCCTTCGTGATCCAGCACGGTTGGACAGGACGCTGTCGTTCACCGGATCATAATGATCTCATGCGGCGCCATTCGCTGCAAAATCGAATATCTCAGTCGCTGGATGAGCTAAATTCATCTAAACTGCCTGGATGAGAAAACTTCCGCCGCTCGGGTCGCTTCGCGCCTTCGAAGCCGCTGCCAGGCTGATGAGCTTCAGGAAGGCCGCGACGGAACTCGGAGTGACGCCAACGGCCATCAGCCACCAGATTCGATTGCTGGAGGAGGTCTGTGGGCAACTGCTGTTCCGGCGGCGCCCACGACCGCTCGTGCTCACAGGCGTGGGCGAACGGCTATTCCCGGTAATTTGCAGCGGCTTCGACGCTTTCGCTGCGGCAATAGCATCAGCCTCGGCCGGAGTTGGCCAACGCCCGTTGCGCGTGACGAGCCCAAATGCATTTGCCAGCCGATGGCTGGTTCCGCGCCTGTCGAAGTGGCGCGAACAGCATCCGAACATTCCACTGGAGATCATCGGGACAGACGCCGTTCTGGACCTGCGAGCCGGTGACGCCGACGTCGCGATCCGCTATGCGCGCAGGATGCCGCGGGATGTTCCCGCGCAGGAAATTTTTCGGGACGCATTCTTTCCGGTATGCAGCCCGGAGCTGTTCGCAGGAGGCGACCGACAGATCGAGCGCGCCGCCGATCTGCTGCAATACCCACTCATCCATTTCAATTGGACGAACCGCGACCCGGAAGCGCCGACTTGGCAACGATGGCTGGCGATCGCACGCTCGATCGATCCCAGCATCCCCAATGCCAACCAGGCATGGGACCTAAGCTTCCGTGAAGAGCTGCACGCGATTGACGCGGTAGCGGCAGGCCAAGGTATCGCTATCTGCAGCGATGTGGTCGTCAGTGGCGAACTCGAGGCTGGCAGGCTAGTCAAGGCACATGATCTCTGTCTGCCAGGCTATGGCTTTTACCTTGCCTGCGTAGCCAATCACCCCCGACAAGCGCATATCGAAGCGTTTTCCGCCTGGATGAGATCGATAGTCTGAGCATCTGAACGCCGATCTTCTGCATGCTCGTCACAAGCGCCCGGCGTAATAAATTGCTAACCACGATCGCCCTGCACCGACTGCCATGCACACATGCCGGCTTCTGGCACAATCCGGCTCCTTGAATTATGAGCACGCTTATTATATATGTCGCTCATGGTTTCCGACGGCATCGACAGATTGGGCTTTTTGATCCACGACGTGCAGCGCCTGATGCGCAAGCGCTTCGAGGCGCGCGCCAGTGGTTTCGGCCTTTCTTCGGCGCAATGGCGGCTTCTGGTACGTGTCGCCAAGGAGGCGGGTGTCGCGCAGGCGCGGCTTGCCGAGCTTCTCGAAATCGAGCCGATCAGCGTCTCGCGTCTTGTCGATCGCATGGAGGAGGGCGGCTGGATCGAGCGCCGTCCCGACGCAACCGACAGGCGAGTGCGCATGATTTTCCCGACCGCCAAGGCCAACGCGGCCTACACCCACGTCAAGAGCCTTGCCGGCGAGGTTTATGAGGAATCGCTCGTTGGCGTTTCGCCGGAAGATCGCCACGTCCTGGTCAGGGCGCTGGAGACAATGGTGCAGAATCTTGCAGATGGTGAGACGCCGCCCTCGGAAAAAGTGAAGAATACGGAAGGCGCAGCAGGATGAACGCGGTAGCCAAACTAGATGAGAATGCGGCCAAGCTGGAGATGGAAGCTCCCGCGAAGCCGGCGGCAGCTCCGGTAACGGTCGCTCCGCAGATAGCTCCGGCACCGGTGGCGCCGAAGAAGAAGCGCCGTGCCGGCCGCTTCCTTTTGATGTTTGTGCTGCCCGCTGCGTTGATCGCCGGCGGCAGCTATGTCTGGGTGACCGGCGGCCGCTATCAGGAGACCGAGAACGCCAATCTGCAGCAGGCCAAGGTGTCGATAGCCGCCGATACGGCGGGCCGCATCGTTCAGGTCGACATTTTCGACAACCAGTCTGTCAAGCAGGGCGACGTGTTGTTCGCTATCGATCCCGAGCCCTACCGGATCGCATTGGCCCAGGCCGACGCGGCGGTGGCCGGCGCACGGCTCAATGTCGAGCAGTTGCGTGCGGCCTACAGCCAGGCGCTGGCGCAGGAGAAGTCCGACGAAAGCCAGGTCCAGTACGCGCAGTCGCAATATGACCGCGCCGCCGACCTTGCCCAGAAGGGCATCAACGCCAAGTCGTCTCTGGACGAAGCCAAGAACGACCTCGACAAGGCGAAGCAGCAGCTGGCCGTGGCCCAGCAAGGGATCGTCAGCGCCAAGGCGGCACTTGGCGGCAATCCCGACATCGAGACCGACAAGCATCCAACGGTAATGGCGGCGCTCGCCGCACGCGACAAGGCGGCCTACGATCTGGTCCAGACTACGGTCAAGGCACCTGCCGACGGCATCATCAGCCAGGCCGCTTCGTTCAAGGTCGGCCAGTATGTCGGTTCGGGCACGCCGCTGTTTTCGCTGGTTGAGACCGGCGACACCTGGGTCGACGCCAATTTCAAGGAAACCCAGCTCACCAACATGAAACCCGGCCAGAAGGCCGAAATCATGGTCGATACTTATCCGGGCAAGACGTTCGAAGCCACCGTCAAGGCGATCGGCGCCGGCACCGGCGCCGAGTTCTCGCTGCTGCCCGCGCAGAACGCTACCGGCAACTGGGTCAAGGTCACGCAGCGCATTCCGGTCCGCCTGGAATTGACCGATGCCGACGCCAAGGCGGCGCTGCGCACCGGCATGAGCGCGACCGTCACGGTGGACACCGGCGTTTCCCGCGGGCTGCCGAGCATTTTCCGCCGCGCCACGGCAGGCGAGGCCAGGTAAAGAGGCCTGGTAGCGGCCGCATAGCAAACAGCGAGATGGATGCAGGATTGGTCCGAGGGAGGCGCAGGAAAAGTTGAATGCGTAGACGGGCTGCGCTGTAGCCTGCCTGAGCAGACAACGCCGCGCAGGATCTTCGGTCCTCAGGTTTCCGGGCGGCAGGCGCCCGCTTTGTCGAGACACTCAGTCGATGTAACCCCCACATCGATGCTCGCGTCCCACCGCGATGAGGGTCTCTCTACAGCGGGGCCTCGCCGTCCGGAAACCTAATGTACACGTTTTTGTTACCTGCTGGAAGTTTTACGTCATGAGCAGCCCAGAACCCTTTCGCGAAGTACCGCACCGCGGCCTGATCACAGTTGCGCTCATGCTTGCGACGATCATGCAGGCGCTCGACACGACGATCGCCAACGTTGCGCTGCCGACCATGACCGGCGATCTCGGCGCCTCCCCCGACAACATCAACTGGGTGTTGACCTCCTACATCGTTGCCGCCGCGATCATGACGCCGGTGACCGGCTGGCTGGCCGACCGCTTCGGTCGCAAGGAGCTGTTCCTGACGGCCGTGGTCGGTTTCACCGTCTTTTCAATGCTGTGCGGCATCGCCTGGAGCCTTGAGACCATCGTTTTGTTCCGGCTCATGCAAGGCGTGTTCGGCGCGGCCATCGTGCCGCTGTCGCAGACCTTCCTGCTCGACATCAACCCCAGGGAACGCCACGGCCAGGCCATGGCTATCTGGGGCGCGGGCATCATGCTGGGACCAATCCTTGGCCCGACGCTGGGTGGCTGGCTGACCGAGAATTTCAACTGGCGCTGGGTGTTCTTCATCAACCTGCCGGTCGGCATCATCGCCTTCCTTGGCATGGCCGCATATCTTCCCAGCGTCGCCCGTCGGGTGCGCAGCTTCGATTTCTTCGGCTTCACCATGCTCTCGCTCGGTGTCGGCGCGCTGCAGCTGATGCTCGATCGCGGCGGCGAGGTCGACTGGTTTTCCTCGATCGAGATATGGATCGAGCTTGGTCTTTCCATCACCGGCTTCTGGGTATTCACCATACATACGTTGACGGCGGAGCACCCCTTTATCGACCCCAAGATCTTCCTCGATCGCAATTTCGTCACCGGGCTGGCGTTCATCTTTGTCATGGGCGTGCTCATCCTGGCGAGCATGTCGCTGCTGCCGCCAATGCTGTCGACCATCTTCGGTTATCCGACCCTCACCATAGGCATCGTCCTGGGGCCGCGCGGTGTCGGCACGATGATCGCGATGCTGTTCGTCGGGCGGATCATGCACAGGATCGATGCCAGGATCCTCGTCGTCATCGGCTTCCTGCTGACCGCGCAATCGCTCTACACGATGTCGAGCTTTTCGCCGCAGATGGACAACTGGCTTATCCTCAGTTCCGGCGTGATCCAGGGCCTTGGAATGGGAATGGTGTTCGTGCCGCTGTCCACCGTGGCTTTCGCCACGCTCGACGCACGCTTCCGCACCGATGCAACGGCGCTGTTCAGCCTGGTGCGCAATCTTGGCTCGTCGATCGGCGTATCGGTGGTGACGGTTCTGCTGGTACGCAACACGCAGATCAACCACGCCGAGCTCTCGGCCTATATCAATCCGTTCAATCCCAACCTCTGGGCGGCATCGCCGGCAGCGGCGGGCGGCGATCCGACGGCGCTGTCGCTGATGGATCGCATGGTCAATATCCAGGCGATGATGATCTCCTACGTCAATGACTTCAAGCTGCTGATGATGATGACACTGCTTGCTGTCCCCTTTGTTTTCCTGCTGCGCAAGCCAAAGGCTGCGCCGCCCGCCGGTGGCGCGCCTGCCGCGCATATGGACTAAGTCTCACGGCTCCGGCACCGCGACCGGCTCACGGCTTCCGTTGCCTGTGCCGGTAGCGTCGGCGTTGAGCCAGGTTCACCTGCCATTAGTATATCCGGACCAATATGCAGTCGCTTTTGGGTTGAAGGCGAGCCTCCTTTGCCTGCCTCAAGCATCAGCGGGAGGAATTGTGTTTGGCCACGAAGTCATCCAGGCAAACCGCCGACGCGCCCGAATCCGCAAATTTGACGACGCTGGCACAACTGGCGACTGCCTCATATGAGGCCCTCGAGCGCGAGCTTCGCGCCACGATTGCGGCACTTCAGGACCAGGCACTGCGGTTCCAGACCGCGATAGAGAACATCTCGCAAGGCATCTGTTTCTTTGATGCCGATGAACGGCTGATCCTGTGCAATCGACGCTATGCGGAAATCTATCGCCTTGCACCGGAGCAATTGCAGCCGGGTGCGGCGCTGCGCGAAATCGTCGAGCGGCGCGTCGCTGTCGGAACCTCGGCAATGAATGCGGACGCTTATCTGGCGTTGGCCCGGGCAGTCAATTCGGGCACGGCTTCGGGGAACTGGACAGCGGAGCTCGCCGATGGCCGGACAATTCAGGTCTGCCATCAGCCGATGCCTGACGGCGGCTGGGTGGCCACGCATGAGGACATCAGCGAGCTCAGCGCCAACCGCTTGGTCGTCGACGAGCGTATCTCCTTGCAGACGCTGATCGACCTGGTGCCTGACTACATGTGGGTGAAGGACACCGAAAGCCGCTTCGTCGTCGCCAACCGAGCCATTGCGTCCGACAGCGGTCGAGACAGCACGAGCGACATGATCGGTCTGAGCGACTTCGACCTTCACGCGCCGGATCTTGCGCAGAAATTTCGCCTCATCGAGCAGCAACTGATGCGCGACGGACAGCCGATGATCGACGAGGAGGAGTTCGTCGTCGATGCGTCAGGCACCGGCAAATGGTTCCTGTCTACGAAACTGCCGTTGCGCAACGTTCAGAACAACATTTTCGGCCTCGTCGGCATTGCCCGCGACATCACTGCGCGCAAGCAGGCCGAAATTCTTCGCGACGGGCAGGCGCATATCCTCGAGATGATCGCAAAGAGCGCTCCCCTCGAAGACGTGCTCGAGCGGCTCATGCGTCTGGTCGAGTCCCAACTGGCGGGGATATTCGGTTCGGTCTTGCTGCTCGACAAGGATGGCAGCCACTTGCGCCACGCCGCCGCGCCGAGCCTGGCGAGAGACTACACCGACGCCGTCGACGGCGCCGCGGTAGGCCCAAGGGCAGGGTCTTGCGGTACCGCAGTCTATCGGCGCGAGCCGGTGATTGTCGCTGACATCATGCAGGATCCGCTTTGGCAGGACTATCGCGAACTCGCGCGACCACACGGTTTACGTTCATGCTGGTCGACGCCGATCCTGTCGCATCAGGGCGCCGTGCTCGGCGTTTTTGCGATGTATTCTATGACGGTGCGCGAACCGACCGAGGCCGAGACTCGCCTCATCGATTTCACCACGCGCATCGCCGGAATCGCCATCGAACGCAAACAGGCCGAAGACCGGATCCACTTCATGGCCAATCATGACGTGCTGACCGGGCTTCCCAATCGCGCCTTGTTGGAGGACCGGCTTTCACAGGCGGTCTTGTACGCCCAGCGATACGATCGCTGGGTGACGGTGGTGTTCATCGATCTGGACAATTTCAAATTCGTCAACGACACGCTCGGCCACAATGCCGGCGACGAGCTCCTGAAAATCGTCGCAAGTCGCATGGTCGACTGCGTCCGGGCGACCGATACCGTCGTGCGACTTGGCGGCGACGAATTCGTCGTCGTGCTTTTCGACCAGCCGGCGAACGTCGATCTCGTTTCCGAGACCTTGCAAAAGCTCAGGGCTGCACTCGCCGAGCCGGTTCGGCTCGGAGCGCATCTTGTGCGGGCGACGGCCAGTATCGGCATTGCCAACTATCCCAAGGATGGAACGGATCCCGATACGCTGCTGGCAAATGCCGATGCGGCCATGTATCGCGCCAAGGAGTTCGGCCGCGATAATTTCCAGTTTTACGCTCCGGAGTTCAACACCAGGGCGCATGAAAAATTCGTGCTTCAGGAAGAGTTGCGAAACGCCTTGGCGCGTTCGGAATTCACGCTGCTCTACCAACCGCAGGTGGACCTTCGGTCAGGTCGGGTTTTTGCGGTCGAGGCGCTGATACGCTGGAACCACCCAACGCTTGGCACGGTAATGCCGACGATGTTCATCCCGACCGCCGAGGAGACAGGTCTGATCGTATCGATCGGCGACTGGGTTCTGCATGAGGCGTGCCGGCAGAACAAAGCCTGGCAAGACGCAGGACTGCCGCCCTTGACCGTTTGCGTGAATGTGTCGGCGCGGCAATTCAGGGAGCGCAACCTGATCGATCGCATCGTCAGCGCGCTGAAGGACAGCGGCCTGGAGGCCAGGTATCTCGAGCTGGAGGTGACCGAGAGCCTTATCATGCAGGATATCGAGCTGGCGGTCGCCACCATGAACGCCCTGCAAAGCCTGGGTGTCCAGATCTCGATCGATGATTTTGGCACCGGCTATTCCAGCCTCAGCGCACTCAAGACCTTTCCCGTGGCGCGGCTGAAGATCGACAAGTCCTTCATCAAGGATCTCGCCGCCGACGAGAACGATCAGGCTGTGGCCAGCGCGGTGATTTCATTGGGGCAAAATCTCAACCTGAGGGTCATCGCCGAGGGCGTTGAGACAGATGATCAGGTGGCTTTCCTGCGCAGAAACAATTGCGACGAAATGCAGGGCTATCATTTCAGCAGGCCGATTTGTGCGCAGGACGTCGAGGAATTGCTCGGCGGCGGCCGCAAAGACTGACGGATCGGTCGCCAGCAGGCTTCTGCCGACCAAATGGCGGAAGTTATCTGCCGAGCACAAGGCACCAGTAGCGAAGCGTGCTGTCGCGGCCGTCGCGCACATAGGCGAGGCCGAAGCGGGTGAAGCGCGGGTCGAGCATGTTGCGGCGGTGGCCTGGCGAATGCACCCAGATATCAAACAGCTTCTGCTGGTCGAAGCGGCCTTCGGCGATGTTTTCGGCGGCAGCGCCGGCAATGCCATTGTCTTTGACGCGCGAGGCAAAGTCCTTGCCCCAGCCGGTGGTGTGGTTCATTCGGCCGCCGCGCGCCATATAGCCGGCCTGCTGCAGCGCCGCCTGCTCGAGCGGCGCATCGGGGACAAGCGGCCCGAGACCCGCCGAAGCGCGGATGCCGGCCAGCGTGCCAGCGGCGGAGGCAGAGACACCGGCGCCTTCGCCGGTGGGCAGCACGGTGGCGCAGGCGACGAGCCCGGCAAGGGCGCCAAGGCCGGCAGCTCTGAGCAGCACGCGCCTGCTTAGGCTTGGTTGGGCCTCATAATTTTCGATTTTCGTAACGGTCATGCCCGCCTGACATAACCGCGATCATGGCTTTTGCCGGGCAGGGCGGTGAAAATGCGTGATGATGGTTTCGACGTGATGGCACTGTGTCAGATTGATTTCACTGCTCAATCGAAACAGGCTTGCTCGGATGGCGGCATTCGCCCAGGCGGCTGTTCGGGCTCGATACGCCCAGGGGCTCGATACCCAGTCAGGCATTCACGGACCGAGAGTTTCTTTTGCCCCATCTTTGCGGCTTGACGAGCGCTGGCGAGGTATCCTCGGTTGCAAATTTTCTCTGGGGGATATCGCTTGCAGTGACGACCGGAGCGATTCGTACGCCTGAGCACCAAGCAGCCTCCGGTATTGGTCTTCGAGACGCTGATTGAAATCGTGGACGGTCCGGATCACCGCAAGCGCCGCGTTAGTTGCAACGATTAATTTGGCCCGTCGGTCGTTCGGATCATGCGAGCGCCGAACATAACCGAGGCGCTCCAGTTCATCGATCAACTCACCCATCGATGCTTTGCCAATGCCCGCACGCTCTGCGAGGACGCTGGGTCGGGTTCCCTCCGCGTCGATGTTGGCGAATACAGCGCCGTGTTTGGGCTTGATTGCCGAATGGCCGCTCTCCCGGAGAACCTGGACCAAAGCGCTCGCCGACGATTGATAAGCATAGAGAAGCAGAGACTGCGTGTATGGCTGATTATCCATCTTTCCAAACTTATATGGTGCCCATATAGTATGGCAACCGAACTATATGGCAGGAGGTCAGCATGGCTACCGGCAACGTCCGAACTGAAGGGGTGGAAAGTGTCGCGCACAGGCTGATCGAAGCTTGGAATCGTCACGATGCTCGCGCCTTTGCCGCCGTATTCGCGGCAGATGCCGAATTTACAAACGTCTTCGGTATGCAGGCGACTGGACGTGACAAGATCGAGCAGTTCCATGCCCCAATTTTTGAGAAGATGTTCAAGCACAGCCACCTATCCGCCGAAAGCGTGCGGAACAGGCTTGTTCGCCCTGATGTTGCCACGCTCGACCTGCGGTGGTCCATGACTGGCGCGCTCGATCCGATGGGAAACGAAGGGCCGCGTCGGCGCGGATTAATCAGCGTAGTGGCGACGCGGGATCATGATGAATGGTTGATTGCAACGATGCACAATATGGAACTTGGGGACGATCAAATGGCAAAGTCTCAGGAGAAACTTCAAGAGGATAAGTAGGCTCTTCATTCACGTCAGAATCGAAAGCGACAGCCATCCAGCATAGTCAAGCCGATCTGATCGGGCAATGAGATCGAACGGCGGGTCAGGTGATCGGGATTGGCGAGCTATGCTACAGGAGTTGGTGCTGGATGGCCCGTGCCTTGTCCGGTTTGGCCGACCACAATGGCGCGCCTCATAGCCGGTCGCCTTGGTCTTGCGGGATCTAATGTATGAACGGCTTGGAGCGCTGGGCTCTCGCCGGCAGTTCTTGGCGGCGCGGTGATCGCCGGTCGGCTATTCCGCCGCCACGAGTTTGGTTTCCGGCGTCGATGTAGCCCGGCTGGCCCGATCGTCCTCGGTATCTTCCCACCAATCGCCCAGGGCGTCGATGAGCGGCACAAGCTTGAGACCGGGCTCCGTCAGGTCGTAATCCACGTGTAGCGGATAGCCGGCATGCGCTGTTCGCCGCACAATCCCGGCTTCCTCCAGCTTGCGTAGTTCGAGCGCCAGGATGCGGTGCGACACTGTCGGATTGTCACGCCTCAGGTCGCTGAAGCGCTTGGTACCGTCCTTGAGATAATAGAGCAGCAAGGTGGGCCAGCGACCGCTGAGCACACGCATGGTCTCCTCGATCGGGCAGCGTGAGACGACATCTTTCATGGCGGGACCTGGTTACAGAATAGTGCGTAATTTACATGGGGCGACCAGCGTTTAGGGTCAAGTTTCGCTGCGCAGCGTGACCCCTAACATGGAAGAGAGAAAGAAATGGAACCTATTCTCCTTTACGGCTTCCCGCTGGGAAGTTCGATGGGGCTTGTCGCTGCTTTTGAACGCCTCGGACAGCCCTACCGCCTGTGTCGTGTCGACATGCTCGCTGAGATGAAGAACGACGCCTATGCCAGTATCAACGGCCGCCAGGAAACGCCGGTGTTGATCACGGACGAGGGCAGGGTGCTCACCGAGACCATGGCGATTGCCGCCTGGCTCGAAGCTCGCGATACGCAACGTCGTATCAGCTTTGAGTCTCGCTCGCCGGAAGCCGACCGGATGCACCAGCTGATGGCTTTCGTGAACACCGGTTTCACCGCCGCTTTCACCCCGCTCTGGGCTGCTTATGAAATGGAGCCGGCCGAACCGGTGCTGCTGGCGACCTTGCGTGACTTTGGCCGCAAGGTCGTTACCAACCGCCATGACCAGCTCGAGGCGATGATCCTCGACACGGATTTCCTGGTCGGCGACCGGCTGACGCTTGCCGATACCACGCTGATCGGCGTGGCGCGCTGGGCGGAGTTCCACCAGGCGGTCGACGGCGCCGCTTATCCCAGGGTGGCGGCGCTACGTCGCCGCATCGAAGCCGATCCGGCCGTGCGCTACGCGCTCGCTGTCGAGGCTGGCGAAAAGCCCGCCGGGTCAGGCGCTTGCCTCGGTCAGGTGCCGCTGGCCGAGGTGATCGATCGCTTCGCGGCCTAATCCGTTCGTTCAGCCGCCCGGCGCCCCGGCGCCGGGCGGTGGCGACAAGCACACCGAGATCCGCTATCATACGGGCGTTCTTGAAGTGGCAGCTGCGGGCGGCCATCCTGGCGGTGACCGCCCCGACACACGGGAGAAAGGTTATGGCCGGCTTTCATGTCATGGCGGACGCACGTGGAATGCATGTACAGCCCACGGTGCGCCGCATCAGCACCGAGGATCTGATCGATGCGCTCCGTCTCGGCGTAGAGGATTTCTGGGCCAAGCCCTCGCATTATGTGTTCCTGTGCCTGATCTATCCGGTGGTCGGCCTGATCCTGACGCAATGGACCTCGGGCTCGAACGCCATCCAGCTCATCTATCCGCTGATGTCCGGCTTCGCTTTGGTCGGTCCGTTCGCCGCTATCGGCCTTTACGAGATCAGCCGCCGGCGCGAGTTCGGCATGGATACATCCTGGTGGCATGCGCTCGACGTGCGCCACTCGCCGGCGCTGCCCGCGATTGCAGTCATCGGTATCATGCTGGTGGTACTGTTCCTGCTCTGGCTGTTCACCGCGCAATCGATCTACACCAGCCTGTACGGCAATCAGCCTCCGGCCGCTATCGTCGGCTTTATTCGCGAAGTGCTGACGACCAGCAAGGGCTGGACACTGATCCTGCTCGGCAACCTGGCTGGGTTCGCCTTCGCCGCGATCGTGCTGGCGACGACTGTCGTCGCCTTTCCGCTGCTGCTCGACCGCGATGTCGGCGCGGTCTCGGCAGTCGAGACGTCGGCAAGGGCAGTTATGACAAACCCGTTGCAGATGGCGCTGTGGGGCCTGATGGTCGCCGTGCTCCTGGTCATCGGCTCGATCCCGCTATTTGCCGGGCTTGCCGTCGTCATGCCCATCCTTGGCCACGCGACCTGGCATCTCTACCGCAGGGTGGTCGAACCGGAGCGGGCACAGCAGGTCAGGCGGCCGATGTAGGACCGATCAGCGTTGCGCGTCGGTTGCCATCTTGACGGCCAGCGCGGTCAGCACCGTGCCCATCATCCAGCGCTGGATCACCAGCCATAGCGGCCGCCCGGCGAGGAAGATGGCGATCGAGCCGGCCGTCACCGCGATGATGGCGTTGACGGTCAGGCTGATCGCGACCTGCGTGGCACCGAGCACCAGAAGCTGCGACAGCACGTGGCCCTTGCCGGGGCTGATGAATTGCGGCAGCAGCGACAGATAGAGCACTGCCACCTTCGGGTTGAGCAGGTTGGTCATCAGGCCCATGGCGAACAGCTTGCGCGGCCTGTCTTTCGGCAGTTCGCGGATCTGGAAGGGCGAGCGCCCGCCGGGCTTCACCGCTTGCCAGGCGAGCCACAGCAAATAAAGCGCGCCGGCAAGGCGCAGCACATCATAGGCAAAGGGCACGGCGAGCAGCAGCGCGGTGATGCCGAACGCCGCCGACAGCACGTAGAACAAAAAACCGAGCGCCACACCGCCCAGCGAGATCAGCCCGGCCTTCGGCCCTTGCGACAGCGAGCGCGAGATTAGATAGATCATGTTCGGGCCGGGCGTCAGCACCATGCCGAGGCAGACCAGCGCGAAGGCAAGGTGGTTGGCGGGTTCAGGCAAGAGCGCATCTCCGGGTGGGGACACTCACCACATGCTTCCATCACCCGCAAGGGCATGACGGCAGGAGCCTTTGCGCCAGCGCGCCGGGCCCCCTGCCTTAGTTGCCAATCCCATCGCCTTCAGCCGACGATGCGCAGGTTCGACAATTCGTTGGCGATTTCCTTGAAATTGTCGGACAGCGTCGCGCCGGTTGCATTCCAGAACAGCTTGGCAGGCTTGCTCGGGTCGGCCGAATCCTTGCGGAAGCGCGAATCCGACGAACACGCCTTCAGCGCATCGATTGCCTTCTTGTCGCTGGCATCTGTGGGCGACAGGTCGAGCGCCACCGTCATCACCAGAACGTTCGAATTCTTTGCATTGGCGCAGAGCGTTTTCATCTGCTCGTCGAGTGCTGCCGTGTAGTTGGCACCGGTATAGGTGGTCTTGCCGATATCGGTGCTGGTATTCATGAACAGGCGGGTTACGCTTCCAGATCCCGGATAGGTCAGCCCAGTGTAGCCGTAGGCGGCGTAGGTCGACCTGTTGTTGGCGTAGCTGCCGTCGCTGACGGCACTATAAGTATTGGCTCCGTCGGTCAGCACCACGACCACCTTGTCGTTGCCCCTCTCGCTGTTCGGCCGACCATCGGTGAACGGTGGGTTGCTCGATACAGTTCGCCAGCCCCAGGCAAGGCCCTCCGGCACGTTGGTGTTGCCGTTCGGCGCCATGGCGTCGATGGCGTCCTTGATCTCCTGCTTCTCTGCGTCCTGGCTGACGTCCTTCAACGGCGTGATGGGGTTGGTGGTGCAGGAGGAATTCGGCCCATCGCCCGCGGCTGCGGATTGCGAACCGTATGGTTTTACCAGGAAATATTTGCGCATGTCAGACTGGCGCTGGGAAGCCGTAGGACCGGCGACATAGGGCCAATCGGCCCACCAGTTGTTACCGTAATTGTAGGACGTGCCGATGACGTCGTTGATGCCGTCACGGTTGAAATCGAGCCACAGAGTGCCAGCCTCATCCGGGGCGAACATCGGCACGAAAAGCGTGGCCGGCGCGGCTGTATCGGGCGTGGTGTCGTCGACATTGTAGGGATATGGCCGTGCTTCGACGCAACCTTGCCAGCTCGCATAGCGGCTTGTGGTGTAGATATATTCCGGTGCGCTCCAGTGGCCGTACTGGCAGGTGCCGTTCTTCTTGTATGTGTCGCAGACATATTGCTTCGAATTGGGTACCTCTTCGCGGCCCGATTCGACCGTCATGTCGGCGTAGAGGCTGAAACGCGTCAGCGGCTGGTCCTTGGTCTCGCCCCAGCCGGTGCCGCGCTTGTACCAGACGCCGTTGAGCTTCTCGGCATATTTGTCCGGATTGTTGGCGGCACTCATCGTCGTCCAGTCGAAATCCTCGTGCTGGATCGGGGAGATGCCGTCCTGATCCATCCAGCTGTCCTGGTCGTGGGTAGGGCCGACATTGACCGAGGCCGCAAACGGCACGAGAGAAAACTGCACCGGTTTGGTGATCTGCTTCATCTGCTGCGCCTGAAGCGCCAGCGTATCGACAAGCTGCTTGGCGGCCGACTTCAGCAGGTCTATTCGCTTCTCGCCGGTGCCGGAGCCGAGATCGCTCATCGAGCCGGAATTATCCAGCACAAGCGCGACTTCGAGGGTGTTCTTGAGGCGGAGTTCCGAACATTCGGTGAAGGTCGTGTCGCTTGCCGTGCCGCCGATCAGCAGGCTGGCGGCCGGTAGAAAATAGGGGTGGAAGGTGAGGCCGGCGCAGAGCTTCAAGGTGCCGCCGCCGGCATTGTTGTTGGGCAGCGTGACGGTCAGCGCTGTGTTCGCCGGGTCGATACGTGCGAGATTGGTTTCGAAAAATGTCTTGGCGTAGGCCTTGACGTCGTCGTCGCTGGCGCCGGCAACGATCTGCTGGGCGGCGGCGAGGCCGGCCGCATCAAGTGCGTTCAGCGTTTCGTGCTTTTGGCGCAGCAACTCCCCGTAATCGACACCGAGCGCCAACCCGCCCATCAGCGGTACAATGGTGATTGCGGTCATTAAGGAGTAGTTGCCACGTCTGTCGCGTCGGAAATTTCCGATCATTGCCTTCAGCATTCCCGCCCGCCCTGTTTTTTTCCGGACGATGCCACGCATTTTTAAATTTCCGATTGCTAAAATACGTTCAAGGTCGGCACGGTTTTTCAATGCCCGTTAACCACACGTCCGCAATCGGCAATGCTGCTCCGCGGCAAAGCCCCATAAGGCTCTGAAAAAGAAGGCTTTCGCCATCACGTCCTCGCCGGCGTCCCCGGGCGGCAATCTTGCGGGCACAACGAAAGCTGGTGACAGAGCGAAGCGCTTCGGTTAATCCGGGCCGGCCGCTACGGACCGTCGGTCGCGGCGCTTGCAAGCATCATGGTACAGGGACAACGGCATGGCGGATTCGCCCGACATCATCGGTTCGCTCGCAGACCTGTCGGGAGCCTATTCAGCCATCCTGTGCGACGTCTGGGGCGTGGTGCACAATGGCGAATGGCATTTCCCGGCGGCGGCTGCCGCGCTGATCGCTGCTCGCGCGGCGAAAATACCTGTCGTGCTGATCACCAATTCGCCGCGTCGCAGCGCCGACGTGGTGGCACAGATGAACGCCATCGGCGTTCCGCCCGCCGCCTACGACCGTGTCGTGACGTCCGGCGACGTTACCCGCGACCTGATCGCCGAAGGGCCGCGAAAGATCTTCCACATAGGCGCCGATCGGGATTTCACGCTCTATGAGGGCCTCGACGTCGAACTCGTCGAGGAGTTCGAAGCATCCGGCGTGGTCTGCACCGGCCTGTTCGACGACGAGGTGGAGAAGCCGGAAGATTATGCCGATCTTCTGCAGAGGCTGCGTGCCAGGAACCTGCCCTTCATTTGCGCCAATCCCGACATCGTCGTCGAGCGCGGCGAACGCATGATCTGGTGCGCAGGCGCTTTGGCCCGCGAATACGCACAGCTTGGCGGACGCACGCTGATCGCCGGCAAACCCTACGCGCCGGTCTATGACGTCGCCATGAAGGAGATCGCCGTCATTCTCGGCCGCCGGGTCGAGCGTTCGCAAGTTCTGGCCATCGGCGACGGCATGATGACCGACATCAAGGGCGCGGCCGACAATGGCTTCGACGTGCTCTACGTATCGGGCGGCATCCATGCCCGCGATTACGGTGAGACGCTGCAGCCGGATCCGGCCAGGCTCGCGGCCTTCCTGGAAAAATATGGCTACAGGCCGGTCGCGGTGATTCCCAGGCTGCAATAGGTTCAAGCCATGACGGCCATGTTCGAACGCATTTCCGCAACCGCACCGCTGCCGGCCCATCTGCGCGGCGGCGTGGTGGCTATCGGCAATTTCGACGGCGTCCACCGCGGCCACCAGGCGGTGCTCGAACGCGCGCGCGCCGAAGCGGAGCGTCGCGGCGTACCCGCCCTGGTGCTGACCTTCGTACCGCATCCGCGAAAGGTGTTTAGGCCGGACATGCCGTTGTTCGTGCTGACGCCGCCGCCGATGAAGGCGCGGCTGTTGTCGCATCTGGGCTTTGCGGCGCTGGTCGAACAGCCGTTCACACGCGAGTTCGCCTCCTTGTCGGCGGAGGCTTTCGTCACCGGCGTGCTCGAGCGCAACCTCGGCATAAGCCACGCCGTCACCGGCTTCGATTTCCATTTCGGCAAGGACCGCCAGGGCGGTCCGGCCTATCTGATGGCTGCCGGCGAGCGCCACGGCTTCGGCGTCACGCTGGTGGATGCGTTTCGCGACGAAAGCGCCGAGGTGGTGTCGTCGAGCCGCATACGCACGCTGCTGTGCGAGGGCAATGTGGCCGAGGCCGCCGGCTTGCTCGGCTACCGTTTCACCGTCGAGGCGGAGGTGATCGGCGGCCAGCAGCTCGGCCGGACACTCGGCTTTCCGACCGCAAACATGAGGCTTTCGCCGGAAGTCACCCTCAATGAAGGGATTTATGCCGTCCGCTTCCGCCGCGCCGACGGTTCGCTACACGATGGCGTCGCCAGCTTCGGCCGCCGGCCGACGGTCGACGACAATGGCGCGCCATTGCTGGAGACCTTCGTCTTCGACTTTTCCGGCGACCTCTACGGCGAGATTTGTGCCGTGTCCTTCTTCGGCTACCTGCGCTCGGAGGTGAAGTTCGACGGGCTTGACGCGCTGGTCGCCCAGATGAAGCGCGACGAGGCCGAGGCGAAGGCACTGCTCGCCGGCGTCAGGCCGCTTTCCGGGCTGGACGCGGCCATAGCTTTTTAGAGCATGGTCCCGAACCGAAGGTCAGCGAAGCAAAAAGTGGGATCCGGTTTTCCGATTAAGATCATGCTCAACCAGAATTTATCTCTTCAGCGCCAAGCCAAGGGCGATGAAGGTCCAGCCCTGGAAGATCAGGTCGACGGCCAGGAACAGGCCCAGAACCCACACGCTGTTGACCGGCCAGCCCATGGCGATGACCAGTCCCGCCAGCGCGCTGATGACGCCGGCCGCGACTACCCAGCCCCAGCCCGGCTGCGGCCGGTGGCTGTAGCCGACCCAGGCCCTGAGCACGCCTGAGGCAAGCAGCGCGACCGCCAGGAGGAAGGTCAGCACCGTCGAGGCGAGGACCGGATTGTCGAAGGCGAAGAAGCCGGCGACGGCGTAGAGGAGGCCGCTGAGCAGCCAATAGAAGAAGCGGCCCCATGTCT
Source organism: Mesorhizobium sp. M0408 (assembly GCF_040321495.1). Lineage (NCBI taxonomy): Bacteria > Pseudomonadati > Pseudomonadota > Alphaproteobacteria > Hyphomicrobiales > Phyllobacteriaceae > Mesorhizobium > Mesorhizobium sp. M0408. The sequence continues at coordinate 85,683 of NZ_JAMYRO010000012.1, read as the reverse complement.
TCACGCCGAAGGCATGGATGATCTCGACAATGCCGGCCATCAGCATCAGCCAGCCCACGACAAAGACCGAGGCGACGGTTGCGATGAACAGATTGCCGAAGGCAATGCCGCCGAAGACAAGCAGCAGCACCCCGAGCGCGACGAACCATCCCCATTTCGCCCGCGTCTGGCCAATGGCGTCTTTCATGGCATCGCTGTGCACGGTCATTGCCCTTCTCCCTCAAGGTTGCCTAGCTTCTTTGTTCCGGAAGGTAGCGCCGATCGCCTTGCCCGTCCAGCGAGCAGGCTGTGAGCGCCACACTCCCGAGCGATCCGCTAGACCTCCGTTTTTGACCCGAAGCGGCCAAATACCAGATGGAATAATTCGATCATGTGGGGGGTGAGCCAGTGCTAAAAGATAACAAGCGGGTTTACGGGCGACCCGTCGTCCCGTGTATTCGCCGCGGCGCAAGTGTAACGAAAATTCCCAGTGCTGGCATTGGCCCTTTATACGATGACGTGTGCTGCTGCTATATGCCGTTTTCTACGCTTGATGAGGCTAGGGAAGCAAAATGAGCGATGCGGACGAACACCTCGATCTGACGGAGATCAACGCCGTCCGCAGGTTGTTGACCTCAAAGCCTCGAACGGTCCGCTGGGACGAACGCCGGGCACGGCTCGACGAAGTCGGTTCGGTGTGGCCAGTCGCGGAGGACATCCGATGCGAGCATGTGGTTTTCGATGGCCTCGCGGGCGAGTGGTCCCTGGCGCCTGGGAGTGACAGGGACAAGGTTCTGCTCTTTTTCCACGGTGGTGGCTACTGCTCCGGCTCCCTTAAAAGTCATCGTCGAATGGTTACCGAGGCAGGTCGGGCAATGGGAATACGCACCCTCGCGATCGACTATCGCCGCGCACCGGAACATCCTTTCCCTGCGCAACATGAAGACGCACTCACCGCATGGCGCTTTCTGAGGCGGCAAGGCATCGCGCCGGACCGCATCGTGATTGGCGGAGACAGTGCGGGCGGCAACCTTACCCTGTGCCTGGTCAGTATATTGCGTGCGGCAGGCGAGCCGTTGCCGCGATGTCTTTGGCTGGTTTCGCCCTGGACGGACCTTTCGATGTCCGGCGCGACACTATCAACCAACGACGCAATCGACCCTATCATCCACCGGGCGTATTTGGAGGAACTGGCAACGGCCTATGTTCCCAATGGCGTTGGTCGGCGCGATCCGCTGATCTCGCCTTTGTTCGCCGATCTGAGCGGATTTCCCCCAATGCTGATACAAGCCGGTTCGGCCGAGACGCTGATGTCTGACGCAACTCGGCTCGCCGAAGCCGCCGGCGCGGCGGACGTCAAAGTACGTCTCGAAATTTGGCCGCATATGATTCACGCTTGGCCGGTTTGGAATGCGGGGTTGAGCGCCGGTCGCCGCGCTCTTCACGGCGCAGGCATGTTTGTCCGCGAATGTTTGTAACCCCTGCCGAGGCAACTGCTATCGTATTCCAAACACTTGATCTGGAATCTTGGTGCGCCAAACAGTCGACTGCAATGCGGAACAGGCCGGCCAACGCCGCCGATGTCATGGATATTAAGTCAAATTTTACCGAACTGGCGCCATGGCTTCAGTCAAGGCTGGTTGTATCGGCCAATGTGTTCGACGTATGGAGTAACGATGCGGTCTGTCCCGACGATCCCGGCGGTCCTGGCCGCATTCATGCTCGCCACCTGCGGCGTTGCCAAGGCCGGCGAGGGCACCTTCGGCTGGCTGTCCGGAGACTGGTACCTGACGGTCGGCGCCACCGGCATGATTGCCCCGAATTTCGAGGGCGGCAAGAAGTACCTGCTCAGCGCCTCGCCGATCATCTCGCTCGGCAAGGCTGGTCCCGCGGCGCGCTTCACCTCGCGCAACGACAATATCTCATTGGCATTGATCGACGATGGCGGCGTCCGCGCCGGCCTGACGGGCAAGTTCCTGTTTTCCCGCGACGGTGGTGACGCCGACGAATTGAAAGGCCTCGACCCGGTGCGCTGGGGCGGCGAGGCCGGCGGCTTCTTCGAATTCTATCCTTTGGATTGGCTGCGTGCCCGCGCCGAATTGCGGCACGGCATTCGTGCCCATAACGGCTTTGTCGCCGACATCGCCGCCGACGCCTTTTACGATGTGACGCCCGACGTCAGGATTTCGGCCGGACCGCGCGTTTCGTTCGCCTCATCGGACTATTTCGACGCCAATTACGGCGTTGATGCCGAGGAGTCCCTGGCCTCGGGGCTCAGCGAATATCATCCCGGTGGCGGGGTGAAGTCGGCGGGCCTGGGCGGCGCGGTGACCTGGAAGGTGACCGAGCCGATGACGGCCAGTCTGTTCGGCGAATATTCCCGCCTGATGGGCCCGGCCGCCGATTCCAGCCTGGTCAAGGAGCGCGGCTCCAGGGATCAGTTCATGATCGGCATGTCGACGACCTATCGCTTCGATTTCTCGATGTGATGTCGCAGGTTATATACTGCGCGCAGCCGCATGGCTCAGGCGACTATGCCGTAGGCGATGCGGTTGAGTTCCTCTTCCACAAGCATCGCACTTGTTTCGGATTGTAGGAGATTGATGGGCGCCTCGTTGAGCACCCGACTTCGCTTGCGCAGCCAGCGCTGCGCCCTTTCATGGTTGCCGAAAACACGATCCGCCATCGTTGAAATACGAAGTCGCAGGGCGCGTTCGGACTCGGTAATCGTCAGAGTCACATTTCGTTCCTTCCGGCGCGCTAACTGTGAAATGTAAACCGCAGTTGGTACATGCTCCTAGGAGGAAGCATCAGAGTTCGGGCTTTTCAATAGGGCCGGCCTCGTTTAAAAGCCCGGTCATGACGCACTTTATCAGCGCATTCGCGACTGCGATACGAATTACAGGCCCGGTGTTCCGGGCGGCCTGACCGCCGCCGGAGCCGCCGGGAATCTTGCGCGCGCCTCTCGCGCTTTTTCCAGATCATGATAGTTCAACGCCCGGGCTCTTTTGCCGCCGGGCAACGCATATGGCAGACGAATGACTGATACCGAGACCGCCGAGACGATCGACTATTCCAAAACGCTCTACCTGCCGCAGACGGATTTCCCGATGCGCGCCGGTTTGCCGGAAAAGGAACCGCTGCTGGTCAAACGCTGGCAGGACATGGACCTTTACCGCAAGTTGCGCGAAGACGCAGCCGGCCGCGAAAAATACGTGCTGCACGACGGGCCGCCGTATGCGAATGGCAACATCCATATCGGCCATGCGCTGAACAAGATCCTCAAGGACGTCATCACCCGCTCGTTCCAGATGCGCGGCTATGACTCGAACTATGTACCCGGTTGGGATTGCCACGGCCTGCCGATCGAATGGAAAATCGAGGAGCAGTACCGCGCTAAGGGCAAGAACAAGGACGAGGTGCCGGTCAACGAGTTCCGGCAGGAATGCCGCGAGTTTGCGGCGCACTGGATCAAGGTGCAGGGTTCCGAATTCCAGCGGCTCGGCGTCGTCGGCGACTTCGACAATCCCTATACGACAATGGCTTTCCATGCCGAGGCGCGCATCGCCGGCGAGCTGCTGAAATTCGCCATGTCCGGCCAGCTTTATCGCGGCTCCAAACCGGTTATGTGGAGTGTGGTCGAGCGCACCGCGCTGGCCGAGGCAGAGGTCGAATACCAGGACTATGAGTCGGACACGATCTGGGCGAAGTTTCCGGTCGTCAGCCTCGCTCGCCAGGTCATCAACATCGAGGATGGGCAGCCAGCCCTGGATCCCAAGCTGACGCAGACGTCGCTCGATCTGCTTGATGCCAACGTCGTCATCTGGACGACGACGCCGTGGACAATCCCCGGCAATCGCGCCGTCAATTACTCGCCGCGCATCAACTATGGTCTCTACGAGGTTACCGCGGCCGAGAACGCCTTTGGTCCTCAGCCCGGCGAAAAGCTGATCTTTGCCGAGAAGCTTGCGGACGACGCTGCCGCGAAGGCCAAGGTCACTCTGAATCGGCTTCGCAGCGTTGGCGCCGAAGAGCTTGAAAACCTTACGCTTTCGCATCCCCTCAAAGCTCTGGGCGGCGGCTACGATTTTCCCGTGCCGATGCTCGCCGGCGATCACGTCACCGACGATGCCGGCACCGGTTTCGTCCACACCGCGCCGGGACATGGCCGCGAAGACTTCGACGCCTGGATGGATGCTGCCTCTGATCTTCGCCAGCGTGGCATCGACACCGCGATCCCCTTCACCGTCGACGATGCCGGCTTCTTCACCAAGGACGCGCCGGGCTTCGGCCCGGACTGCGAGGGTGGAGCGGCGCGCGTCATCGACGACAATGGCAAGAAGGGCAACGCCAACCAGGCTGTCATCGACAAGCTGATCAAGCGCAACGCGCTGTTCGCGCGCGGCCGCCTGAAGCACTCCTATCCGCATTCCTGGCGCTCGAAGAAGCCGATCATCTTCCGCAACACGCCGCAATGGTTCGTCTATATGGACAAGGAGCTTGGCGACGGCACGACGCTGCGCAGCCGCGCCCTGAAAGCCATCGACGATACCCGCTTCGTGCCCGCCGCCGGCCAGAACCGCATCCGCGCCATGATCGAGGAGCGCCCCGACTGGGTGCTGTCGCGCCAGCGCGCCTGGGGCGTGCCGATCGCCGTCTTTGCCGATGCCGACGGCAATGTGCTGCGCGACGAGGCAGTCAACCAGCGCATCATGGACGCCTTCGAGAAAGAAGGCGCCGACGCCTGGTTCGCCGCCGGCGCCAAGGAGCGGTTCCTCGGCAATCACGATGCCTCGAAATGGCAGCAGGTCATGGACATCCTCGATGTCTGGTTCGATTCAGGCTCGACGCATGCCTTCACGCTTGAGGACCGGCCCGACCTGAAATGGCCGGCCGACGTCTATCTCGAAGGCTCCGACCAGCATCGCGGCTGGTTCCACTCCTCGCTGCTCGAAAGCTGCGGCACCAGGGGCAGGGCACCCTACGACACCGTCGTCACCCATGGCTTCACCATGGATGAGGAGGGGCGGAAAATGTCGAAGTCGCTCGGCAACACCGTCGTGCCGCAGGACGTCATCAGGCAGTCCGGCGCCGACATCTTGCGGCTGTGGGTGGTGACGACCGATTATTGGGAAGACCAGCGGCTCGGCAAGAACGTGCTGCAGACCAATATCGACGCCTACCGCAAGCTGCGCAACACCATCCGCTGGATGCTGGGCACGCTCGCCCATGACGACGGTGAGGAGGTGCCGCTGGACAAGATGCCGGAGCTGGAGCGGCTGATGCTGCACCGGCTCGCTGAACTCGATGAAGTCGTACGCTCGGGCTACGACGCGTTCGAATTCAAGCGCATCACCCGCGCGCTGCTCGACTTCATGGTGATCGAGCTGTCGGCCTTCTATTTCGACATCCGCAAGGACGCGCTTTACTGCGAAGCGCCTTCCAGCGTGAAGCGCAAGGCTTCCGTGCAGGTGGTGCGCCATCTCTTCGACTGCCTGGTGAAATGGCTGGCGCCGATGCTGCCCTTCACCATGGAAGAGGCTTGGCTCGACCGTCATCCGGATGCGGTCTCTCTGCATCTCGACCAGTTCCCGGAGATCCCGGCGGACTGGAAGAACGAGGCGCTGGCGGAGAAGTGGCGCAAGGTGCGGCAGGTCCGCCGTGTCGTCACCGGGGCGTTGGAAATCGCCCGTGCGCAGAAGGTCATCGGCTCTTCGCTGGAAGCGGTGCCGGTCGTCACCCTCGACGATGCCGTGCTCGAAGCGGCGATCGCCGATGTCGACATGGCCGAGATGGCGATCACCAGCGATCTGGTTATCATGCACGGCAAAGCGCCGGCGGGCAGCTTTACCCTCGACGACGTCAAGGGCGTCGCCGTGGTCGTCGAGAAGGCGGAGGACCGTGGCCTGGTGAAGTGCGCGCGCTCCTGGCGCTACACCGCCGATGTCGGCTCAGATCCGGAATTCCCGGATGTTTCGGCCCGTGACGCCGCTGTTCTGCATGAGCTGAAGGCTTTGAGCCGTCTTTGAGGCGGTGCACAAATGCCACGGCGGGGGCCGATCGGCCCTCGCGCGTTGCCCTTAACGAGTGGTTGAGGTAAACACGCGAAACTCCGGACGACAAATTGTCGCCGGAATTCCGTCGGAAGAGCATAGGCGATGGGGACCGGACCTTTCTTTGGCCGGCGGCAATCGAGAGGCTGTCTACAGTGGGACTTTTTGGCATGACCGAGAGAACTTACGCGCGCGTTGCGCTGCTGGCGCCGCTTGTCGTATCGGGCCTCGCTTTGTCCGGCTGCATGGGCTCGCCCACTTACGGGACCGACAAGACCGCGGGCGCGCAGCTTGCCGGCGACCTCACCGGGGCTTTTTCCTTCGCACCCAAGCGCAAGGATAGTATCGACTACAAGCCGCGCCCCACGCTGGTGAAGCCAGGGCCGGGGCAGAAGGAAGTCTTGCCGCCGCCGCAGGAAAGCATCGAGACGGCAAGCGCCGAATGGCCCGAATCGCCGGAGCAGCGCCGTGCCCGCCTGCGCGCCGATGCCACCCTGCATCAGGACGACCCGGCCTACCAGGCGCAGGTCATCGATGACGTGCAGACGGATCCGGCGTCGGTCAAGGCCGCGCTGAAGCAGTCGGGCTCGAGCCATCCGCCAGCCTGGACTCCGGCCGATTCGGACAAGAGCCGCGCCGCGGAAATCATGCGCCGCCGGGCTGAAGGCAAACAGGGCGACCCGACCACCCGCAGATATCTGAGCGAGCCGCCGGTGCAATACCGCGCTGCCGCCGCCACCGCGCCGCAGGGTGACCTCGGCGAGGACGAGTACAAGAAGGAACGCCGCCTCAAGAGGGAGGCGGCCGCCAAGAGTAAGAGCGGCGGCATGTTCGACTGGCTGCCCTGGTAGGCTGACGGCGCCAGAGACGTCCTTGCCCTGAATTGGCTGGCTGGATTGGCTGACTTGGATTTGGACCGTCTGCCGGACCAGAAAATCAGGGTCCGCGTCGCTCGCGAAAAAAGTCCTTCAGCAATGCTGCTGCAGCGTTCTCGGCCATGCCCGGATAGATGTCGGGCACATGGTGGCAGGTCGGTGAAGTGAAGAAGCGAACGCCGTTGACCACTGCGCCGCCCTTCTCGTCGGCAGCGCCGAAATAAAGCCGGCGCAGCCTGGCGAAGGAGATGGCGCCGGCACACATGGCGCACGGCTCCAGCGTCACATAGAGATCGTGGCCGCTGAGCCGCTCGCTGGAAAGCTTGCGGCAGGCCTCGCGGATCGCCAGCATCTCGGCATGGGCGGTCGGATCGGCGAACTCGCGGGTGCGGTTGCCGGCACTCGCAACGACCGTATCGCCGCCGACGACGACCGCGCCAACCGGCACTTCGCCACGCTGGGCGGCGGCTTCGGCTTCTTTCAGCGCCAGGGCCATGAAATCCTGCCGCTTCACGCGGTTTCCATTCCGATTATCTCCTCGCCACTAGAGCGCGATCCTGTTACTACCCGCGCAAACGAGCAAAGGCCACATGGACGACAAAAACAAGAAATTCCCGCGCAAGGCCGGCCCGAAGCCGGGGGGGCCGCGTGGTCGCGATGGCGCTCCCGGCAAGGGCGGCAAGCCGCCCTTCGGCGCCAAAAAACCTTACGCTCCGCGCGGCGACCGGCCGGCGGCGGCCGAAGGCGAACGGCCGAAGCGCGACTTCAAAGGCGGCGACAGGCCGTTCAGCAAAGGGCCGCGTCCGGAAGGCAAGCCTTATGAACAGCGCGAGGGTCCACGCAAGCCTTATGCGCCGCGCGGCGACCGGCCGGCAGCTGCCGAAGGCGAGCGGCCGAAGCGCGACTTCAAAGGCGGCGACAGGCCGTTCAGCAAAGGGCCGCGTCCGGAGGGCACGCCTTATGAAAAGCGCGAAGGTCCGCGCAAGCCTTACGCACCGCGCGGCGACCGGCCAGCAGCTGCCGAAAGCGAGCGCGGCGAGAGGCGCTTCGACCGTCCCAAGCGTGATTTTGGCGGCGATCGACCGCAAGGGGCACAAAGGGCACAGGTGGCATCGGAAGGCGGCTTCAAGCCGCGCCCGCGTCGCGTCGAGGCAACGGAAGAAGCCGGCGAACGCATTGCCAAGCGGCTGGCGCGTGCCGGCCTGGCCTCGCGCCGCGACGCCGAGGAACTGATTGCGGCCGGCCGCGTCAAGGTCAATGGCAAGGTGTTGTCCTCGCCGGCCTTCAACGTCATGCCTGGCGACATCATCCATCTCGACGGCATGGAGATTCCGCCGATCGAGCGCACCAGGCTGTTCCTGTTCCACAAGCCGGCCGGCGTGGTCACGACAAACCGCGATCCCGAGGGCCGCAAGACCGTCTTCGACGTGCTGCCGCCCGGGCTGCCGCGGCTGATGACCATCGGCCGGCTCGACATCAACACCGAAGGCCTGCTGCTGCTCACCAATGATGGCGGCCTGTCGCGCGTGCTCGAACTGCCGGCGACCGGCTGGTTGCGACGCTACCGCGTGCGCGTCCACGGCAAGGTCGAGGAAAGCGCGCTTGCAGGGCTGCGCGAAGGCATTGCCGTCGACGGTGTCTTTTATGGCGCCATCGAGGCGACGCTCGACCGCGAGCAGGGTTCGAACGCCTGGCTGACACTCGGCCTGCGCGAAGGCAAGAACCGCGAGGTCAGGAACATCCTGGGCGCGCTCGGTCTCGACGTGACGCGGCTGATCCGCATTTCCTACGGGCCGTTCCAGCTCGACGATTTGCCGGAAGGCCATGTGCTGGAGATCAAGGGCCGCGTGCTGCGCGACCAGCTCGGCGAGCGCCTGGTCGAAGAGTCCGGCGCCAATTTCGATGCCGATATCGCCAAGCCGTTTTCCAACAAGCCGGTCAGGCGTGAGCGCGAGGAGGAGCCCGAGCGGCCGAAATTCACCCGCGACGGCGAACGCCGGCCGATCGGCGAGGGCGGCCTGATCAAGAACCGCAAGCGGCGCGAGGGCAGCCGCGACGAAGCGCTCGGCAAGCTGTCGACAAGCCCTGACAGGAGCTTTGGGCCAAAAAAGAGCTTTGGCGAGCGTGGCCCCAGACCTGAACGCAGCGACTTCGGGGACAAACCCCGTGGCGACAAGCCTCGTGGCGGCTTCGGTGGGAAAAAATCCGAACGCGAGCAGCGGCCGATCGAGCCGCCGGGCCAGCGCAAGGCCAATGTCTGGATGGCGCCGGGCGCACGGCCGATCGGCAAGGGCAGGGCGGAGGCAGACGCCGCCAAGGCGGCAGAAAACAAGGCGCGCAAGGCATCGTTCAAGCCGTCTTACGGCAAGCCCGGCGGCAAGCCGCAAGGCGGCGGTGCAAAGCCGTTCGGCAAACCGCGCGGCGAGCGCCCGGATGGCGGTGGCGACCGGCCGCGCGGCGGCCCGAAAGGAAGCAATGCGGATCGTCGGCGGTGAGTTTCGCGGGCGTCCGCTGGCGACGCCCCGCACCTTTGCCATCCGCCCGACCACCGACCGCACGCGTGAGGCGGTCTTCAACGTGCTGGCGCATCGCTTTCCCGAAAGACTGGACGGCGCGCGCGTGCTCGACCTGTTCGCCGGCACCGGCGCGTTCGGCCTCGAAGCGCTGTCGCGCGGCGCCTCCTACGCTGTCTTCATCGAGGAATCCGCCGAAGGGCGCGGCCTGATCCGCACCAATGTCGAGGCCTTCGGCCTCACCGGCCGCACCAAGATTTTCCGCCGCGACGCGACGGGCTTGGGCGAGGCGGGCACCATCGCCGCATTCGGCATGGTCTTTGCCGATCCGCCCTATGGCAAAGGCCTTGGCGAACGCGCCTTGCGCTCGGCCAAAGCAGGCGGCTGGCTCGCCCCCGGCGCGCTCTGCGTCGTCGAGGAAGCGGCGGCGGCGCCGTTCGAGGCAGGGTCGGGCTTTTCGGTTGTCGACGAGCGCAACTATGGCGAGACGGTCATCCGGTTCATCGAGGCCGCCTGAGTTCGGCTTCCACGATGGCGCCTTCAAAATGACGAACAATTCGTTTTGCCTCGACCAGCAACCCCGCCTATCGTCCCACTACAAACCGGAGCCATCTATGACATTTCAGGCTGAATGGCTGCGCGGAACGCTCTTGGGACTGGCTCTGGTGATGGCCGCGCCGGCTCTGGCGGATAACAATCCTGACGATGGCGTCGTCACCGATTTCCTGCTCGACAATGGCATGGAGGTCGTCGTCATCCCCGATCACCGCGCCCCCATCGTCACCCATATGGTCTGGTACAAGATCGGCAGCGCCGACGAGCCGCCGGGCAAGTCCGGCATTGCCCATTTCTTCGAGCATCTGATGTTCAAGGCGACCAGCAACCATGCGGCGGGCGAGCTCGACCGTGCCGTCGCCGCCATCGGCGGTTCGGACAACGCCTTCACCTCCTACGACTACACCGCCTTTCACGAGACGGTGGTGCCTCAGGCGCTCGGTGAGATGATGGGCTTCGAGGCCGACCGCATGCGCAATCTCATCCTCAACGACGACGTCATCAAAACCGAGCGCGACGTCATCCTCGAGGAGCGCCGCTCGCGCATCGATAGCAATCCGCAGGCGGTGCTCGACGAGGAGATCGACGCCACGCTGTGGCAGAACCAGCCGTACCGCATTCCGGTCATCGGCTGGATGCAGGAGATGGAGAAGCTGAACCGCACCGACGCGATGGCCTTCTACAACAAATATTATACACCCAATAACGCCGTGCTGGTGGTGGCCGGCGATGTCGAGCCGAAAACGGTCAAGGCGCTGGCCGAAAAGACCTATGGCAAGATCGCGCGCGGCCCGGACTTGCCGCCGCGCATCCGCCCCGTCGAGCCCGAGCAGAACACCAGGCGCACGGTGACGCTGACCGACGGGCGCGTCAGCGTGCCGAGCTTTACCACGCAATGGGTGGTTCCGTCCTATCACACGGCAAAGCCCGGCGAAGCCGAAGCGCTCGACGTGCTGTCCGAAATCCTCGGCGGCGGCAACCGCAGCCGGCTCTACCAGGAGCTTGTCGTCAGGCAAGGCATCGCCGCCGAGGCCGGCGCCTTCTTCCAGGGCACCATGCTCGACGACACCAATTTCACCGTCTACGGCGCGCCGCGCGGCGATGCCAAGCTTGCCGACATCGAGGCCGCGGTCGACGCCGAGATCGCCCGCATCGCGAAAGACGGCGTCACCAGCGACGAGCTGGAAAAATCCAAGGACCGTTTCGTACGCTCGATGATCTTTGCCCGCGACAAGCAGGAGGACATGGCCAACATCTACGGCTCGACGCTCGCCACAGGCGGTAACGTCCAGAACGTCCAGCAATGGCCGGACCGCATCCGCAAGGTCACCGCCGACCAGGTCAAGGCGGTCGCTGCCCGCTATCTCAATCTCGACCACGCAACGACCGGCTATCTTCTGCCGCAAACCCAAGCTGGGAATTGATTTGATGATGAGCCAGCATGGTCCCGCTCTGCCTTCTCCCCTCGTGGGCTCCTCCCCTTCTCCCACAAGGGGAGAAGGGAAGCGCCCGCACGCCGGCCCTCTTCTAGCAACCCTGTTCCTCTCCCTTCTCTTTGTCATCCTGCCGGCGCTTTCCGCTCGCGCCGCCGTGAACATCCAGGAGGTGACCTCGTCGAAGGGCATCACCGCCTGGCTGGTGGAGGATTATTCGGTGCCGATCGTCGCTATCCGCTTCGTTTTCGATGGCGGCGCGACGCAGGATCCGCCCGGCAAGGAAGGGCTTGCCAATCTGATGAGCGGCCTGTTCGACGAAGGTGCCGGCAACCTCGACAGCGAGGCCTTCCAGATCAAGCTTGACGATGTCGGCGCCGAGATGAGCTTCGATGCGCAGCGCGACGGCATCTACGGCTCGATGCGCATGCTGGCCGAGCAGCGCGACGGCGCCTTCGACCTGTTGCGGGTGGCGGTCAACCAGCCGCGCTTCGACCAGGTGCCGATCGACCGCATCCGCGCGCAGATCCTGTCCGGCATCATCGCCAACGAGCGCGATCCCGATACGCTCGCCCAACGCAAATGGCTGGACGCGATCTACGGCACGCATCCCTATGCGCGGCCCGACCAGGGCACCAGGCAAAGCATCGCGACGATTACGCCGGCCGATCTCAGCGCCTTCCACAAGGCAAGTTTCGCCCGTGACGGCCTGCATGTCGCGGTGGTCGGCGCCATCGACGCCGAGACGCTGAAGCAGAAGCTCGACCTGGTGTTCGGCAGCCTGCCGGAAAAGCAGGCGCTTACGCCCGTTCCCGACATCGACCTGAAGCTCGGCCAGCAGCTCGAGGTCGTTTACGACCAGCCGCAGGCCTCGCTGCAACTCGCCTATCCCGGCGTGAAGCGGAATGCGCCGGATTTCTTCGCCGCGGTGCTGATGAACGAGATCCTCGGCGGCGGCACCTTCACCTCGCGGCTGTTCGACGAGGTGCGCGAGAAGCGCGGCTTGGCCTACAGCGTCAGCTCCGACCTCGTCGACCACCAGCATTCCGAGGCGCTGTCCATCACCACCTCGACCCGCGCCGATAGGGCGGCCGAGACACTGGCCGTGGTGCGCGACGTGGTCAAGCGCATGGCCGAGGAGGGGCCGACCGAAGCCGAGCTGGCGGCGACCAAGAAATACATGATCGGCGCCTATGCCATCAACAATCTGAATTCCTCCGGCGCGATCGCCTCAACGCTGCTCGAGATTCAGCTCGGCAAGCTCGGCATCGACTACATGCAGCGCCGCGCCGCCCTGATAAACGCGGTGACGTTGGACCAGGTGAAAGCGGTGGCGAAAAAGCTGCTCTCCGCCGAGCCGGCCGTCATGGTGGTCGGGCCGAAGCTGGGAAGCAAGGGATGAGCCCACTTTTCCCGCACTGGCCTGCGCCGGTTGGCTCCCCCTTCTCCCCTTGTGGGAGAAGGTGTCGCCGAAGGCGACGGATGAGGGGTGCTCCAGCTTGGCATCGACCGAGCTCCGTCCAACACCCCTCAACCGTCTCGGCGCTCCGCGCCGATCCACCTTCTCCCACAAGGGGAGAAGGAAAGACGCGCCACGGCCGCAAACTGCCGACAATCCGGGCGAGGGGGCATTTGCCCAAATTCGATAGCTCCGCCACATGGGGCAGCCAAAATGGCGCCTAGCTTCGGCATCGCCTTTGGCGGCGGCGGGGCGCGTGGGCTGGCGCATATCCATGTCATCGAGGCGCTGGACGAGCTGGGCATAAGGCCGGCAGCAATCGCCGGCTCGTCGATCGGCGCCATCATGGGCGCCGGCATGGCTTCGGGCATGACCGGCAAGGACATCCACGACTATACGCGCTCGATCCTCGGCCGCCGCGCCGAAGTGGCGACGCGCATGTGGCGGGCGCGGCCCGGCACTTTTGCCGAAGCGTTGCAGGGCGGCTTGCGGGTCAGCCAGTTCAATGTCGAGCGCATCCTCAAGGCGTTCCTGCCCGACGCCATTCCCGAAACCTTCGCCGAATTGAAGATACCGCTGAAGGTGACGGCAACGGACTTTTATGGCCACCAGCTCGCCGTGTTCGACGAAGGCGAGCTGCATTCGGCGCTGGCCGCTTCGGCGGCGATCCCGGCGGTGTTCCGTCCGGTGATGCGTGACGGCAGGCTGCTGATCGACGGCGGCATCTACAATCCCGTGCCGTTCGACCTGATCGAGCTCGACGCCGACATCATCATCGCCGTCGACGTGGTCGGCGCGCCAACCGAGGCCGGCCGCAAATTTCCGACCTCCGTCGACCTGATGTTCGGCGCCACGCAGCTGATGATGCAGTCGATCATCGCCAGCAAGCTGAACCAGAGCCGGCCCGACATATTGATCAGGCCGGCGGTGTCGAAATACCGGGTGCTCGATTTCATGAAGGTCGAGGCGCTGATGGCCGAGACGGTGGCGATCAAGGACGAGCTGAAGCGCGAGATCGAGAAGGCGGTCGAGGCCCGCGCCAAGGCCGAAGCCAGCAAGCGCACGAACCGTCTCGGCGGATAACCGTAATCAAGCGTCCGGCGTCAGCGCCCGCTGGACCATGAGCGTATCCTTCGTAAGTGGCGCGGATCAGCTCGCGATTGGCGCCCGTCTCAGCCCCACTTCATCTCGCCGGTGGCAACCTTGGAGCCGATGTCGAGCGCGACGCCCATGCCGAGGCCGGGGAAGCGGGCTTCCATGGCGCTCTTCAGTGCGGCCGCGTCCTTGGCCTTGGCCAGTTCTTCCTCGAAGGCGATGAGATAGGTCTTGGTGTGCTCGACGCCTGAAAGGTCCGTAGCGGCCTCAGGCGTCATGTGCCCGGGCACGACGATTGCCGGCTTGCGCGCCGCGATCTTTTCGAGATTGGCGAGCCAGGCGGCGCGCAGTTCTCTGGTCGGCGTGTCGGCGGTCCAGACATGCACGCCGGCAAAGATCATCACCCCGCCGAACACCGCATTCAGCGACGGCACGAAGAGATAGCGCCGGTTGGCGAGGCCTTCCGCGCCGACGATCTCGATGCTCTCGCCATCGACGCTGAGCGTCTGGCCGTCGAACGCTTCGGGGATGACGATGTCGGCCAGCGCCTGCGGGCCATTCTCCTTCAGCTGCGGCCCCCAGACGGCGAGCTTCTTTTCGACATTGCCGTTGATGGCGGCCACCGTCTCGGCCGCGGCGATCACCCGTGCCTGCGGGAACGCCTGCTTGATCGGCTTGAGGCCGAAATAATAGTCCGGGTCGGACTGGCTGACATAGATGGTGGTGAGCGTCTTGCCGGTCGCCTTGATCGCCTCGGCCACGGCCCGGCCGTCGGGGTAAGTGAAACCGCCATCGATCAGCACGGCTTCGGCGGCGCCGGAGACCAGCACCGGGGCGCGGAAGAAGCCGTTTTGCCCGGCGGGGAAATGTTTCCAGGAAAGCCCGCCGGCCGCATGGCCAAGCCCGGCGGGAGCAAAGACCGCGGCAGCGCCGGCGGCGAGGGTGGTTTTCATGATGGCTCTCCGTGTGAACATGGATGTCTCCTGGGAATGCGGAACTCGGCGGCGCGCAGCCTCGATGCCCGCAAGATGGCAAAAGCGGAATGCGTATTGAAGGCCGACAAAATAGACGTAATGTATGCCATTGCCTGACAATGAGACTGCCTCTGCCATGAGCGAAGCATGAACCTGAACCGGCTGGCCTATTTCGCGGCGGTGGTCGATGCCGGCTCGTTCACGCGGGCCGCCGAGCGGCTGGGCATCACCAAGGCGGTGGTCAGCCAGCAGGTGGCGCGGCTGGAGCGCGATGTCGGAACGACGCTGCTGATCCGCACGACGCGGCGCGTCCATCCGACCGAGGCCGGCCGAACGTTCCATGCCCGCTGCCTGCAGGTCCTGCAGCAGGCCGAGGATGCATTCGACGAGCTCGCGCAGGCCACCGCCGAGCCGACTGGCACGCTGCGCATCGCCGCGTCCAACGACTACGGCACATCGGCGGTGGTGCCGGTGGTCGCCGCCTTCAGCGCGCGCTATCCCGCCTGCCGGGTGGAGTTGACGCTGGGCGACGAGACGATCGACCTGGTTTCCGGCCACATCGACGTGGCCATCCGCGTCGGCTGGCTGGCCGACTCCAGCCTGCAGGCCCGGCGCATCGGCACCTTCCAACAATTCATGGTATGCGGCGCCGGCTTTGCAGGCCGGTTCACCGCCGGCGAACCGCAAGACCTCGCCGGGCTGCCCTTCGTCGCCAACATGGCGCTGCGCGAACCGCTGCTATGGCAATTTTCGCGCGGCGATGACGAGCAGCAGGCCGTGCGCATGCAGGCAACGATCGCCATCGACGCAACGCCGGCAGTGCTGGCAGCGGTCCGCGCCGGCGCCGGCCTGTCGGTGCTGCCGGACTTTTTGGTGCGGGACGAACTGGCCGCCGGGCGGCTGGTGCAGATCCTGCCCGAGTGGCGGCTGCCCTCCGGCGGCATCTACACAGTCTACCCCGCCGCCCGCTTCCGCCCGCCCAAGGTGACGAGGTTTGTCGAGATGCTGATCGCGGCCGAGCAGAAGCTGGAGGCAGGCGGGCGGGGGCGGGGACGATAGCTTGGGCGAGGCCGCTGTTGGTCGGACGCTTGCGAGCCTGACACGCCAAGGCCGAAGCTGCGATCTCCCCCCTTGAGGGGGAGATGGCCGGCAGGCCAGAGGGGGTCGGTTCGACCGGGCGCGGCCTCCCTCTTGCGTCGGTAGGGGTTGGCGCATTACGCGAGACGACCCCCTCTGCCCTGCCGGGCATCTCCCCCTCAAGGGGGGAGATTGGCTCATTACGACTTTCCCGCCGCATACTCCAGCGCCACCACGCCGTTGCCGAATTGCGTGGCCGAGATCAGCTCGAGCGGCAATTGTGCGCCAGGCGGGAACAGCAGCTTGCCCTGGCCAACGGCACCTGGGTAGCTGAGCAGCCTGATGCGGTCGACCAGGCCGTGGCGCAGCAATTCCTGCGCGACGCTGAGGCTGCCATGCACATAGATGTTGCCACCGCTGCCTTGCTTCAGCCCTCTGACCGCTTCCGGCAACGCGCCCTGCAGCAGCTCGGCCGGCTGCCAGTCGAGCGCCTGCAAGCTGGTCGAGGCGACATATTTCGGCAGTGCGTTGAAGCGGTCGGCGAAGTCTCCGGTCTCCTTGGGCCACGAGCCGGCAAAAATCTCATAGGTCGTGCGCCCCAACAGCATGGCGCCGCTGTCGGCAAGCTCGTCGTCCTTGAACTTTTGCATCTCATCGTTCCAGGCCACGCTCGGCAGCTTCTCGACTTCGGCAATGCCATCGACGCTGATGAATTCGGTGATGATGAGTTTTCTCATGGCGGGTTCCTTTCTGGCAGGGCCGAATGGCGCGGGCTTATGCGACATGCGCCGTCAACTAGCGCGGCGCTGTTTCAGGGGGAGGGTTTTCCCTGTTCGCTTCCAAAGACCGATACCGTGGGAAAAGCTTCTCCGACCTGCCCGTCGTTCGGTCATGCCACAAGGTCCGCATCGGGGGCCGGTCTTTTTTTTGCCTGTCCCCGATTGGATCTGGGTCGTAGTCACGGGCTGGCTACAGGTGGGCAATTCCGGCTTTCAGCAGTCCTTCGCGGACGTGCTGCACATCAGACTCCTGGGCAAAGTGCAGGGTGGCGATGAATGACTCGAGGTCGAATTGGGGATCGAGCGTTCTGATCTTGCCTAGATGCGCCGCGGCCGCGATTTCGTCGCCGAGCCAGCCGTAGCAGGCAGCGGCGAAAGCGTGCTGAGCCGCGTCCATGGTTGACAGATGCATGAAAGCTTCGATCGCCTCGCCATACTGGCGCGCGGCGAAATGCGCCTTTCCCAGATGGCTCCAGAACCTCTCCGGGTGGTGCGGGTTCAACTGCATTGCCTTGCGGATCCATTCAATTCCCTCTTCCGGCCTCCCCAGCCACGTCAATAACTCGCCTTGCTGCACCACCACGAGGTCGTAATTGGGATTGAGGGCCAGCGCCCGCTCTTGATGGTAGCGCGCTGTGGTCAGCTCATTGTTGTTCACGTTCACTGCCGCGAGAATGCGGTGGACATCGGCATCGTTGTTGTCCAGCGCCAGCGCCCTGTCCAGCGCCGCCATGATGTTGTTCCAGATGGCATCCCTGTCTTCGCACCAGTTATGGACCCAGGCCTGGCCAAGAATGCAGGCCCGCCAGGCATGGGCATGGGCATAATCGGCGTCGAGCGTGACGGCCCTTTCTATCAAGGTTTGCGCGCGTTCATTATCCGCAATCGTGCTTCGGTGATGCAGCACCTTGGCAGCAAGCACACATTCATACGCGGCCATGTTTGCAGGTTTCGCCCGCGCGAGCTGGTCCCGCTGAGCCGCCTCGACACGACCGGGCAGCGTGGCTGCGATCGCCGCGGTCACCTCATCCTGAATCGCGAATATGTCGTCCAGCTTCCGGTCATACTTGTCTGCCCAAATATGAGCGTCATTCGCCGTGTCGATGAGCTGAACCGTCACGCGCACCCTGTCGCCGATCTTGCGGACGCTTCCCTCCACCAGGTATTGGACGGTGAGTTTCTCGGCCACCTCGCGCACATTCACGGCGCGGTTCTTGTAGACGAAGCTGGAATTGCGCGAGATGACGAACAGCTCATGGTGGCGGGACAGTTCGGTGATGATGTCCTCGGTCAGTCCGTCCGCGAAAAATTCCTGCTCGGGGTCGCCGCTCATGTTGGTGAATGGCAGCACCACTATCGAAGGTTTCGAGATGGATCGCTTTGCCTCGACTTCCGGCAGGACAGAACTATCAAACCCAACGCGATAGAGGCGAACCGGGCGGCTGATGTTCTTTAACGTCTTCTCGCCCAGGTCCTCCATGGCAATTTCGAGACGGTCGGCAATTTGGGTCGCCACCGCTGCGGTCACGCAGATACCGCCGACGTCGGCGAGTTGCTCGATGCGCGAGGCAATATTGACGCCGTCGCCGAAAATATCCTCATCGTCGAAAATGATGTCGCCGAGATTTATGCCGATCCTGAATTCGATACGCCGTTCTTGCGGCACATCCGAATTGCGCCGTTTCATGCGCTGTTGGATTTCCACGGCGCATTTCACGGCATCGGTCACGCTCTGGAACTCAACGAGCATGCCGTCTCCGGTGGTCTTGATGATCCGGCCCTTGTTCTTCGCGATGGCGGGATCGACCAGTTCTATGCGATGGGTCCGAAGGCGTGCGAGCGTGCCGGATTCGTCGGCCTCCATTAGCCGACTGTAGCCCGCCATATCGGCAGCCAGAATTGCGGCTAGTCTCTGTTCCATCGCTTGAACCAAAAACCAAGCTTATCCTTCCAGAGCTGCCAAATCCAGCAATTTGGGCTTGTGGCTGAATCAAGACGTCTTCTACCGCAGCAGCAAGAAAGGGCGGATCAGAACCTTCCGCCTTCCGCCAGGTGGCTGCGAACTCGCATCAATCGCGGGAGGGATCCGCGCGGCGTCAAGCTCGTCGAGGCGATATATTCAGCAGCGCGTTGAACCGGTCGGCAAAATCTCCGGTCTCCTCAGGCCACGAGCCGGCAAAGATCTCATAGGTCGTTCGCCCCAAAAGCATGGCGCCGCTGTCGGCAAGCTCGTCCTTCTTGAACCTGTTCATTTCATCGTTCCAGGTCACGCTGGGCAGCTTCTCGACCTCGGCGATGCCATCGACGCTGATGAATTCGGTGATGATGAGTTTGGCATGGCGGGCTCCTTATGGTGGAGGCGGACGGCGCTGGCTCAGCTATACGCGAGAGAAGAAATATCGGCTAGGACCTCGGCAGAATCCAAAACAGGCAGGTTAGCTAAGCTGATAGTATAACGGATTGACAGGACGCCCGGAGGAAGCTGAAAATTCTGTGGTAGGCTCGGAAATTCCTCATCGACTTCGAAAATTTGCACATCCCTGATGTGAAACCGTACAAGGTCGGGCGAGCGGCGCATTTCATCGGACCAGTTCAGTGCGTTCAGCCGCGTCATGAAACCGTCGATGGCGGCTGCGTCGCGGCGAATATCGTCAATCACAGCGTCGATAAGAGTGGCGAGCGACTTCGCACCAGCCGTAGACTCCTCTAACTGGACCGAGGCGAAAAGAAGCCTGCGGCCTTCGGGTGCGATCAGCTGGTCCACTCGCGAAATTTCGTGCTCATGACGACTGCGAGTTGTCGCTTTGACCTCCATGTGGACTTGGTCGCTGACGAAGTCGTGACGTTCTTTGTCAGGCCCGCTCCAGAGGTAGACTGCATCAGACCCGAGCGCCGGAAGCCACACTACCTGCAGCATCAGAAGTTCACCCACTAAGCCAATCTGCTCTCTGTGAGACATCGGCTGACGGAGCGGTCTCCATGCGGATTGCCAGCTGCGCACAATCGATATAGCGACAGCCCAGGGGTCGCGGCCCTCCCCATGAATAGCCTCGATGACTTGGCCGCAGAGGGCGGCGAACATAGCTTCATGCGCCGCAGGCGACTGCAGGTCGAGGCATTCCGTTTCCCCTAGGCGGGCTTGGCGCAGTCGAAGGCCGTTGTAATCCGGTGGCAGTTCGCGGTTGGGTGCACCAGCTACAGGGGCCAGCAGATGGAGCGCACCAGCGGCGTCGACCGCCAGTTCCAAGCCAGTCTCCTCATCGTAGTGTGTGACTGTCGTGGTTGGGCTTAATTCTTCCCCGGGAGGCCTCCGGGCACGCAGATCCCGCCAAGCTGCGATCAGGGCTTCGCTGTTCACCCGACCACACCCCGATTGACGATAGCGTTCGATCGACCATCCGACGTCTGCGGCAGGCTAAGCGCGATAGCAATAACCGCGTCGACACCCGGTGCCTCCAACGGCGCCGGGTTTAGTGGGTAGAGGAGCAGCAGTCCCTGAGTGGCCGGTCGAGCGGCACGCATGGCTTCGGCGTCAAAGTTACCAGATGCACGGCGGAAGGCGTCGGCCCCCCCCACCAGATCGACACCTTCGTGACGAGGGTCAATGAGGATTCCGATACTCTCGGCACTGTTTCGTGATCGCGTCACTAGGCGGCTGGAGACACCTCCGATTTCAACAGACGCACCATCATGTGCCCCGGTCAAAAACAGGGACCACTCAGTCAACTCACCTTCGGCCACGCGCCGCATGATCCAGTCGGCGATGTCGTCGCCCCTGAGAGCGACGGTGTCCGGATGCGTCTGATAGGCCCTAAGGAAGTCGCATACGATCTCTGGCGACAGGTCTCGGAAAATCCAGCCGCCGGACAGTTCACGGCCTGGAGCTGCCATCGCGACGAGTCGGTCCGCCAGGAGGCGATTGGCCTGCAGACGCACCGGATCCCTGAGCGGAAGGATGACCGTCTGGGGATGCTCGCCCGACCAAGACTCCCGAAGCGTCTCTGCCATGCCAGACTTGTTGCGTGCTGTTAGGAGGAGGCCGCTGTGAGCCCGGAGCCGGATCGCCATCTCCGAAGGCCGCCGGCCCGCGCGATAGAGTGACTGCAGACTATCTCTTAGGGACTGCTCGACGAGCGCCAACTCCGTGAACCAATGGGCGATGCCGTCTGTCGTCCAAATACGAATTAGGTCCTCATAGTCCGTGCGGAAACCATACCAGCGGGCCATCTGCAGCAGAGTGTCGGCCATAGTGGCCGTGCGAAGGAAATACGAGATCGTTAGCCCTTCCAGGGTAAGACCTCGAGACAGGCGGTTACCGCCAACCGCTACAACGTGGCGATCTGGCCGCATATCATACTCTAGGTTCTCGCCGGTGGCGCTGTTGAGCTCGACTACATCGACGCGCCTTAGCACCTCGAGCGCCGCTGCGGCGACTTCTTCCGGACTAGCCGGCAGTTCAACACCTCGAAAACAAAGATCAAGTTGCTCGCGGAATAAATCATTGAGGTCCTGCCCTTGGCGCAGGGCCTCAAGCCAGAGAGTCTGCTGACAACGTATTGCCTCCGCTACGCGCTCCTGATCCCGGACGCGAGAACTCACATGAACGAGCATGGTATGAGGCTCGCCGGCCAAGCCGGTCCGGTGCTCGCGGACCGCCCCTGCCAGACAGAAGGCGATCAACGCGTCGGCAAGCGAGTCCGGCAAAAGTACCTGCTGGGGGCCGGCAACCACCGGAGCGGCTGACCGACGTCGCGCCGCTCGCTTCAGTTCACTGACGTCTTCGTCTTCAACGCGGCGAAAGACGTCCCGCCCCTGCGCACTAACGCCGAATAATTCTTCGGTCCCCGTATAGCCTTCGGGCCTGGGCAGCTGCAGCGCAAAGTCCCTCGGGAACAGGTCGTCGCCTACCCGTCGGTCGGTTGCGGATGGGTCGATAAGGATGTTGGCGAAAGGCGTGGCTGTGTAGGCCACATAGGCCGCCTTGGTCGCACGACCGAGGAGTGAGCGGATCAATGAGTTAGTGGGCGTGGGTCCGTCGCGACTTCGTGCCGGCTCCTCCTCTTCGTCATCCATCGACGGGTCCGGCGCGCGATTGCTGCGGGTATTAATCGATGCCTGATCGGCCTCGTCATCAATCAGAAGCATGGGTAGGGCGTCGAGCAAGGGTCCCGCCGTCTTTAGCCACGCATCCAGGCGCTCGAGAACAGGGACGATCTTCTTGGCAACGATTAAGAAGACGCCAGGTTGTACAAGGAAATCGACACCCGGGTCTCTGAAATCTTCGGTCTCGCCTGTGAGTACCGTCCAAGCCGGCCCACCACTCTCCCCCTGACCGACCAGCTCACGCTCGAGCCGAGCTTGAGTCTGGTTGCGAAGGGCGTCGTGTATGCCAGAAAGGACAATGATCAGGCGATAGCCCGCGTCGACGGCGCGTGCCGAAAGGGCGGTATAGTTGGCCGTTTTGCCGCTCTGGACGTAACCGACGACCAGACCGCGTCCCTGAAAGGGCTCCGGCTTTCGAGGGTCGGGCAGGTGGCGCAGCACCCGCGCAGATTCTGAAGCCAGGCTCGCCAGCGGTTCCGCCAGCCACCGGCCTCCCGCCCTTAGACGACGCTCCAGGCGACCCCATGCGCCCTCTGGCGCGGGTGGGAGATCGTCTGTCCAGCTAGGGGTGGACGGTCGGAGCTCTCTGAGCCGCACCGTAGTCATACCCCGGCAGCACCTTCGATAAGCGCTTGCTGAACGTCAACTTGGTCAAGCTCTTCAAGGAAGGCAGCTAGGGCCGCCGTGGCCTCGGGGTTCGACTCAACGGCACGAGCGAGTTCGACCAACGCCGAGCTGGTCGAACTGACTTGCAGGACGCGGTCGCCATTGAAGCCGTCGGAGATCTTCCAGGCGAACTTGGCCGTGGTCACCGGACGAATGGTGATTGGCGAAACGGAAGGCGGCTGGGGCGCTGGATCAGAGAGGCCGGGGTTGATCGAACCGCCCTGAGTGTCGCCAGGAGACTGAGGCGCCGTCGAGGTTGGATCAACCGCGCGCAGCCCTTGCGTAGGCGTAGGCACAGGCGGAGCCGGCTTAGGTGAGGATCTGCGACCATATTTGGCGAAACTTGCCTTGCGAACAGGTTCGGCTAGCGACTTGATCTGCTCCTGAAGATAGCCCGGGAGCGACACCTCCTGCTTAGAAATATTGATCTGGAAGGCCTCGTCGAGCAGCTTGTCAAACTCGACTATGACACGGGCTAGCTTTGTCTTCTCTTCGTTGGTCTTCCAGATGCCATGCCAGCCCCCCCATTTGATGAGTCGATCGTTGCGATAGATGAAAAGACCCTGGGTCTCATTACGACGCCCGCCATAGCCGATGCGATCGATGGCCTTCTGGCCGGCTGCCAGTCCGATCGAGGAATGATGGTCCTTCAACTCATCCTCCGTCGGAAGAAGGAAGGGCTGTACTCGGACATCTGCATGTCCAATCTCAAGTGGTACGCGAATGACTTTGGAGTCGAACGGTTGCGCCAGCGGGTGGCCTGCTGGGCCATTCTGCTCAATTGGAATTTCGTTGATGCGGATCGTGAGCTGAGGACGTCCCTTGGCCTCTCCTTCTAGAAACCTATGAAAGACCAGTTCCAGGTGCCGTGTCAGTTCCTGAATCTCCGCCACGTGGGGCGAAACGCCTTTGGCCGAGGGCGCAGATAGTGGCATCTTCATGTGCTTCCACAGAACCGCCGTGCCTTTCTGAGGTATTTTTGTAGCATCATCTTCCCACGGCTCCAGTGGGGCTTCGATGACCGAAAAATCCGCCATATCCTGCTTGTCCCAGCCAAGGTGGATAAGGGGCTGGCCCGCCTGCTTCGTGACCACAGTCACGGCTCGGGCCTGCGACCAGGACGCTCCCTTCAGGCCATAGCCGTACTTGCCAAGACTCCGAACACCGTAGGTGGTGTCACTGCCGATACGCAACGCTTCGTCAAGCGTTTGCGCATCCATGCCAGTGCCGTTGTCGCGGATAACCATCCAGCGACCGTGGCCATTGTTAGGAGGATCGAAGGTGATATCGATCTCGGTGGCACCGGCCTCGATTGAATTGTCGATGATGTCGGCAACGGCCGTCGGAAGTCGATGGCCTGCATCACCGAGCATGCCGACGAGGCGTTCGGCATTCGGCGGCAGTTTCCGTCTGCCGTTCGACGACTGGATGGCATCAAGCGACGTCGGATTCGAGGTGTCGGTCATGGCGGAGGGATCCCAGCTGACAGAGAGCGTGAACATGTCGGGTCGAGCGACGGAAAGAAGACGGCGAACTCGCACGCTCTCCTCCGGCTCGAGTGCAATCATTCCGGCCCGCAATAGACCTGAGGTCGAGCCGTCGGCAAGGACAGTCTGGGCGGTCAGATCATCCTTTGAAAACACGACCCAGGCACCGGTCGCGGGGAAGGAACTAGCTTCGATCTGCATCGCAAAAAGACAGCCGGGTTCCACGAAGTCGTAAAGTTCATCGGTAGGGCAATTGCCTTCGAAGCGCCAGTTCTTGGCCTGGCGCTTCAGTGAATGATCGAAGGTTTGAGGACCATCATCGGTGTCGTAACGAAGAAGCAGCGGTATGCGATCGTAATCGTTAGCTGCGGGAAAGACGCGATCAACCACGTCCCTATCGAAGTTGATCGCTCTTTGTCGTGATCCCTCGCGGCCACTGCGGCGATAGGCGTGGAACATGCCTAGCTCGCTGTGCTGTAGCACCCTCAGGATAAGAAAGTTCATTTAGCCCCCCGCCGATACTGCCAGCGATTCACCCCTCAGCCCACCATAGGCGATTGAATGCGATTTTCACAATCCTCGGCCACGTTGCTTCGACCGCGCGGTCGAATGCGACAGCCGACGAGTTCGACATGAGATCAAGACTTGCTGTTCTGCCTTCAATTCTCTCTGACACACCTGCGTCACCAGTTTTCGAATCAACGCCGTGTCGGAGGGCATACTCGACAGAAATGATCACCTGTGTGGATTTGCGCAGTTGTGTTGACGAGGCGAGGTTAACGGCCGACTTTGCGCTTCGGGAGCCGAATCGATGAGCCAAACCGCGTACAAATGCTGACACCTCCGAAAAATGTGTGTCTGTCCGAGACAGTTCGTCATGTGCGCGGGTGCAGGATGTCGCCTTTAATTGCGCGATTTGTCTGTGAGTATCTGAATTGTGCGGGAAATGGCTTCGACCATCGCCCTAGCGGTAACGCACATAGGGAGCGCAGTTCTTGAATCGAGTGGCGGACGCCTCAGTCTTGACGCGCATCGAACGTCTCCAAAGTGGAGGTCGGCCCCGCGTATTGGACCTGTTTTCAGGCTGTGGGGGCCTGTCTCTAGGATTCCACGCAGAGGGCTTCGAGATTGCGGCGGCGGTAGAGTTCGATCCAGCGGCCGCAGCCTCGCATGGGGCCAATTTCCATCCCGGCGATCCGCGGCATGCACGTCCGCGCGACATTACAAAGCTGAGGCCAGAAGGTTTGGCGGATGAATTGGACTTGGGCCAAGTCGACGCCGCAGTCGACGTCCTCGTCGGCGGCCCGCCGTGCCAGGCTTTCGCGCGGGTAGGACGCCCTAAGTTGCGCGAGGTCGCCGAGCACCCTGAGGCATTCCGGCTGGACACTCGAGCTCGTCTCTATCTCGACTACCTAAAGTTCGTGCAGGCTTTCCGTCCTCTTGCCCTGGTGATGGAGAATGTCCCGGATGTTCTGAACCATGGCGGTCAAAACGTGGGGGAGGAGACTCGAGAATTCCTGGAGTCGATCGGCTACGCAACACGCTATACTTTGCTAAACGCCGCCTTCTATGGCGTCCCGCAGATGCGCGAGCGGATGATCCTGATCGCGGTTCGGCACGAGCTAGGCGTTGATGTCTCGTTTCCTTCGCCGACGCATTTCATGCAGCTTCCCTCTGGCTATGCAGGAAGTCGCCAAGTGGCGCTCAAATTGCTGAAGGGCAATTTGCTTGGCAATGCTCAGGGATACGTGGCGGCCGAGCCGCCGAATAAAAATCTGACGCCGGCGGTGACCGCCGCGGAGGCACTCGGGGATCTTCCAGTCATCACCGAACATCTTCGGGGCGAACTCCGGCGGGGAGTGCGACGCTTCGATCGTGTGGCGATGTATCCAACTTTGTCACCGACGGACTATGCCCGCCTTATGCGGGAATGGCCTGATTTCGAGAATAACACAGGCGTTCTGGACCACGTGATTCGGTATCTGCCGCGCGACTGGAAGCTGTTCGCGCGGCTGAGGCCCGGCGACCAGTATCCCGAGGCGCACGCCGTGGCCGTCAGAATGTTCGAAGAGGCCTTGGCAAAGCTGAAGTCTGAGAACGGCTCTGCTCCTCGTAGGGACTCAGCCGCGTGGGAAGCGCTCAGAGCATCGATCGTGCCACCCTACGACACTGGTAAGTTTCCGAACAAGTGGCGCAAGATGGAGCCAAATCTGCCAGCGCGGACTTTGATGGCGCACTTGGGCAAGGACAGCTACAGCCACATACATTATGATAGCACTCAGGCGCGGACCATTTCCGTCCGAGAGGCGGCCCGGCTGCAGTCCTTCCCCGACGGTTTCGTATTTCGCGGCGCAATGAACGCCGCCTTTCGGCAGATCGGTAATGCGGTGCCGCCCCTTCTGGCGCGGGCCGTGGCAAGAGAAATCGCTGAGATTTTCGCAAAAGTGGCAGGCCAGGGCCGGCGGCACTTGAGCCGCTTTGCCACTGCCTGACATCCGATGGCAAGGCGTCAGGCCACGCGCGCCGACCCGCTTACGTCAGAGCAGCGCCGCCTCAACATGTCGCGGATTCGGGCGCGCGATACAGGCCCCGAGATGGTCATCCGGCGTGGTCTGCATGCGCTCGGCCTTCGGTACCGACTGCATGATCGACGTCTGCCTGGCACACCAGATCTCGTTTTTCCCGGAGCTCGAGCCATCGTCTTCGTGAACGGCTGCTTCTGGCATGGCCACGAGTGCTCACTTGGCGTTACGCCGCGATCGAATGCTGCTTTCTGGTCAGAGAAGATCGCACGCACCCAAGCTAGAGATCGGGAAGCGTTTCAGAAGCTGGAAAGTGAAGGCTGGCGATTGGCGGTCGTTTGGGAATGTGCGCTTAGAGGACCCGTTCGCCGACCGGTGGAGTCGGTTCTGGACGATCTTGCGACATTCCTGTGCTCAGACGCGGAGCGAGGGCGGCTTGACATTAGTGGTGAATAGACCGGAGCAGCAGGCACGACCTAATCCCACCGCCCCTTGCCATCCCCCACGCCTTCCCCTAATCTCTCTCTGAGAAAACCTTTTCCCAAATCGACCTGCACCCGCTGATCTCACCATTCAGCACCTCGCAGGCCCACAAGAGAAAAGCTTTTCTCAATGGGAGGATCGATATCCGAATCATGGCGTCCGACGTCCAGCCAACGCCCGCCAAGCAGCCGGTCACCCTGCGTGAGGTGGCGGCGCTTGCCGGCGTCAGCGTTGCCACCGCCTCGAAAGCGCTGAACGGGCAGGGGCGGATGACCGCCGAGACGCGGACCCGGATTCGCGAGACGGCGCAGCGGCTTGGCTTTCGCCCGAACAGCCTGGCGCAGAGCCTGCTCAGGCGGCGCTCCTTTACCGTCGGGCTTTTGACCAACGACACCTACGGCCGCTTTTCGCTGCCGCTGATGGCCGGCGTTTCCGATGCGCTGGTCGATGCCGGCGTCTCGGTGTTCCTGTGCAATGTCGAGGACGACCCGCGCCTTGCCCAGCTGCATGTCGATGCCATGCTCGACAAGCGCGTCGATGGCATCATCGCCACCGGCAAGCGCATCGACCGCCATCTGCCGGTCGATCTCGCCAATCTCGGCATTCCGGCGATCTATGCCTTTACCGAGCCCGATCCCGGCTCCATCGCTTTCGTGTCCGACGATGCCGGCGGCGCGCGGCTGGCGGTCGAGCATTTTTGCCGGCTCGGGCGTAAGCGCATCGCCCATGTCACCGGGCCGACGAGCTTTGCCGTGGTGCATGCCCGCGCCGAGGCCTATCGCGCGGTGCTGGCCGAGAACGGCCTGCCGGTCATGGAGCCGCTGCTCGGCCCGTGGTCGGAGGCCTGGGGGCACGAGGCGGTCAAGAAGCTGTTCGACGGTGAGGGTTTCGACGGCACGCGCGAAAAGCCCGATGCGGTGTTTTGCGGCAACGACCAGATCGCGCGCGGCGTCATCGACGCCTTGCGCGAGCGCGGTATCGGCGTGCCGGACGAGGTCGGCGTCATCGGCTTCGACAATTGGCAGATCGTCGCCGAGGCGACCCGGCCGCCGCTGACCTCGGTCGACATGAACCTTTCAGCACTTGGCCGCGAGGCCGGCCTTGCATTGCTTTCGCTCGTCGGCGGCGAACCCGCTCTGCCGGGCATTAGAAAACTGCCGTGCCGGCTGGTGGTGCGTCAGTCATGCGGCCGTCCGCCGGACGGCTGAACGAAACGGGCCGTGTCGATAGTCACCCGCTTGGGGGCGCGGCTAAATTAAAACGCTAAATTAAAACCATGTGGAGGAGAAGCATGAGAACCACCATTACCGGGCTCGCCATCGCCGCGAGCATTTTGGGCACGCTGGCAACAGTCGGCTCGGCCGCCGCCGACACCGCCAACATCTGGGTGCGCGCCGACGGCTCGAACTTCATGCCGCGCGTCGTCGATGCCTTCAACAAGGGGCATCAGAACCAGATCAAGCTCGACATCATCCCCAACGCCGAAATCATTCCGAAATACGGTGCCGCCGCCGCCGGCGGCACGGCGCCCGACGCGCTGTCGCTCGACCTGATCTACACGCCGTCCTTCGCTGCCGCCGGCCAGCTCGAAGACATCACCGACTGGGCGAAATCGCTGCCTTATTTCGCCAGCCTGTCGCCGGCGCATGTCAAGACCGGCACCTATAAGGGCCGCATCTACGGGCTGCCGTTCTCGGCTGATAGCTCGGTGCTGATCTGGAACAAGAAGCTGTTCAAGCAGGCCGGCCTCGACCCGGAAAAGGGCCCGACCAACTGGGCCGAGATCGAAGCCGACGCCGAAAAGGTCAACGCGCTCGGCGGCGACATCAAGGGCTTCTACTTCTCCGGCAATTGCGGCGGCTGCAACATCTTCACCTTCACGCCGCTGATCTGGGCCTCGGGCGGCGACATCCTGACCGAGGACGGCTCCAAGGCGACGCTGGACACGCCGCAGATGCGCGGCGCCATCGACCTCTACCGTTCGATGGTCAAGAAGGATCTGGTGCCATCAGGCGCACAGACCGACACCGGCTCCAACTTCTTTGCCGCCTTCGCCACCGGCAATATCGGCATCTCGCCGTCCGGCGCCTTCGCCATCGGCGCGCTTAACACGCAATACCCGGACATCGATTACGGCATCACCTTCCTGCCCGGCAAGGATGGCGGCTGGTCGTCGTTTGCCGGCGGCGACAATTTCGTCGTCACCAAGGGCACCACCAAGGTCGCGGTGGTGAAGGAGTTCCTCGACTTTGCCTATTCGCTCGAGGGCCAGACCATTTTGGCGAAATACGGCAGCCTGCCGGTGCGCGGCGACATCGCCAAGGATGCGCTCAAGGACCTCGACCCGCGCTACCAGACCGCCGCCGAAGCCATGGCCAAGGGCCGCACGCCCTATTCGGTGGTGTTCAATGACCTGATCAACTCGGCCAACGGTCCGTGGAACCAGATGATGAACGAGGTCTTCTTCGGTGAAGACGTCGACGGCGCCGTCGCCAATGCGCAGGAGACGATGCAGTCGATCATCGATTCGGCGCCGCAGAAGTAAAGCGCCGGCGCCCACCTCCCCCTCGAGGGGAGGTCGGACCGAAGGTCCGGGTGGGGTCGTTGCGGCAGTGCTCGACGTTTCTGTCGGCGCACTTCGCAGACGACGCCACCCCCGCAGCCCCTTAACCTCCCCCTTGAGGGGAGGTCGGACCGCAGGTCCGGGTGGGGTCATCGCGGCAGTGCTCGACGCTCTTTTGATGTCGGCGCGCTTCGCGGAGGACCCCACCCCCGGCCTTCGGCCGGACCCTCCCCTCAAGGGGGAGGGGGACGTAGCGCTAACGGAAGACCACGGCATGACCACCATTACAGCAACTACCGCCGCGCCAGCGCGCGCATACAAACTGGTCGGCGCCGGCCGCCGGCAGTGGATCGGCCTGCTCTATGTCGCGCCGGCCGTCGCGCTTGTCGTCGTCTTCTTCATCGTGCCGCTTTGCATGACCGCCTGGATGTCGCTGCACAACTGGCCGCTGATGGGCGCGCATAGCTTCATCGGCCTCGACAATTACTGGGCGATCCTGCGCGACACCCGCTTCTGGAACGCGCTGAAGTTCACCGGCTACTACACGGTGGTGGTCACGATCGCGATCTTCGCCGTCGCCTTTCCGCTGGCACTGTTCATCGAAAGGCCGCGGCAGCTGACCGGCTTCTACCGGACGTCCTTCTTCATGCCGGCGGTCATCGGTTTCGCCTCGGCCAGCCTTTTGTGGTCGTGGCTGCTCAATGTCGATTCCGGCCTGTTCAGCCCGGCCGCCTTCGAGCTTGGCCTGACCGAGAAGAAATTCAACCTGCTGGCGACGTTCCAGCCGGCCTTCTGGTCGATCATCGCCATGGTCGTGTGGAAGGTGGCGGGCTTCACCATGATCATCTTGATGACCGGCCTGCAATCGATCCCGCCTGACCTGCAGGAGGCGGCGATGATCGACGGGGCAGGGCCATTCGCGCGGTTCCGGGCGATTACCTTGCCCTTGATGCGCCGCACGCTGGCGCTGGCGCTGATCCTGTCGGTTGCCGGCTCGATCCTCGCCTTCGACCAGTTCTACATCATCCTGCGCGGCGGCCCGCGCAACCAGACGCTGACCGCCGTCTACTGGATCTTCAACCAGTCCTTCGTATCGTTCAAGCTCGGCTATGGCGCAGCACTTTCGATGGTCCTGCTGGTCATCCTGGTGGCGCTCAGCCTGATCCAGCTGCGGCTGCTGCGCAATCCGGAAGGGGTCGACTGATGGCGCAGGCAAGGAGCCGCAAACGCCGCATCGGCATGCAGATCGCCGAGCACTCGACCGGCATCATCGCGTCCATACTGTTCCTGGCGCCGATCGCCTGGACGGTGCTTTCGGCCTTCAAGCCGGCGCAGGAGGCGCGCCAGCCGCCGCTGCCGCCGTGGCCGACCAGCGGCATCTCGCTCGAGAACTACGCCACGCTCAACACCTTCGGCGATGGCCTCTGGCTGCCGGCGCAAAACAGCATCTATGTCTCTGTAATGACGGTGGTGCTGTCGGTGATCGTCAGCGTGCTCGCCGGCTACGGTTTCTCGCGCTTCCGCTTTCCGCTGAAGAACCTGCTCTTCGTCGTCATCCTGTCGACGATCATGATCCCGTTCCAGTCGATCCTGACGCCGATCTTCCTGGTGCTGACAAAAATCGGCCTGCACAACACGCTGACCGGGCTGGTCTGCGTCTACGTCACGCTGCAGCTGCCGTTCTCGATCTTCATGATGCGCAACGCCTTCGACGCGGTGCCGCGCGAGATCGAGGAGGCCGCGCGCATGGACGGCGCCAACAACGTCACCATGCTGCTGAGGGTGATGCTGCCGCTGGTCTGGCCGGGCATCGTCACCATCGCGCTGTTTGCCTTCCTCGGCGCCTGGAATGAGTTTTTGGCGGCCCTCGTGCTGATGACCGACCAGTCCAAATTCACGCTGCCGATCATGATGACCGCACTCCAGTCCGGCCGCTTCGGCGCCATCGACTGGGGCGCCGTGCAGGCCGGCGTCACCGTGATGATGGTGCCGTGCCTGGTGCTCTTCCTGCTGCTGCAGCGCTTCTACATCCGCGGCCTGATGGCAGGGGCCGTGAAGTGACCAATCGAACCGAACCGGAGTAAATTGATGACCGCATCGCAATCCGCCAGTCAGGGCGTCAAGCCGAAACTCGCCTTCCGCCCGCTGCCCGTGCCGCAGGTCGATGTGCGCGGCTTCTGGGGCGACCGCGTCGATGCCGTCGCCTCGAAGACCGCCGGCATCCTCTATGACCGCTGCGTCGAGGCGCGCATGCTCGAGCAGATCGACCCGGACCGGCCATCGCCCGGCGTCGTCATTCCGTTCCACTCACCCTCGCCGGACGAGGCGGCGACCGCCGGCAACGAGTTCACCGGATCGACGGTGACGACGCAGATGTTCTGGGACTCGGATTGGGGCAAGACCATCGAGACCGCCGCCTACTCGCTCTACCGTCGCCGCAACGACGAGCTGGAGAAGAAGATCGACGCCGTCATCGACATGTACGGCAAGCTGCAGCAGCCCGACGGCTATCTGTCGAGCTGGTACCAGCGCATCCAGCCCGGCCTGCGCTGGACCAATCTGCGCGATTGCCACGAGCTCTATTGCGCCGGCCACCTGATCGAAGGCGCGGTCGCCTATTACCAGGCCACGGGAAAACGCAAGCTGCTCGACATCATGTGCCGCTATGTCGATCACATCGCCGAGACGTTCGGTCCCGAGCCCGGCAAGAAGAAGGGCTATTGCGGCCATGAGGAGATCGAGCTGGCGCTGGTCAAGCTGGCACGGGTGACGGGCGAGCGCAAATACATGGAGCTTGCCAAATATTTCATCGATCAGCGGGGACAGCAGCCGCATTATTTCGACGAGGAGGCGCGCGCCCGCGGCGCCGACCCCAGGGCCTATCATTTCAAGACTTACGAATACAACCAGTCGCACAAGCCGGTGCGCGAGCAGGACAAGGTCGTCGGCCATGCGGTGCGGGCGATGTATCTCTATTCGGGGATGGCGGATATCGCCACCGAATACGGCGACGACACGCTGCGGGTGGCGCTCGACCGGCTGTGGGACGACCTCATGACCAAGAACCTCTACGTCACCGGCGGCCTCGGGCCGTCGTCGCACAATGAGGGTTTCACCGCCGATTACGACCTGCCCAACGACACCGCCTATGCCGAAACCTGTGCTTCGGTCGGCCTGGTGTTCTGGGCAAGCCGCATGCTCGGCATGGGCCCCAATGCGCGCTACGCCGACATCATGGAGTGGGCGCTCTACAACGGCTCGATCTCCGGCCTGTCGCTCGACGGCTCGCTGTTCTTCTACGAAAATCCGCTCGAAAGCCGCGGCGCCCACCACCGCTGGAAATGGCACCGCTGCCCGTGCTGCCCGCCCAATGTCGGGCGCATGGTCGCCTCGATCGGCAGCTATTTCTACGGCCTGTCGGACGACGCACTCGCCGTCCATCTCTATGGAAACGGCACGGCTCGTTTCGATATCGCGGACCGGCAAATAGAGCTCACCCAGACCAGTAACTATCCATGGGACGGCGCGGTCTCGATCTCTGTCGAACCGGAAGCTCCGACCGAGTTCACTTTGCACCTGCGCTTGCCGGCCTGGTGCCGCAAGGCAGCGCTCAAGGTCAACGGCGCCGATGTCGATCTGGCTGCCATCAGCAGCGACGGCTATGCCGCGATCCGCCGCGAATGGCGCAAGGGCGACCGGGTCGAGCTCGACCTCGAAATGGCCGTCGACCGCCTCTACGCCAATCCGCAGGTGCGGCAGGATATCGGCCGTGTCGCACTGGCGCGCGGCCCGCTGATCTATTGCGTCGAGGAGACCGACAATTCCAGCCAGCTGCACCGCATCGCTCTGCCGCGCACGGCCGACATCGAGGCGCATCAGCAGCCGAACCTTCTGGGCGGCGTCGTGACACTTTCGGCGATTGCCAAAAAGGAGGCTTTCGAAAACTGGGAAGAGGGGCTCTACCGCACCGAACCGCCGGCGGTCGAGGACGCGAAAATCACCGCCGTGCCGTATTTCGCCTGGGACAACCGCGACCCCGGCGAGATGCTGGTCTGGCTCAGGGACGAATGAAGCCCGATCGCAGCGCCCGACCGATCTCCTCGGCCACAAGTTTCCTGCAACTGCCAGAGATTGCGGTCGCGGATGCCGCAGGCGTCGAGATGGCGAATGGTCTCGAACAGATATTCGGCGCCCGAACCCCAATGGCCGACGGCCGTGGCCAGGGTCGCCGCTATCGCTCGCTTTTCGAGCTTGCCGGCATAGCGCGGATTGGCGGGATCGACAACGAAACCAAGCGCTTGGCCCGTGCCGTCGCCCGTCCTGACCTGCAGCCAGCGCGGCACGTTGACGGCCGGCAGGATGGTCATCTCACGTCGCAGCAACGTTTCGAGATTGGCCCCCACTGGCTCGGCGATCTCGAATACCATGCCCTGACACTGGCCGCCGCGGTCGAGGGCCATCATCAGGCCGGGCTGCTCGATGGTGCCCCTGAAGCGCTGCACCGTAAAACAGAACGAACGATGCCAGCCCGTCGCCACGGCCCGTTCGCCACCCCTGACCTCGCCGGCCGGCTTCCACAGCAGCGAGCCATAGGCGAACAGCTTCACCGGCCCGCCCGGCGCGCCGGCCAGCACCTCGTCGCGAATGCGCGCGTAATCGGCATCGGTCATGTAGACCATGCCCGGCGTCGGCCCGGCATCCTCGACCGCACGCAAGGTGCGGGCGACCAGCGCCTCGGTCAGCGCCATCGGTGTCTTGCGCGGCGAACGCCGTGATGCGGCGGAAATGACCTTGCTCATCCTCATGCTCTCAGCCTTGCCGCCATGTTGCCGAAGGCTGGAGGATTCTCAAGGGCCGAGTACACCGGCGCGGATCAGCATCCGAACTGTCATGTACAACAGCTTGACTGGATTCGACGAAATACCCAGCGGGCTTAAGCGCGTCGACTGAACCCATTTCAGCGCGACGCGCTTCAGTGCGGAGGCTGATCTGGCCGGCCGCCACCGCCGTCAAGCAGCCGGTCGAATGTTCTGGTTCACCCGGAAGAGGTTGTTTGGGTCGTATTTCTTCTTCAGCGTAGCCAGGCGCTCATAGTTGTCGCCATAAGCCGCCTTGAGCCTTGCATCGCCCTCGTCATCCATCATGAAGTTCAGGTAGGCGCCGCCCAGATCGAACGGATGCACGGCCTCCCAGTAGGCCTTGGTCCAGCGCGTCACCGGCCCCGCTTTCTGTGGGTCCGGATCGATCCCGGCGATGACCATCGACCAGGTCGCATCACGGTAATTCCAGGGTGTCTCGTCTTTGCCGACGCGATGGACCGCACCATCGATCGGGTAGAGGTGCATGAGCGATAGCTCGCTCGGCGTCTTCGCCGCCTGCGCGAGATGGGCGTCGATCGCCTCGTCGGACAGCGTCTTGACGAAATCGCCCCGCCAGTACCACTGCATTCCCTTCGGGTAGAGCCCATCGAACATGCTCTGCACCGCGGGATAGGGCATCGTTCCCATCCAGTTGAACCAGGGCGCGGGCAGCGCATCGAGCAGCGGGGCCAGCGCCTCTCTGCCCTTTTCCTCCGGGCCGTTGTAGCAGCACATCAGCAGACACATCCGCTTTCCCCAAAACTCTTCCGGGAAGGGTGCGCTCGAGAGGACGGTCTTGAGCCCGAGAAAGATCCCGAGTTCTTCGGGCGCGTTCGGCAGGAACTCGCGATAATGCTGCATGATGGTGCGGGCGTGGCGCTGATCCCATGCGATCGGCCCCGCAAAGACCATGCTGACCTGGTGGAGCTTGAACACAAAGCTGGTGACGATGCCGAAATTGCCGCCGCCGCCGCGAAGCGCCCAGAACAGGTTGGGGTTCCGCTCCTTGCTGGCGGTGACGAAGCTTCCATCGGCAAGCACGACATCGGCCTCGATCAGATTATCGATGGTCAGGCCATATTTGCGCGTCAGATAGCCATGGCCGCCGCTCAGCGTCAGTCCGGCGACCCCGGTGGTCGAGATGATGCCCGCCGGTACGGCCAGGCCAAAGGCATGGGTGGCATGGTCGAGGTCGCCCTGAGTACAGCCCGGGCCTACCCGCGCCGTGCGGGCATCCGGATCGACGCGCACGCCGTTCATCGCCGACAGGTCGATCACCAGACCGTCGTCGCAGCTCCCCAATCCTGGTCCGTTATGGCCGCCGCCACGTACCGCAACCAGCAAATTGTTGTCGCGGCCGAAATTCACCGCTGTGATTACGTCGGCGACGTCGACACAGCGGGCGATGATCAGCGGCCGCTTGTCGATCATGCCGTTGTAGAGCTTGCGGGCCTCGTCATAGCGGGCGTCGCCGGCGTGGATGACTTCGCCTCGCAGGCTTGCTGCGAATTTGGTGATGTCTTCATCGTTCATGACATTCCTCCCTATTATTGGACCTGTCGGCCGGTCGATGAAACGCTAGTCTCGTCCGCTGTTCCCGCAAATGTCACATCGTCCATTTCTGTTGCCCGATCGTTCAGAGTAGGATTAGACCAGATGGATGGTTGCCCGGGCGGCCATATTGCCGGATAGTTCGATGCCTGACCGAAAAACTCGTTGTCAAAGGGAGTAGCCGATCGTTTCCGGAGGTGCAGTGCATGGATGTCCTTTCCGATGTGCTCCGAGCCGTTCGCCTCACCGGTGCGATCTATTTCGACGTCGACGCCAGCTCTCCCTGGGTTGGCGAGTCGCCGGGCACGGCCGACATTGCCGCCGCCGTCATGCCGGAGGCAGAGCACATCATTTCTTTTCATGCCGTGATGTCGGGCTCGTGCTGGGCCGCGCTGGGAGACGATTCGGTGCCGCCGGTGCTCGTGAACGCCGGTGATGTCGTTGTCTTCCCCGGTGGTGTTCCGAACGTGTTGAGCTCCTCGCCGGGGGCGCAGGGCGAACCCAATATGGCGATGTATTATCGGCCGATAGACGAGAGCCTGCCGTTCGCGGTGATCCATGGTGGCGGCGGAGACGAGCGGACCCGGTTCATTTGCGGGTATCTTGGCTGCGATGCACGTCCCTTCAATCCTCTCCTGGCCGCATTGCCGGCCATCCTGTGTGCCCGCAAGCCCGCCGATGGAAGCAGTTGGGTTATCGACCTTTTTCGGCTGGCGCTGGCCGAAGGTGGCAGTGGGCGGGCGGGCTGTGAGACGATACTCGCCAAGCTGAGCGAGCTGATGTTTGTCGAGATCATCCGCCGCCATCTCGAGACCCTCCCCGACGATTCGCGCGGCTGGCTGTCAGGCCTACGGGATCCACATGTCGGCGAGGCGCTCCGGCTCATCCACGCTCGCCCCAGGGAGGAATGGACATTGGACCGGCTCGCCCGCGAAGTAGGGCTCTCGCGCACGGCGTTTGCGAGCCGCTTTACCCACTATGTCGAGGTCTCCCCCATGCACTATCTTGCTCGCTGGCGTCTGCAACTGGCAGGACGCTTGCTCGAACGCCCCGAAATGAGCATCGCGCAAGCGGGTGCCGAGGTCGGCTACGAGTCGGAAGCCGCCTTCAATCGCGCCTTCAAAAAGTTCGTCGGCATTCCACCTGGCACCTGGCGAAAGGGACGGTCGGCGTTGCTCGAGGCTCAGAGATTGCCCGCTGGCGTCGTACAATAGGAAAGAACTGGCAGGGCGTTGACGCTTCGGTCTGCGTGCAGCGTCCCAATGCCCGAAAGCCCCTGGCACAAAGCGGTAGACGATGACCGGCCGCCGCGACGCTTTCGGCGAGGCGTGTCAGACTTCGCGCCTCAATCCTTCGCGCGCTCGACATAGGCGCCATCGGCCGTCATCACCACCACGCGGGTGCCGGCGCTGATGTGTGGCGGCACCAGGGTACGCACGCCGTTGGACAGCGTTGCCGGCTTGTAGGACGAGGACGCCGTCTGGCCCTTGGTCACCGGCTCGGTCTCGACCACCTCGAAAGTGGCGCGCTGCGGCAGTACCAGCGAGATGGCGATGCTGTTGTATTGCGAGATCTGCACCGGCATGCCTTCCACCAGATAAGGCGCCATGTCGCCGACCACGCTTTCCGGCACCGCGACCTGGTCGTAAGTCTCCGGATTCATGAAGTGAAAGCCTTCGCCGTCACGGTAGAGGAACGTGTGCTCGCGCTCCTCGACATAGGCGCGCTCGACCTGCTCGGTGGTGCGGTAACGCTCGGAAACCTTTACCCCGTCGGAGATACGCCGCATGTCGAGCTGGGTGACCGGCGTACCCTTGCCAGGATGAATGTTTTCGGCAAAGAGGATCACATAAAGCTTGCCGTCCTTTTCGACGACGTTGCCTTTGCGTAAGGAGCTGGCGATGACCTTCACGGGTTTCCATCCTGATAAAATTTGTTGGCGCAAATCGGCTGGAGAGGCCGTTGCGTGCGGCCTAGCGCATCTTGGCCGCAATCGCCAGCCCTCTGTGCAATTCCCCTGAAGCCGATGACCGCCGCCTCACCGTGGTGGACGCCGCATGTCCACGCCGACCGCCGGCCGCGGCTGATCCTGCGCAATGCCATTGCCGCCGGGATGCGCGACTGGTTCGCCCGCCGCGACTTCGTCGAGGTGGAGACATCGGCCCTGCAGGTCTCACCCGGCAATGAAGCGCACCTGTCGGCCTTTGCCACCGAGGCGATCGGGCCGGACGGGCAGCGCCAGCCGCTCTACCTCCACACGTCGCCGGAATTCGCCTGCAAGAAGCTGCTTGCCGCCGGCGAGGAGCGCATCTTCAGCCTCGGGGCTGTCTGGCGCAACCGCGAGCGCGGCCCCTTGCACCATCCTGAGTTCACCATGCTCGAATGGTACCGCGTCGGCGAGACCTATGAGAGCCTGATGCGCGATTGCGCCGAGCTCGTAGCGCTGGCGGCCGAACGGGCCGGAGCGAAGCGTTTTAGCTTCCGCGGCCGTGAAGCCGATCCGTTCGCCGAGACGGAACGGTTGAGCGTCGCCGAAGCTTTCATGCGCCATGCCGGCATCGATCTGCTGGCGACGGTTGCAGCCGATGGCAGCACCGACCGCGCGGGGTTGCATGCCGCCCTGGTCCAGGCCGGATTGCGGACCGCGCCCGACGACAATTGGGCCGACCTGTTCAGCCGGGTGATGGTCGAAAAAATCGAGCCGGCGCTGGGGCAGGGGCGCAACACCATTCTTTTCGGATATCCGATCTCGGAGGCGGCATTGGCCCGGCCGAGCGCCGACGATCCGCGCACCGCCGAGCGCTTCGAGCTCTATTGCTGCGGCGTCGAACTCGCCAACGCCTTTGGCGAATTGACCGATCCGGCCGAGCAGCGCCTGCGCTTTGCCGCCGAAATGGATGAGAAGCAGCGCGTCTATGGCGAACGCTACCCGATCGACGAGGACTTCCTCGCCGCGCTCGCCATCATGCCGCAGGCGAGCGGCGCCGCGCTCGGCTTCGACCGGCTGGTGATGCTCGCCACCGGCGCGCTCAGGATCGACGACGTGATCTGGACACCGGTGGCCGCTTCCTGAGGGATTGTCGATCTCGCTCGCCGTTCATCCGCCTGCGGCCTGCGGTCCTGTTTGGGCGCTTGATGCACCCGGTTTGCCCGCTTCTCCCATTGCAGAAGGCGCATCGGGACAATAGATGGTGCAGCAGCGGCTGCCCTTCAGCCGGCCGGAAATAACAGGATCATGCGCATGACCGATACGCTCGACGCAGCGAAACTGACCGATCGCGTCGCGGCCCTGGTCGAGGCTGCCAAACGGGCCGGCGCCGATGCCGCCGATGCCGTTGCGGTACGCGGCCGCTCGACCGGCGTGTCGGTGCGGCTTGGCAAGGTCGAAGGCACAGAGGCGTCCGAGAGCGAGGACGTCTCGCTGCGCGTCTTCGTCGGCAAGCGGGTAGCGAGCGTTTCGGCAACGGCGGCATCCGACCCCAATATGCTGGCCGAGCGCGCCGTCGCCATGGCCAAGGTGTCGCCCGAGGATCCCTATCAGGGTCTCGCCGACCCGGCCTTGCTGGTCAAGAAACCGCGCGACCTCGATCTGTTCGATGCCACCGAGGTGTCGGCGGACCAGTTGAAGGAAGCAGCGCTTGCCGCCGAAGCGGCGGCGCTTGCCATCAAGGGCGTCACCAATTCGGCCGGCAGTGGCGCCAGTGCCGGGCTCGGCGGCCTGGTGCTCGCCACCTCCCACGGCTTCGTCGGCCATTACGTCGCCTCGCGTTTTTCACGCTCGACCAGCGTGATCGCCGGCGAGGGCACCGGCATGGAGCGCGACTACGAATTCTCCTCGCGCCAGCATTTTTCCGATCTCGACGCGCCGGAAGACATCGGCCGCAAGGCCGGTGAGCGCGCTGTCCGCCGCATCGGCGCGCGCAAGGCGGCGACCGGGCCTGTCGACGTGGTGTTCGATCCGCGTGTGGCGCGCGGCATTGCCGGCCACCTTGCCGGTGCCATCAATGGCGCCGCGGTCGCGCGCAAGACCAGCTTTCTCCGCGACATGATGGGCAAGAAGGTGGCTTCGGCCGCAATCACCGTCACCGACGAGCCGCTCCGGCGCCGTGGACAGGCCTCGCGCCCGTTCGACGGCGAAGGCGTCGAGGGCGAAAAACTGTTCATGGTCGACAAGGGCGTGCTCAACCACTGGTTCCTGTCGACTTCGGCGGCTCGGGAACTCGGCCTCGTCACCAATGGGCGCGGCTCGCGCAGCGGCTCGTCGGTCTCGCCGTCGTCGACCAATCTCGCCATCGAGCCCGGGGAAAATACGCCGGAAGAGCTGATCAAGTCGCTCAAGACCGGCTTCTACGTCACCGAAGTGTTCGGCCAGGGCGTCGACATGGTGACGGGCGAATATAGCCGCGGCGCTTCCGGCTTCTGGATCGAAAATGGCGAGCTGGCCTATCCCGTCGCCGAGGTGACCATCGCCTCCAATCTGAAGACGATGTTCCTCAACATGGTTCCGGCGAGCGATCTCGACCGCAATTTCGGCACTGCCGCGCCCACGCTTTTGATCGAAGGAATGACCCTTGCCGGAGCTTGACCCGGCCGTCTCGGCCGGCGCTACTGAAGACCTGCAGCTGTTGCGCGATGCCGCCCGCGAGGCGGGGCTCATCGCCATGCAGTACTTCAACAACAATCCGCAAGTGTGGATGAAGGGCGGCACCTCGCCGGTCAGCGAAGCCGATCACGCCGCCGACAAATATCTGCGCGAGACCTTGCTGGCGGCCCGGCCGGATTATGGCTGGCTGTCGGAGGAAACCGTCGACGACCCGGTAAGGCTTGTCGCGCGCCGCACCTTCGTCGTCGATCCGATCGACGGCACGCGCGGCTTCCTCGAAGGGCTGCCCACATGGTGCGTCAGCGTCGCTGTGGTCGAGAACGGCCGAACGCTTGCCGGCGTGCTCGACTGCCCGGCGAAGGGCGAAATCTATTGGGCGCTGCCGGGCGAGGGCGCGTTCCTGAATGGCAGGCGCATCAGCGTGCGTCCGCCGTCGGAAACGGCCGAAATCGCCGGACCGCAGGCGATGATCGACCTGATGCCGGCGAAATGGCACAAACGGCTGAAGCGCGTGCTCTATATTCCTTCGCTCGCCTACCGGCTGGCGATGATCGCCGGCGGCCAGCTCGATGCCACCTTCGTCAAGGCCAACGCGCATGACTGGGACATCGCCGCGGCCGATCTCATCCTGCGCGAGGCAGGCGGCGCCTTGCTCGATCGGCATGGCCGCGCGCCGCTCTATGCCGGCGAAGTGATCCGTCACGGACCGCTCG
Organism: Mesorhizobium sp. M0408; assembly: GCF_040321495.1. Lineage (NCBI taxonomy): Bacteria > Pseudomonadati > Pseudomonadota > Alphaproteobacteria > Hyphomicrobiales > Phyllobacteriaceae > Mesorhizobium > Mesorhizobium sp. M0408. The sequence continues at coordinate 44,341 of NZ_JAMYRO010000012.1, read as the reverse complement.
CCGCCGGCAGCGGCGAACTCCTCGCCGTGCTCGCCGGCGTCATCGCCGGCCTGGACAATTGACCACTATCAATAGTTCCAAAGTCGGCGGCTTTGGTCTAGACCTGTCCCAAACTCACGATATGTGAAGGATCGACATGGCCGCTGAAGACGGAAAGAAACAGCTTTTGCACCTGGTGTTCGGCGGCGAACTCAAGAAGCTGGGCGGCACCGAATTCCGCGATCTCGACGCGCTCGATATTGTCGGCATCTATCCGGACTATCAATCGGCGCACGCCGTCTGGAAGGCCAAGGCGCAAGCTAGCGTCGACAATGCCCATATGCGCTATTTCGTCGTTCACCTGCACCGCCTGCTCGACCCCGAAAACAAGGCTGTCGGTTGACATCGATGAACCATGAAGCGGTCAAGCGATCAGCCCCGCGGTCGGCGGTCAGACGTCGCAAGCCGAAGACGTTCTGGCGCAAGATCCGCGAACCGCTGGCGCAGTCGCGATTCGTCAAGAATGCGCTTGCCGCGCTGTTTGCGTATTTCGTCCGCCTTGTCCGCTTGACCAACCGCATGGTCGACGGATCGGCCAAGTTTTCCGGCGGCGCCTATGCGCAGCTCGAGCCTGGCATCATCGCGCTCTGGCACGGCCAGCACCTGCTGACCCCGGCCTACTATCCCAAGGGACGGCCGCTGGTTGCCATGGTATCGCGCAGCGCCGATGCCGAGCTCAACGCGCTGATGGTCGAGAAATTCGGCATCGAGGCGGTGCGCGGCTCTGGCGGGCGCGAAAGCGCAAGGCATCTCGACAAGGGCGGGGCCAAGGCGCTCATCGCCCTCAAAAAGTCGCTCGCCACCGGCAAGAATGTCGCCATGATTGCTGATATTCCCCACGGCACGCCGCGCGATGCGGGGCTCGGCGTCGTCCTTCTGGCGCGGCTGTCCGGCCGGCCGATCCTGCCTGCCGCGATAGCCACCAGCCGCCGCAAGGTGATCGAGGGCAGCTGGGACAAGACGACGATCAACTTGCCCTTCGGCCGCTCCTCGATTGTCGTCGGCACGCCTGTCTTCGTGCCGGCCAACGCCGACGCCGCGGAAATGGAACGCAAGCGCCAGGAGGTCACGGCCTCGCTCAATGCCGCGACCGCCGAGGCCTATCGCCTTGTGGACGGTTCGAAATGAGTATGCGCTGGGCCCGCGCCTTCCTGACGGCCTACCGCTTCGCCGGGGCCGCCGCTTACCCGCTGGTCGGACCTTACGTCGCCTGGCGCACTTCCAGAGGCAAGGAGGACCGCATTCGCCGGCGTGAACGCTACGGCGTCGCCGGACGCCAGCGTCCCGAAGGCCCGGTGATCTGGATCCATGCAGCCAGCGTCGGCGAGACCATCGCCGTCGTGCCGCTGGTCGAGAGCATTCTCGATTACGGCGTCAACATCGTGCTGACGACGGGCACGGTCACCTCGGCGCAGGTCGCCGAAGAACGGCTGGGCGACCGCATCATCCACCAATATGTGCCGCTCGACCTCAAGCCGGCGGTCAGCCGCTTCCTCGACCATTGGCAGCCGGACCTGGCGATCATCGCCGAATCGGAGATCTGGCCGATGACCATCCTGGAACTCGGCGCCCGCCGCGTGCCGCAGGTTCTGGTCAACGGCAGGCTGTCCGACCGCTCCTTCAAGTCCTGGAAGAAGCGCGCCAACATTGCCGAAGCATTGTTCGAAAATCTTGCCCATGTCGTCGCCCAGTCGGATCTCGATGGCGAGCGCTTCCTGTCGCTCGGCGCCCGGCCGGTCACCGTATCCGGCAATCTCAAGGTCGACACCGCGCCGCCGCCGGCCGACGAGCGGGCGTTGGCGGCGCTGAAACGCCAGATCGGCGGTCGCCCGACCTGGGCGGCGACCTCGACCCATGATGGCGAAGAAGCGGTCGCCGCCGAAGTTCACGCCATGCTGCACAAGCGCCACCACGGGCTTTTGACGATCATCGTGCCGCGCCATCCCGATCGCGCCGGGCAGCTGGCCGCCCAGATTTCCGGCATGGGCCTGAAGCTGGCGCAGCGCAGCAAGGGCGACAGGATCACCGCCGACACGGATATTCTGCTCGGCGACACGATCGGCGAGATGGGGCTTTATCTGAGGCTGACGGAAATCGCCTTTGTCGGCCGTTCGCTGACTTCCGAGGGCGGCCAGAACCCGCTGGAACCAGCCATGCTGGAGACAGCGGTGCTTGCCGGCCGCAACGTCCAGAATTTTCGCGAGGCCTATCAGCGCCTGCTCGATAGCGGCGGCGCCAAGCTGGTGCGCGACCGCGATATGCTGGCCGGCGCCGTTAATTTCCTTTTGACCAACGAGGCGGCTCGCCATGAGATGATGGCGGCGGGTGCGGCGACGGTCGACGAGATGCGCGGTGCGCTGGCGCATACGCTCAGGTCGCTCGAGCCCTATATCCAGCCGCTGGTCGTCAAGTCGCGCCTGAAGGGCGCGAACGGGCGCTGACGTGACCTCGGAAGCGCCGCCCTTCTGGTGGGAAGAGCCGGACTGGCGGGTCACGGCGCTGTCGCCGCTTTCCGCCGTCTATGCGCTTGTCGCCGGTCGCCGCATGCGGCACGCGCCGCGCGAAAAGGTCGAGGCACCGGTGCTCTGCGTCGGCAACTTCACCGTCGGCGGCACCGGCAAGACGCCGGTGGCGATCGCGCTGGCCGAGCAGGCCAGGCGCATGCAGCTCAATCCGGGTTTCCTGTCGCGCGGCCATGGCGGCTCCTTCGCGCAGCCGCATATAGTCGATCCGCACCACGACGCCGCCAAGCATGTCGGCGACGAGCCGCTGCTTCTGGCCGAACACGCGCCGGTCGCGGTGACGCCGAACCGGGCCGCCGGCGCCAGGCTTCTGCTGGAGAAGCTCGGCTGCGATTTCTTGATCATGGATGACGGTTTTCAGAGCGCGCGCATCCACATCGACTATGCGCTGGTCGTTGTCGATGCGCGCCATGGCATCGGCAATGGCCGCGTCATCCCCGGCGGGCCTCTGCGGGCAAACATCGTCGACCAACTGGTCTTCACCAGCGCCTTGCTGAAGATGGGCGAGGGCACCGCGGCCGACACGGTCGTGCGCCAGGCAGCGCGCGCCGGCAGGCCGATCTTCGAGGCGCACACTGCCCCGAGCAGCAAGGTGACGCTGGCCGGCAGGCGTTTCCTGGCGTTCGCCGGCATCGGTCATCCCGATAAGTTTTTCGACACTGTCCGCGAGGCCGGCGGCGAGCTTGCGCTGACCAAATCGTTTCCTGACCATCATTTCTATGGCGAGGACGAGCTTGCCGAATTGGCGGCGACGGCACGTAAAGCCGGGCTTGGCCTCATTACCACCGCCAAGGACGCTGCCCGCCTGCGTCACGGCGCAGCACCGCCGGAATTCCTCGACGGGCTCGATGTGCTGGAGATCGACACCGTCTTCGAGCTCGACCATGTGCCGCAACGCATCATCGACGAGACGCTGGATGCCTGGCGGCAGCGCCGGCTTAAAGGCTGACCAGAAGCTTGAGCACCGAGGCAATGCGGGACTGGAATTTGCAGCTTTCCGCCGGTCGAACGTATTTTGTTCTTGCTTTGTGCCGGCAGCTATGCTAGTAATCTAGCTATGGTGATGATTCGCCGGTGACCCGCCCTCGAGCCTGAGGCGGGTTTTTTATTTCAAGATAGCCTCTAAGGTTTCGGTGTTGCCGGCCTGACGCCGCGGCAGAGGGCGCAGGATCGCAACGGGGCGACTTCCATTTGCGCTGGACTAGCGTCGGCGGCGCAGTTCCGGATGCGCTTCGATCTCGCGGCGCAGCGAGGCGGCGGCATTCACATAGGGTTCTTGCCTGGCGACACTCCAGTATTTGAGCTCGTCGAGCGGGATGCTCTCGCCGGTCACCGCGCAGCGCACGAAGGCGCCGGGGCTGGTCACCTGGAAGTCGCCGTCGAGATAGCGGATGCGGGCTTCCTTGCCGCCGGGTCCTTCGAAACGGTTCATCATGGGGTGGTGCCGAAATTCATGACGATGTCATCGCCACAAATTGCGGCGAGGTCAAGCTTGACGTTGATGACGGCCAATCTCCCCCCTAGTGGGGGAGATGTCCGGCAGGACAGAGGGGGGCGCTGTCCCGCGGACCTCTCAATCGATTGCGATTGCGTCCTCAGCTTGTTCTCGGCTGGTCTTAAAGTTAGCGAGGCTAGCGATCCTTCGCGCCCCTCTCTGCCCTGCCGGGCATCTCCCCCACAAGGGGGGAGATCAGCGCTTGTCCGCCGCTCCTAGCTCTCTACCTCAAGGAACTCTTCGATCTTCTCCGCTGCTAGTCCTGCCTGGACCGCGATGCGCCGGGCGAGTTCGGCGGCGGCGGCGCGCGGGCGCCCCAGCGGCCGGTCGAGCCAGTAAGATATCGGGCTGAGCGCACTGCGCTCGTCTACGGCGACGATGCGGCCCGATTTCAATTGGTCCACCGTCAACGGCGGACGTGCCAGCGCAATGCCGAGCCCGTGCGCGGCGGCGTCGAGCACGAGGTTGTAGTCCTCGAAACGGCGGTCGTGCGGCCGGGGCCGATAGTCCATCTCCTGCGCCGCAAACCAGGCGCGCCAGGCCGAAGCGTCGGAATCATTGATCACCGGAAATTCGAGCAGCCGGGCGGGATCTCCGCGGCCGATCTCCCTGGCCAGTCCCGGCGAGGCGACAGGGAACACATATTCTTCGAAAAGCTGCACCGAGATCCGGCCCGGAATGCGACCGCGCCCGCAGCGGATCGACAGGTCGATGCCCTCGTCGGCAAGATCGCCCTGGCGGATGTCGACGTCGAGCACTATACGCAGCTTGGACGGGTGGTTCTCCAGCGCCGCCATGCGCGGCATCAGCCACAGCCCGCTGACCGAAGGGATCGAGGTCAGCCGCACCACCGCCGTGCCGCGCGGCTCGACCCAACGGTCCGAATTGCTGGCGATCAGGGCAAAGGCTTCGGTGGTGCGCAGATGCAGGCGATTGCCTTCGACGGTCAGCGAGACGCCGCGCGCGCCGCGATCGAAGACTTTCAGCCCAAGCCAGCCCTCGAGCTTGGCGATCTGCCGGCTGACGGCGCCATGGGTGATGTTGAGCTTCTCGGCCGCCGCCGAAAAGCTGCCGGTCCGAGCCGCGGCGTCGAAGGCGCGCAGCGTTTCGAGCGGCAGCATCGGGTCTAAGCTGTGATCCATAGTCACAGGTGATCCTCGATTTGTTCGTTTGTCAACCGACCCGCAATAGCGTTTCTCTACTTCATGGCATTGGATCGCGAGGACACCCAGATGAGCGCTTACACCGGCACGTTGAATACGACACAGCGCATGGATGCCACGGCTGCCATCGCGGTGGCGCTGACGGTGGTCGGCTGGGCCTCCGCCTTTCCGGCGATCCGCGCCGGCCTTGCCGCTTTCGGGCCGCTGGAACTTGGCGCGCTGCGTTTTGCCATCGCCGCGGTTCCGGCGGCGATCTTCCTCGCGGTCAAGCGGCCGGCACTGCCCAGGCTCGATGAACTCTGGCGCTTTGTCTTCGGTGGTGCCGTCTTCGTCGCGCTCTACACGGTGATGCTCAATTTCGGCGAGCTGACCGTTTCGGCCGGTGCGGCCGGCTTCATCATCAATGTCAGCCCGATCTTCACCGCCATCATGGCCATGGCGCTGCTCGGCGAACGCTTCTCGGGCCTGGCCTGGGCCGGCACATTCCTGTCCTTCGCCGGTATCGGGATCATCGCCATGGGCGAGGGGCAAGGGCTGCATTTCAACAGTGGTGCGCTGCTTGTCCTCGGCTCGGCGCTGTGCTCGGCCGTCAACACCATCGTCCAGAAGCCGCTGTTTGGTCGCCACCACCCGCTGACGATCTCGGCCTCGAACATGGTGCTTGGCGCGCTCTGCCTGTCGCCGTTCCTGCCGAGCGGTCTGGCGCAGGCGGCGGTCGCCGATACGGCCGGGCTCGGCGCGGTCATCTTTCTCGGCATCGTGCCCAGCCTCATCGCCTACGCTGCCTGGGCAACAGCACTTTCCCGACTGCCCGCGGCGCGTGCCTCGAACTTCCTCTATTTGGTGTCGCCGATGGCGACGCTGATCGGCTTCTTTTGGCTGGGCGAGGTGCCGACGCTGCTTGGCATCTTCGGCGGCGCGCTGGCGCTAGGCGGCGTCATCGTGGTGAATTTGAAGAGATGAGCAAAGGGTTTGGGGCTGTGCCTGACTCGAAAAGAGCCGCTGTACAGCGGCTCTTTTCGTACCCCCACCCCGCTGCTTCGCAGCGACCCTCCCCACAAGGGGGAGGGTAAGCTCCTCGCGAGGCGCCCGCGGCTAATCTCCCAACCTCCCCCTTTGTGGGGAGGTCGGACCGAAGGTCCGGGTGGGGGTCCGCGCCCTGCGACCTTCTCACCGCCTCCCAAACAGCCTCTCGATATCCGCGAGCTTGAGCTCGATATAGGTCGGGCGGCCATGGTTGCAGGTGCCGGAGCCCGGCGTCGCCTCCATCTGGCGCAGCAGCGCGTTCATCTCTTCCGGTTTGAGCAGGCGGCCGGAACGCACCGAGCCGTGGCAGGCCATGGTCGCGGCTATTTTGTCCAGCCGCTCCTTCAGCGTGTCGACCGTGTCGTTGTCGGCGATCTCGTCGGCGAGATCGCGCACCAGCTGCTGGACGTTGGTCTCGCCGAGCATCGACGGCGTCTCGCGCACCGCGACGGCACCGGGGCCGAAGCGCTCGATGCCGAGGCCGAAGCGGGCCAGCGTCTCGGAATGCCTGGCAAGCCGCTCGGCATCCTCTTCCGACAGATCGACAATCTCGGGCAACAGCAGCATCTGCGACGGCACCCCGCGTGAGTGGAGGGCGTTCTTCAAGGCCTCGTAGACCAGCCGCTCATGCGCCGCATGCTGGTCGACGATGACAAGCGAATCCCTGGTCTGGGCGACGATATAATTCTCGTGCACTTGCGCGCGCGCCGCGCCCAGCGCCGTGCCGAGCAGCGTTTTCGCCGCTTCGTTTTGCCCGGCGCGCGCATCGGCGCTGTGCAGCGGCCCCGCGTCGAAGGCCGCCTGCTCGTCCTCGCCGAACCCGTCGCCCATATCGAGCGGCCGCGGCGGCGAACGGGCAGGATCGAACCCGGACAAGCCCGATGCCCGATAGGCGGCCTCGTAGCTGCGGTGACCGTTGGCCGGGCCACCATGCGCATAGGATGCCGCGCCTGGCCGGAACGCCGCCATCATGCCGGCGGCCCCGGTGGTGGCGGCGCGGATGCCGGCATTGGCCAGCGCTTCGCGGATGGCGCCGACGATCAGCCCGCGCACCAGCCCCGGATCGCGGAAGCGAACGTCCGCCTTGGCCGGATGGACGTTGACGTCGACGATCGCCGGATCGAGCGTCAGGAACAGCACGGTGACGGCATGGCGGTCGCGCGGCAGCACGTCGGCGAAGGCGCCGCGAATGGCGCCGGCGATCAGTTTGTCACGCACCGGGCGGCCGTTGACATAAGCGTATTGCTGCAGCGCGTTGGCGCGGGTGAAGGAGGGGACCGAGACATGGCCGACGAGATGCACGCCGTCCCGCATCGCGTCGATGGCGATCGCATTGTCCGGAAAGTCGGCGCCCATCACCTGTGCCACCCGGCGCAGCCGGCCTTCCGGGCCGTCCTCGGTCGCCGGCAGCTCCAGCGTCGAGCGGTCCGGCCCGGCCAGGGTGAAGCGCACGGCGGGAAAGGCGATGGCGATGCGCTTGACCACGTCGCCGATGGCCGAGCTTTCGGCGCGCTCGCCCTTCATGAATTTGAGCCTTGCGGGCGTGGCGAAGAACAGGTCGCGCACCTCAACCGTGGTTCCGCGATTGGCCGCCGCCGGCCTGACCGCGGAGACGCGGCCGCCGTCGATGCCGATCTCGGCGGCGTTTTCACTGGACGTGGTGCGCGAGCGGATCGACAGCCGCGCCACCGAGCCGATCGAAGGCAAGGCCTCGCCGCGAAAACCGAGCGAGCGGATGTCGTGAATGTCGTCGGCGAGCTTGGAGGTGCAATGGCGCGCAATCGCCAGCGCCAGTTCCTTTTCCGGAATGCCCGAGCCGTCGTCGCTGACGCGGATCAGGTTCAGCCCGCCGCCGACGGTGACGATCTCGACACGGCTTGCACCGGCATCGAGCGCGTTCTCGACCAGTTCCTTGACCACGCTTGCCGGACGCTCGATGACTTCGCCGGCGGCGATCTGGTTGATCATCGTTTCGGAAAGCTGGCGGATCGGCATGGGGCACTATAGGCGGATTCGTGGTCGATGCGGGAGGGCGGAATTGAGGAAATCCACGCAGCCGACCGCGGCCGTGCACTTCAACTCATGAGCTTGGGCAGCGCTGCCGACAGTGCATCGACGGCAAGGCGGACTTTCATCGGCAGATGAGGCGTCTGCAACCACAGGGCATGAACGTCGTAGAGAAACCGGGATTGTTCCGGCAACAGCGGGACAAGTGCGCCCGCCTGGATGCGCTGGCGAACCATCCAGTATGGCAGCCACGCGAGCCCCATGCCGGCGGCCGCGGCATCGGCGATGGCATCGAGGTCGTCGAGCCGCAATCTGCTGACTGGCCTGACCTCAATCGCGGGGTGGCCATTGCGCGGAAACAGCCACGGCTGAACGGCACGCCCGGAACGGCGGTAGATGATCGCGTGATGGCTGCCGAGGTCATCTATTTCATGTGGCTCGCCGTGCCGGTCGAGATAGGGCGGGGACGCGCAGACGACCATGTGCTGGCGCGCGATGCGACGCGCCATCACCCCGGTCTGGTCCTCCAGATCGCCCGTTCGGATGGCAAGGTCGCAGCCATCCTCTGCCAGATCGGCGATGGCATCGCTGAACGATAGGTCAAGTTCCAGCGCCGGATGTTGCTGCGCAAGCCCGAACAGGATCGGGGCAACGCAGCGCCGGCCGAAATGCACCGGCATGAGGACACGCAGCTTTCCGCGCGGTTCGGCAAGCTGGTCGGCGGCGAGTGCATCCGCGGCCTCCGCTTCGGCAAGCACCAACCGGCAGCGTTCATAATAGGCGCGCCCGAAATCGGTCAGGCTTTGGCGACGCGTGGTCCGGTTGATGAGGCGCACGCTCAGGCGCTCCTCGAGAAACCGGACATGCTTGCCGACCATCGGCCCGGACAGATCGAGAGCCGCCGCCGCGGCTGCGAACGAGCCCAGGTCGACGGCTTTGACGAACACGGCCATGCTCGTAAGGCGATCCATATTCAAAACCTGCAGTTTCTGCTGATCTACTCAAGCGGCTATTTATCCGCCTGATGAGCGCTGGCATAGCTGATTCAGTTCAAATATTTTGGAGTTGTGACCGATGGCACGTGTCGTTCGCTTTCATGAGCTCGGTGGTCCCGAGGTCCTGCGCATCGAGAATGTTGACGCGCCTGCGCCCGCGAGCGGTGAGATTCAGATCCGCGTCAAGGCGTTGGGCATAAACCGCGCCGAGGCGCTGCTGCGTTCGGGGACCTACATCCAGGCCGCGCCGTTGCCTTCCGGTCTTGGGCTCGAGGCGGCGGGTATTGTCGAGATGGTCGGCGAAGGCGTGGACGGGTTTGCGCCTGGCGATGCCGTCAGCATCGTTCCGCCATTATCGATGGCCCGCTGGCCTGCCTATGGTGAGATTGCCACATACCCCGCCGAGCTCGTCGTCAAGCATCCACCATCGCTGAGTTGGGAAGAAGCCGCCGCAGCGTGGATGCAATATCTCACCGCCTACGGTGCGCTGATCGACATTGCCGACCTCCAAAGCGAGGACTTTGTTGTCATCACCGCAGCCTCGAGCAGCGTCGGACTGGCCGCGATCCAGATCGCCAACATGGTTGGCGCGACCCCGATCGCGGTCACACGGACATCTGCCAAGAAGCGGGCTTTGCTTGAGTTCGGCGCCGCCCACGTCATCGCCTCGGCAGAGGAGGACCTGGAAGCCAGGCTGAAGCGAATCGCCGGCCCGGGCGGCGTGCGCGTGGTGTTCGATGCCGTCGGCGGCCCGATTTTCAAGCCTCTGACGGCAGCGATGGCACCGGGTGGCATTCTCATCGAATATGGCGGCTTGAGCGCCGACTCGACACCCTTTCCGCTACCTGCGGTGCTGGCCAAGACACTGACGCTGCGCGGCTATCTCGTCCACGAAATCACTAGCAATCCGGCCCGGCTGCAGGCCGCCAAGACATTCATCCTCGACGGACTGAGCTCGGGTTCGCTCAAGCCGGTAATCGCCAGGACCTTTCCGTTCGACCAGATCGTCGAGGCGCACCGCTATCTCGAATCGAACGAACAGTTCGGCAAGATCGTCGTGACCGTTTGACCGGGCATTTATCGGCCTCACGCCTGCGCCGCCAGCCAGTCCCGCACCTTGCGGGCGTTGTCGCTGAGTTCGCGGTTCTTCGACCAGATTACATGAAAGCCCTTGCCGGTCGTCATCGTGTGGCCGGTGACGCGCACCAGCAGCCCTGATGCCAGCAGCCGCTCGGCGAGGTGACCCCAGCCGAGCGCGATGCCTTGCCCTTCCATGACTGCCTGGATCACCAGCGCATAGTCGTTGATGCGCAAGCCGCGTCCGGCATCGGCGATGTCGACACCGGCCGAGGCGAACCATTCGTCCCAGCTCGCGGCCTCGCGAAACGGCTCTTCAAGATGGATAAGGCGGTGCGATTGAAGGTCCGCGACACGCTCCGGCAGCCCGAACCGGGCCACATAACTAACGCCGGCAACGGGGAATATCACCTCATCGGCCAGCGGCAGCGAATGATAATCCGTCCATTCCTTGGGCTCGCCGCCGCGGACGCCGAGCGGGATGTCTTCGGCGATGATGTCGAGATCGCGGTCGGCGGTCTGGATGCGCAGGTCGATGCCCGGCAATTCGTCGCGAAACTGCTGCAGGCGCGGCATCATCCAGAACGAGGCGAAGGCGGTCGAGGCCGCGAGCGTCACATGCGCGCCGACGGCGATCTGGCGCAGATCCTCCGCCGACTTGCGAATGTGCGACAGGCCGAGCGAGACGTCGGCATGGAAGCGGTCGCCGGCCTCGGTCAGGCTGACTTGCCGGTGGCGGCGCTGGAAGAGTTTCGCGCCGAGCTGCTCTTCGAGCCCACGGATCGCATAGGAGACGGCAGCCTGCGTCATGCCGAGCTCGCGCCCGGCGGCGGTAAAGCTCGACAGCCGCCCGGCGGCCTCGAAAACGATCAGGCTGCCGGCCGACGGCAGCAGGTGGCGCAAGCTTCGCATAAGCTGAGCTTATACAAGAGATCAGGATTTTCCAGCGTCACAGCTGCATTTTGTCTGGCTAGATTGGTCACCAACAGGAATATGGAGCCTTCATGAACGCACCGGCCGTTGAAGTGAGCGAACACACCAACCGCCGCAGCGGTGGCCGCCTGGGGCGCAAGGCGCTGCGGGGCGCACCCATAGCGTCGTTTCCAACCCTGGTCCGCCAGATTCCCGTCTATCAGATGGTTCCGGACGAGGCGGTTGAGCTGATCCACCAGGAGTCGCTCTCCATCCTCGAAGAAGTCGGATGCGAGTTCCGCGACGACGAAGCGATCGCAATGTGGAAGGCGGCGGGCGCCGATGTCTCGGAGACAAGGGTCCGGATCGACCGCGCCCTGCTGATGGAGCTCATCTCGAAGGTCCCGTCGGAGTTCACGCTCAATGCGAGGAATCCCCAGCGTTCCGTACGTGTGGGTGGAAACAACTCCATCTTCGTGCCGATGTACGGGGCGCCTTACGTACGCGACCTCGACAACAACAGGCGCTACGGCACACTCGCCGACCTCAACAATTTCCACAAGCTCGCCTACATGGCGCCGGCGCTGCATTCGTCGAGCTCGATCATCTGCGAGCCGATGGAAATCGCGGTGCCGAAACGTCACCTCCACATCATCCATTCGGCGCTGAAGCACTCCGACAAGCCGTTCATGGGCATCGTGACCTCCAGGGATCGAGCCGAAGACACGATGGCGATGGCAGGCATCGTGTTCGGCGAGGATTTTGTCCGCGACAACCCGGTCCTGGTGTCCATCACCAACTGCAATTCGCCGCTGGTGTGGGACGCCACCATGCTGGACGCGATGAAAGTCTATGCGCGCCACAACCAGCCGCTGATCCTCGCCCCCTTCGCCCTTTGCGGCGCCTCGACTTCGGCCTCTGCCGTCGGTGCGGTCGCGCAGGTCAATGCCGAAGCGCTGGCGGGCGTCGCGTTCACACAGCTCCTGCGTCCGGGTTCGCCGCAGATCTACGGACAGTTCATGGTGACGGTCGACATGAAGACCGGCGCTCCCATGGGCGGCACGCCGGAGGCGGCCCAGATGATGTATCTCATGGGCGCGCTGGCGCGGAAGTATCGTCTGCCGTGGCGCACGTCCGGTTTCCACGTCGGCTCGAAGCTGAACGACGCCCAGGCGGGCTACGAGGCGAACATGCTGATGCATGCCGCCATCCTTGCCGGCGCCAACTACATCTGGCACTCCGCCGGTTGGCTCGAGGCCGGCCTGACCTGCGGCTATTCGAAATTTGCCACCGACTGCGAGCAGCTTGTCGGCTGGTACAAATATGCTGGCGGGCTGCCATTCGACGATTTCAAGGAGGCTATGGCGGCTATCCGCGAGGTCGGACCGCAGGGCCATTTCCTCGGCACCCAGCACACGCTTGAACATTTCGAGTCCGCCTTCTTCATACCGAGCATCATGGACTTCAATTCGTTCGAACAGTGGAAGGCGGAAGGAGCAAAGGACCACGACACCCGCGGCCGCGAGAAAGCGCGCAACATGCTCGCCGATTATGAGGAGCCGAAGCTCGATGAGGGCATCGCCGATGGTCTCAAAGATTTGATTGCGCGGCGCGAGGAGAAACTGCCGGACAGCGTTAGTTGATCACGGGCGAAGACCCGATGCGAACCATAAGGGAGGAAAAAAATGACACTCTTCAGAAGCAACGGCGATCGCGTACCGAGCGCCATCGAAGCAATGGCCAGCGAGGCGCGCGCCGGTCGCGTCGACCGGCGGGAGTTTCTGGCCCTGGCAAGCGCTTTCGGCGCATCGGCGGCCCTTGCCTACGGCATGATTGGACTTGCCGTGCCGGAGCGGGCTTTGGCTGAAGAGCCGAAGAAAGGCGGAACGCTGCACGTTTCGATGTCGGTGAAGGCGCAAAAGGACACGCGCACCTACGACTGGGTGGAACTTGCGAACATTTCACGCTGCTGGCTCGAGCCGCTTGTCCGCTACACCCGCCAGTTCACATTCGAGCCGGTTCTGCTCGAAAGCTGGGAGGTCAACGACGACGCCACCGAATACGTGCTGCATGTGCGCAAGGGCATCGCCTGGAACAACGGCGATGCTTTCAACGCCGATGACGTGGCCTACAATCTGACGCGCTGGTGCGAGAAGGCTGCCGCCGGCAATTCGATGGCCGCGCGCGTCGGTGCGCTGATCGATGCAAAGACCGGCAAGGCCAGGGAAGGGGCGATCACCAAGGTCGACGACAACACGGTGAAGCTGAAGCTGAACGAGCCGGACATCTCGCTGATCCCGAACTTCACCGACTATCCGGCGCTGGTGGTCCATCGCAACTTCGACGCCGACGGCGCCAATCCGATCGAGAAGCCGATTGGCACCGGGCCGTTCGAACTGGTGTCTTATGCGGTCGGCCAGAAAGCGGTCGTCAAGCGTCGTGAAAATGGCAAATGGTGGGGCGGTGAAGCGCTTCTCGACGGCGTCGAATTCATCGACTACGGAACCGATTTCAACGCCTCGATAAATGCATTCGACTCCGGCGAAATCGACCTCAACTTCGAGACGCCGGCCGACTTCATAGACATTCTCGACAAGATGGGGCTGGTCAAATCGGAGGTCGCGACAGCGACCACGCTCGTCGCCCGGACCAACATCACGAACAAGCCCTATGACGACAAGCGGGTTCGCAACGCCCTCCAGATGGCCGTCGACAACAAAGCGGTGCTCGAACTTGGCTACGCCGGGCGAGGCACTGTTGGTGAAAACCACCACGTCAGCCCGATTCATCCGGAATACTACGCGCTGCCCAAGAAGACACGCGACGCCGCGGGCGCCAAGAAGCTTATGGCCGATGCCGGGCAGGACGACTTCGAGCATGAACTGATCACCGTCGAGGACGATTGGCAAAAGAACACCGGCGACGCTATTGCCGGCCAGTTGCGCGATGCCGGGATCAAAGTGAAGCGCACCGTGCTGCCGGGGCCGACCTTCTGGAACGACTGGACGAAATACCCCTATTCGATGACCATCTGGTACATGCGCCCGCTTGGCGTACAGGTGTTGGCGCTCGGCTATCGCACCGGCGAGGCCTGGAACGAAACCGGCTACTCGAACCCTGATTTCGACGCCAAGCTCAAGCAGGCTCTTTCGCTCATCGACGTGGAAAAGCGCCGCGAGGTCATGAAGGACATCGAGCAGATCCTGCAGGATTCGGGCGTCATCATTCAGCCGTTTTGGCAGAAGCTGTTCAGCCACATGAACGAGAAGGTGAAGAACTACGGTGTCCACCAAACCTTCGAGATGGATCTCCAGAATGTCTGGCTGAACGCCTGAGTTGCCAGCAGAGGACGCGTTGCAGGATTTCATGGACCGCAAGAAAGCCGACGGGCAAGATGCGTGGTACTGATAGCTTCCGTCAGTGAACAATCGGGGACACCCATGAAACTGCCACTTTTTGTTGCCGCGCTTTCGATGGCTGTGCCGGCGGCCGCGTTTGCCGGCCCTGCTGCCAACGCCGTGAAGTTCTTTTATGTCCCGTCGGTCAAATTCGAGGCCGATGCGCAATATCGCGACCGCTTCACCGCACCGGTGACGAAACTGTTCGAACTGAACGACAATGCGGCAAAGAGCCATCCGGATGAAGTTCCCTGCATCGACTTCGCCCCTGGTCTCGATGCGCAGGACTATGACGAGAAGACCGTGGCCAAGACGCTGACGCTGGCCGAAACGCTGGATGGCGACAGCGCCGAGGTGACGGCGACGTTCAACCTTTTTCCGGAAGGCGATGATTCCAAACGCGAAATGGTCTGGTCATTGAAGAAGATCGACGGCAAGTGGAAGGTCGCCGACATTACCTCGAAGACCAGCGGCTGGACGCTGAGTGCGCTCGAATGCCTGGCCGGGCAGCCTCCGGAGTGACGCCGTGCTTCGCTGCCATCCCTGGATTTTGGCGACTGCGTGCCTGCTGGCCGGATTGAGCAGCGCCGCCGCTCAGGGCCTGTTCGGCGCGCCGCCCGCAAACGCGCCGGCCGACAGTGCGGCACCTCCGCCGGCAGTGTTGCCGCCGGCAGAAAACGCGCCGGCCGCACCCGTGCAGCCGGGCTCGCCGACTGCGGTGGTGAAGCCGTTCTACGAGCATGCCGGGCTCGAGGTCGATCCGGCTCAGCGGGGCCATTTCACCGACCCGGCAAAGTCGGTGCTCGACAAGAGCGACGCGCTGCGGAAGTCGGGGCAGGGCGAGTGCCTCGATCCCAACATGGCGCTCGACAATTCCGAATACGACAAGGCGGAGATCGACAAGAGCCTGAAGACCATCGAAGCGGTCAAGGGCGACGAGGCCAAGGTCGTCGTCGCCTTCGTCGCCGCCGGCAACCCGCATCGGCTGGAATGGAAGTTCAAAAAAATCGACGGCGACTGGAAGATATCGGACCTGCTCTCGGTGACCGGCGAATGGGCGCTAAGCCAATACCAGTGCGAGTGAGAACGGAATCGATGAAGATCACCAACATCCGCGTCACCCACGTCAACGTCCCGCTCGATGCTCCGTTCTGGTGGACGGCTGGTCTCTACGGCGGCGCGTCGAAATCGATCATCGAGGTCGAGACGGACGAAGGCGTGGTCGGACTGGGCGAGGCGCCATGGTGGCATTTCGGCGAGGTGATCAAGGCCGAGATCGCGCCGGCGCTGATTGGCGCCGATCCGCTCGACATCGCCGACTGCGAGGCGCGCTGCGTGCCGCCCTGGCAGATTACCGCCAACACCGGCGAGAATGCAGCCACGGTGGCGTTCGGCGCCGTCGAACTGGCGCTGTGGGATATAAGAGGCAAGGTCTTCGGTATGCCGCTCTATAAGCTGCTCGGCGGCGCGGTGCGCAAGGACATTCCGTTTTCGGAATATTTCGCCTTTCGCCCCGCTCAAGGCGGAGCCGGCGGCGAGATGACCGCCGAAGCGATCGTCGACTACTGTCTCGGCATGCGAGAACAGCACGGCTCGACGATCTTCGAGGGCAAGCTGATCATGGGCGATCCCGAGCTCGAGATCAGGACAGTGCGCATGCTGCGCGAGGCGCTTGGCGATAAAGCGCAGATCAAACTCGATTCCAACATGCAGTGGTCGCTGACCACAGCGCGCTGGGTGCTGCGCGAGATCGAGCCGTTCAACATCCGCAACTACGAGGATCCGGTCGCGACCTTCGAGGAGATGGCTGCGCTGCGCCAGCATTCGCGCATTCCGTTCTCGACGCACATCCCGGATCTCAGACGGGCAGTCGCGCTCGGTGCGCCGGATTACTTCGTCTGCAATTTCGCAGCACTCGGCGGATTGTCGAAAACTCTGAAATTCATTGCCGCCTGTGAGGCGATGGGCAAGGGGTTCTGGTGCTATTCGAACGATCTCGGCATCATGACATCGGCTTATCTGCACGTCGTGGCGGCAACGCCATGGATCACCGAGGCGTCGCAATCCCTGTTTCGCTGGCAGATCGGCGACGTGATCAAGGACGGCCCGTTCAAACAGATCGCCAACACGGTGCGCGTGCCGGAAGGTGACGGGCTGGGTGTCGAGCTCGCCCCGGCGGCAATGAAACGCTGGTCAGCACACTTCGCCGAACACGGGCCGATGCACCATTTCAGCGATCCGAACAGTCCCGGCCGTTACCGGCGGCTGCCGCTCAACTGATGCGAAGTGCACGTGACCGATCGATGAGAAGAGGTCCTGTCGTGGTTGCTTTATTCGCGGCGGTTTGCGTCCTGGCCTGCGCTGTCACCTGGGAGGCAGGAAGCCGCGCGGTGGCCCGCGTGCCTCAGCAAAGCTTCACGCTGCCTGTGGGGTTAGAGGTGGAGCGCATCGTTCTGAAGCAAGAGGGCGCGCCCGATCTTGCCGGTTGGGTGGCGGATCGGCAGGACAGTTGCGGAACAATCGTGCTGTTACACGGACGCGGTTCAAACAAGCTGGCCATGGTTCCAAGAGCGAAGCTGCTTTTCGAAAGCGGCTACTCGATCGTGCTGTTCGATCTGTCGGGACATGGCGAAAGCGGCGGCGATATCAGAGGCTTTGGTTACATCGAACGGCAGGACGCCAGCCGCATCCTCGCCTTTGCGCGGCAACGCTTCGCCGGTCGCAAGGTGGCGGCCATCGGCTCGTCGCTCGGTGCGGCTGCTTTTGTATTTGGCGCTCAGCAGGAGCATGCCGATGCCTATGTCCTGGAGCAGCTCTACGCGACTTTGCTGGAAACCACGGCGTTGCGAGCGCCCTTGCCTATGTTGCGCGACGTACAGGCGACCATCCTCTTGGCGCAGATGCAGCTCCGCCTTGACTTCGGGGTAGATGATGTCAGGCCGGTCGATCGCATCGGCGCGATTGATCGGCCGATATTGCTGCTAGGTGGCAATTCGGATCCGTTTGTCGCTCGCAGCCAGACACTGGCGTTGAAAGATGCGGCAGGCGCTGACGCAAAGCTGGTCTGGTTCGACGGCGCGCGGCATGTTGATCTCTATCGCTATGACCAACAGCGGTACCGCGACGCGGTGATGCCTTTCCTGGAGACTAACCTGTGCCGGACCGGGATCAGGTGAGCCGCTTCGTCCGATTAGCCGCGTCCGCGATAGGGTGCAACCCCTGTGTCGGGCAGCCACACACCTTCCGGCGGTGCGCCGGTCTGCCAGAACACGTCGATCGGAATGCCGCCGCGCGGATACCAGTAGCCGCCGATGCGCAACCACAATGGCTTGGTCGCGGCGATGATGCGGCGGCCGATCATCACCGTGCATTCTTCGTGGAAGGCGCCATGGTTGCGAAACGAGGTCATGAACAGCTTGAGCGACTTCGATTCCACCAGCAGCGCATCGGGTGCGTAGTCGATGACGATATGGGCGAAGTCCGGCTGGCCGGTGACCGGGCAGAGCGAAGTGAATTCCGGGCAGGTGAAGCGAACGATGGCCGGCGGGCCGTCGCCGCGCGAAAACGGCACGGTTTCCAGGACTGCCGCTTCAGGGCTCTGTGGCGCCTCGACGTTGGTGCCGAGCTGGGTGAGGTTTTTCGTATCGGTCATGAGCAGGTTCCTTGCTGCATGTCGCCCAAAACTGTGCAGCGGATTTGGGACGGCGACATGCGTAAAAACAAAATTTGCCGCTCATTAGCACAATTTGAAACAGCAGGAAGACGATGACCAGCAACGATCCGCTTCTCCAGCCCTATCAGCTCAAGCATCTGACGCTGAAGAACCGGGTGATGTCGACCAGCCATGAGCCGGCCTATTCCGAGGACGGCATGCCGAAAGAGCGCTACCGGCTCTATCATGCCGAAAAGGCCAAGGGCGGCATGGCGCTGACCATGACCGCCGGTTCGGCGATCGTCTCGCGCGACAGCCCGGCCGCTTTTGGCAATCTGCATGTCTATGACGACCGCATCGTGCCATGGCTCGCCGAGCTTACCGATGCCTGCCACGAGCACGATTGCAAGGTGATGATACAGATCACCCATCTCGGCCGCCGCACCGGTTGGAACAAGGCCGACTGGCTGCCCGTCCTGTCGGCTTCGCCGGTGCGCGAACCGGCCCATCGTGCCTTTCCCAAGACTATCGAGGACTGGGATATCGAGCGCATCGTCGCCGACTATGCGGCGGCGGCGCAGCGCTGCCAGGCTGCCGGCCTCGACGGCATCGAGTTCGAAGCCTACGGCCATCTTATGGACGGTTTCTGGTCGCCGGCCACCAACCAGCGCGACGACGATTTCGGCGGCTCGCTCGACAACCGGCTGCGCTTCACCGGAATGGTGCTCGACGCAGTGCGTGCCGCGGTCGGCGAAAAGTTCGTCGTCGGCATCCGCATGGTCGCCGACGAGGATTTCGAGAAAGGTCTGTCGAAACAGGAGGGCGTCGAAATCGCCAGGCGGCTGGCCGGCTCCGGCAAGGTCGATTTCCTGAACATCATCCGTGGCTCGATCGAGACCGATGCGGCGCTGACAAAAGTCATCCCGGTGACCGGCATGCGCTCGTCGCCGCATCTCGACTTTGCCGGCGAGATCAGGGCGGCGACGAAATTCCCGACCTTCCATGCGGCGCGGATTTCCGACGTCGCCACCGCGCGTCACGCCATCGCCACCGGCAAGCTCGACATGGTCGGCATGACGCGCGCCCACATCGCCGACCCACACATCGTCAGGAAGGTCATGGAAGGCCGCGAGCACGAGATCCGGCCTTGCGTCGGCGCCACCTATTGCCTCGACCGCATCTATGAGGGCGGCGAGGCGCTGTGCATCCACAATGCGGCGACGGGCCGCGAGGCTGATATCCCGCATATTATTCCGAAAACCGAGGGACCGAAGCGGAAGGTGGTCGTCGTGGGCGCCGGCGCCGGCGGGCTGGAGGCGGCGCGCGTCGCCGCCGAGCGCGGGCACCAGGTGACGGTGCTGGAAGCATCGAGCCAGGCCGGCGGCCAGGTGCGGCTGGCAACGCAGAACCCGCGCCGCAAGGAATTGATCGGCATCATCGATTGGCGTCTGGCCGAGCTCGACCGGCTCGGCGTCGAGATCCGTTACGACAAATGGGCGGAAAAGGACGATGTGCTGGCGCTGTCGCCCGACGTGGTGGTGATCGCCACCGGCGGGCTGCCGCAGAACCCGCCTCTGACGGCGGGCGACGATCTCGTCACCTCGAGCTGGGATATCATGGCCGGCAGCATCAAGCCGGCCGAGAATGTACTGCTCTATGACGACAATGGCGGCCATCAGGGCATGGGGGCCGCCGAACTGATCGCCAATAGCGGCGCCAGGCTGGAGCTGGTCTCACCAGAGCGCTTCTTCGCCCCGGAAATGGGCGGCATGAACCATGTGCCCTACATGCGCGCCTTCCAGGAAAAGGGGGTCACGGTGACCATCAACACACGGCTGCGCTCGGTGCGGCGCGAAGGCAACCAGCTGATCGCCGAGCTCGCCTCCGACTTCGCCGATGGCTGGCGCGGCGAGCGGCGGGTCGACCAGGTGGTGGTCGAGCACGGCACGCTGCCGCTCGACGATCTCTACCTGGCGCTGAAGCCGCTGTCGAAGAACGCCGGCGCGATCGATTACGAAAAACTGGTCAATGGCGGCGACATCTTTCCGGTGCGCAATCCGCAGAGTGGTTTCGTGCTCTTCCGCATCGGCGATGCAGTAGCCTCGCGCAACATCCACGCCGCCATCTATGACGGCATCAGGTTCGGCTTGCGGATCTGAGGAATATTGATTGGTGGCGCGCAGCCGAACCTCCGTACGGAGAGCCACCAGGCACGTCGGTCCGATCTGCGCGCCGCGCACGCCGCCGGCTATCGCCGGGCACCGTACGATCTTGCGATTGCGGCAGGACGCTCAAAACATCCTGGCGGTGGCCATGCAGAACACGGTGATGACCAGCAGGCCGCCAGCGATGCGTTCGCCTTTTGTCATCTTGGCGCGCAATTGGGTTTGCTTCGCCGCATCAGCGCCGGCCAACTGCCTGCTGGCGGAACCCACCAGCGCGCCCTGAACCCCGGCGGCGATTAACGCCGTCAAGATGCCCAGCGCCAAGACCTTCTCCATCGAGCCGAAAGAGCCGTTGTGGAAGAAATACCACAGCAGCAAGCCCGTGAGGAAAACCACGCCGGCTGCGCCCATTTGCGGCCGGAAGAAACGTTCCGCTCTGATCTCCGGTTCGCGGGCGACCGCGATGGTGGTGCCGGCCCAGAACACGCCCGCCATGACGTGAAGGCCGAGGACGATGATGTAGACATATTGCATGACCGCATTTCCTCTCTTGCCCACCGCTAGTCATATTGATAGATATCAAATGATTAGATGTCAACGCATAAGCTCGAGCCGGTTCCATAGGCTTTGCCCTTGTTCTAGTGTCGGATCATGACGCCCTTTGACCGCCCGCCGATCGGGATGAATCTCGCGCGCACCGCCAAGCTGGTTGCGCAGGCTTTCGACGCTGCCTTGGTCGAGGCAGGCGGCACGCTGCCGGTCTGGGTCACGTTGCTGTCGGTCAAGTCGCGGGAGCTGGCCAACCAACGCGAGCTCGCCGGCATGATCGGCATCCGGGGCGCAACGCTGACCCACCACCTCAACGCCATGGAGACGCAAGGCCTGCTGATGCGCCGCCGCGATCCCGAGAACCGCCGGGTTCACCAGGTGGAGCTGACCCAAGCCGGAGAAGCGCTGTTCCTGAAATTGCGCACCGCCGCGTTAGCCTTCGACAAGCGGCTGCGGAAAGGACTGTCCGACGACAGGCTGGCAGAGTTTGCACAGGTGCTGGCCGCGCTACGGGCCAATGTCGAGGGTTAGAAATTAGGATAGGAAACGCCATGCGCGAAATTTCGCTGAAGGATGCCGGGGCTACACTCTCGGCGCTGCTCGATCCGGTCGTCGCGGGAGAACCGGCCATCATCACCCGGCACGGCCGCAAGCAGGCGGTCATTTTGTCGTTTCAGGACTACGAAAGACTGGCGCGTGTGCCCAGCTTTGGACAATTGCTGGCAGGATTTCCCGGTGATGAGGATGACCTTCCGCCTCGGCAGATCAGGTCGGTTCGCAAGGCCGAACCATGACGGATCTACGCCCGGCAGCCCTGCAGCACCGTCAGCCTGGCCTTCTTGGGCGTTCGCGCCACCAGCCATTCGCGCACGCTGTCCGGCGGCATCGGGAAAGCGATGGAATAGCCCTGCACCTGGTCGCAGCCGATCGCCATCAGCGAGTCGAGCTCGGCTTCGGTTTCAGCGCCCTCGGCAACGATCGAGATGCCGAGACCGCGGGCGAGTTCTGTGAGGGCACGCACGATCTTGGTGTTGCCGCTGTTCTCGTTGATGTTCTGGACGAAACGGCGGTCGATCTTCAGCCGATCGATCTCGTTTGGATTGACATGGCTGAGCGATGCGTAGCCGGTGCCGAAATCATCGAGCTCAAGATGGATGCCGGCGGCGCGAATGTGCCGCAGCTTTGCCGCGATACCGGTCTTCTCGTCGTCGAGGATGACGGATTCGACGATCTCCAGCGATAGTTTGTGCGCTGGCAGGCCAGCCCTCTCCAGCATGTCGAACAGGAAGACTTCGAAATCTGTCTCGCGCAGCTCCGAACCCGACACGTTGACCGCGATCCGGCCGAAGGCGATGCCTGCGCGGTTCCATTCGGCTGCTTCGTCGATCGCCGTGGCAATGACGATGCGGCCGATCTCGGGCATGAGACCGCATTTTTCCGCGATCGGAATGAACTCGCCCGGCGCGATCATGCCGCGCTCGGCATGTCTCCAGCGAACCAGAGCCTCGATGCCGCTGATGCCGCCGTCCGACAGCGAGACTTGCGGCTGGAAATAGACTTCGAACGCCTTCTCCGAGATGGCGGTCCTGATGTCGAGCTCGAGCTGCTTGCGATAATCGAGTTCGTGCCTCAGCTCCTCGGAGAAGAACGACAAGCTGCCGCCGCCCTGCTTCTTGGCGGAATACAGCGCCAGATCGGCATGGACGAGCAGATCCTGCGCATTGTCGGCGTCGACAGGGTAGACCGCAATCCCGGCACTTACGCCCGGATGAATTGTCGTGCCTCGAAAGACGATCGGCTTGTTGAGCTTGGTCAGGATGCGCCGGGCGACGGTATCGATGTTCTCGGTGCTGCCGGCGCCGTTGAGAATCATGACGAATTCATCGCCGCCGAGCCGCACGTTGAGATCCGACGTACGGCACGAATCACGCATGCGCTGCGCAGCCGCCACCAGCACATAATCGCCGGCGGCGTGGCCGAACGTGTCGTTGATCTGCTTGAACCGGTCGAGATCGAACTGCACCACGGCAACCCGTTCACGCCGTCGCTGCGCGGCATTGATCAGCGTATCGAAATGCTCGGTCAGGAAGGTGCGGTTGTGCAGGCCGGTCAGCCCGTCATGCACGGCGATAAAGGCCATGGAATTGCGCGCATCGACCAGCTCGCGCGTCCGGCGCAGGATGGCATTCGACATTGGCCTGAAAATGAAAAGCGCCACCAGCACGATGACGCCGATGGTCGAGTAGAACAATGTGCGGTTAAGATCGAGAAGTGTTTCGGATCGCTGGTCTGCAAAGGCGCTGATGCGCTGGCCAAGTGCGGCATAGCCCGACAAAGTTGCGTTGGCAACGGAAGCGTTCAGGTTGACGCGCTCCTCTCCGCCTTTGTAGCCACCATTGCCGGCCATGTTGAGCCGCGATTCGAATGACGAGATCAGGCGTTCGCCGTTGGCGATAAGCCCGACCGAGAAATAGTCGAGATGGTACGGCTTGGCGAAAAGCACGCTCTCGATCGATTTCGGATCGAACCTTGCCGGCGACGCCGGATCGGCGGCGGTCCGTTCGAGCAGCAGATCGTAGTTCTTCTCGAACTCCACCGTCGCTTGCTTGAGCGCGCTAACCAGGGCCGGCTGCTGGTCGCGTGAGGCGCTGCCTGTCGCGCCGGCGAGGAAGACGATGCGCTGCGACAGGGCTTTCTGTGTGCTGACGATATCGAGCAGCGCCTGATTGTGCCGTTGGGTAGACATCACCTGTTGCAGCAGGATGAAGGAGGCCACGACCATGGCGGCGATGATCAGCAGAGCCAGCCAGTAGCCGGATTTGATCAGGAGTATGAGCCTGCCCGAAACGGCGTGCACCGGCTGCTGTGACATTTTCTGAGGCGGCCCTCTCGCCAACGAATTCTTGTGCGATAACCTTTGGCTCCAAAGTGTTAACAGGTTTGGGACGGCAACAGGCCGGCGGCGGCGGCCGCGGCGGGAAACCCGCAAAGTGGTTATTGCAATCTTTCGCGGCGCCTCCGCATTTGAACATCGTGGCCTCTGCCGTGCCATTGCCGCCACCGAAGCGGTCGCTTTTGCGATGGATTTTTCGTCCGCGCGGCGCGACAGTCCTCGTCGATCTCAACAGGGCCTGATCATGACCGAAGCATTCCTTTCCCACATCGACAGCGAGCTTGAAGGACTGAAATCGGCCGGCCTTTACAAATCCGAACGGGTGATAACCTCGACCCAATCGGCCGAGATCGAGGTCGGCGGCGAGAAGGTGCTGAATTTCTGCGCCAATAATTATCTCGGCCTCGCCGACAGCGCCGAACTGCGCGAGGCGGCCAAGCAGGCGCTCGACCGTTACGGCTACGGCATGGCGTCGGTGCGCTTTATCTGCGGCACGCAGGAAGAACACAAGCAGCTCGAGGCGACGATTTCTGGCTTCCTCGGCATGGAGGATACGATCCTCTACGGCTCCTGCTTCGACGCCAATGGCGGCCTGTTCGAGACGCTGCTCGGCGAGGAGGATGCGGTCATCTCCGATGCGCTGAACCACGCCTCGATCATCGACGGCGTGCGGCTGTCGAAGGCAAAGCGCTTCCGCTACGCCAACAACGACATGGCCGATCTGGAGGCGCGGTTGAAAGAGGCGAGCGACTGCCGGTTCCGGCTGATCGCCACCGACGGCGTGTTCTCGATGGATGGCATCATCGCCAATCTGAAGGGCGTCTGCGACCTCGCCGACAAATATGATGCAATGGTGATGGTCGACGACAGCCATGCAGTTGGTTTCGTCGGCAGGAATGGCCGTGGCTCGGCCGAACATTGCGGCGTCGAGGGCAGGGTGGACATCATCACCGGCACGCTTGGCAAGGCGTTGGGCGGCGCGTCGGGCGGCTACACTTCGGGCAGGAAGCAGGTGGTCGACTGGCTGCGCCAGCGCTCGCGGCCCTATCTGTTTTCCAACACGCTGATGCCGGCGATCGCCGGCGCCTCGATCCGGGTTTTCGAGCTGATCGGCAATGGCGATGCGTTGCGTCAGCGCCTATATGCCAACGCAGCGCGGTTTCGCTCCGAGATGGGCAGGCTCGGCTTTACACTGGCCGGCGCCGACCATCCTATCGTCCCGGTGATGCTGGGCGACGCGACGCTGGCGCAGGAGATGGCGGCGCGGATGCTGAAGCGCGGCATCTACGTCATCGGCTTCTCCTTCCCGGTGGTGCCGAAGGGCCAGGCGCGCATCCGCACGCAGATGTCAGCCGCCCATTCCAGGGCAGACATCGATCGCGCGGTTGAGGCGTTCGCGGCAGTCGGTCGCGAACTCGGCGTAATTTCCTGAACGGCCGGAACCGAAAAGCGATTCCGGATCAAGAGATTCAAGCGACTGAGGTTCAGGCGACTAAGGTTCAGGCGACTAAGGTTCAGGGGACAAGAGAATGTCGAACATGATGAAGGCGCTGGTCAAGGCCAAGGCCGAGCCGGGCATCTGGATGGAAGAAGTGCCGGTGCCGGAAATCGGTCCGAACGACGTGCTGATCAAGATCAGGAAGACGGCAATCTGCGGCACCGACGTGCACATCTACAATTGGGACCAGTGGGCGCAAAAGACCGTGCCGGTGCCGATGGTGACCGGCCACGAATTCGTCGGAACCGTCGCCGATTTCGGCACGGCGGTGACCGAGTACAAACTCGGCCAGCGCGTTTCCGGAGAAGGCCATATCGTCTGCGGCCATTGCCGCAACTGCCGGGCGGGCAGGGGGCATCTGTGCCGCAACACGCTTGGTGTCGGCGTCAACCGGCCGGGCGCCTTCGGCGAATACCTTGCGATCCCGCAGCACAATGTCGTGCCCATCCCCGACGATGTGCCGGACGAGATCGCCGCCATCTTCGATCCCCTGGGCAATGCCGTCCACACGGCCTTGTCTTTCGATCTGGTCGGCGAGGACGTGCTGGTCACCGGCGCCGGGCCGATCGGCATCATGGGCGCACTCGTTGCCCAATGTGTGGGTGCGCGAAAGGTCGTCATCACCGACATCAATCCGGTGCGGCTGGCTCTGGCAAAAAAGCTCGGCGTCCAGCATGTCGTCGATGCGTCGAAGGAAAAGCTGCGCGACGTGATGCCGGCGCTCGGCATGACCGAGGGTTTTGACGTCGGCCTCGAAATGTCGGGTGCCGCGCCTGCCTTCCGCGACATGATCGACACTATGAACAATGGCGGCAAGATCGCCATTCTCGGCATTGCGCCGACCGGCTTCGAGATCGACTGGAACAAGGTCATCTTCAAGATGCTGCACCTGAAGGGCATCTACGGCCGCGAAATGTTCGAGACCTGGTACAAGATGATCGCGCTGGTGCAGGGTCCTCTCGATGTCAGTGGCCTGATCACCCACCGCATCGGTATCGACGACTACATCTCCGGCTTCGAAGCGATGAAGAGCGGCAATTCCGGCAAGGTGGTGATGGATTGGTGACACCACTGTCTTTCCGACACCTGAACCTGGATTGGAACGCTGAGCC
Source organism: Mesorhizobium sp. M0408 (assembly GCF_040321495.1). Taxonomy (NCBI): domain Bacteria; kingdom Pseudomonadati; phylum Pseudomonadota; class Alphaproteobacteria; order Hyphomicrobiales; family Phyllobacteriaceae; genus Mesorhizobium; species Mesorhizobium sp. M0408. Next base: position 17,838 of record NZ_JAMYRO010000012.1, on the reverse strand, counting down.
CAACGCTCCGAATGTAGAACTAACCGTTGAGGATAAAACGGTTCAGCTTACCTTTCTGTTGAACTCATGGGACTGTGAGGCCAGCAAGGGAGAGACAGGAACCCTTCGTTTCATCGGTTGCAGTCGTTGGCGATGGGACTCCACAAATGATCACGCCTGGTTCTCAGGTAAAGGCCTTTACAGCAAGCAGGCTCCCAAATGGGGCGAGTTCTACGAGGTGATCGGCGATAGCCGGTCAATCAGCGAAAACGATTGGGAAATTCTGGCGCAAGATGGACCTAACTCGCGGCGTTTCCTGTTTTATTTTCGCGACGACACGATCGAAGTTGTTGCTGAAGATTGGTTGCTTACTCGACAAATGCCAAGCACTGGCTAGCCCCTTCGTTCAAGACGATTGGCTTCGACCCCAACCTCGGCTCGTCCCAAACGACTCTCCAGAGCGGCTAATGCTGCCTCAATTGCCGCGCGGTCGCTATTCCTCAGTTTCTCCAATAGCTCCCGTTCGAACGCTTTCGCCAGCGGCACCATCTCTTGATAGGCGGTCAGCCCGGCCTTGGTCAGCGTCAAGTGCTCAACACGGCGATCGTTCTCATTAGGCGTTCTGGTCAGCCAGCGCCGGCGTTCGAGTTCGGCGACGGCGCGCGAAACCTTGGTCTTGTGCATGGCCGATTGCTCGCCGAGCGCCGTCGCCGTCATCGTGCCGTGCTGTCCAAGTCCCGCAAGCGTGCGCCATTCGGGCCGTGTCAGGCCGTGGCGGTCCTTGTATATCCTTGAGAATTCGCGGCTGACGGCATCGGCGAGCCGATAGAGCCGGTAAGGCAGGAAGGATTCCAGCTCGAGGATTTCCATGGTTGGCCCTGACTGGGCATGCTGCCGGCTCATGCCGAAATCACCGTTGATGGTTACATTTTCAATGGTTACAAATGAAACCGGTATGGTCAACTCGGAGCATCTTTGCGGATGCGCAAACGATGCTCCGAGACCATGAATTCGGGAGGATTCCATGGCCTATTCCTACATGCCGGGTTTCGGCAACGACTTCGAGACCGAGACTCTGCCGGGCTCGCTGCCGCAAGGGCGAAACTCGCCGCAGCGGCCGGCTTACGGCCTCTATGCCGAGCAGCTTTCGGGCTCTCCATTCACCGCGCCGCGCGGCACCAATGAGCGCTCCTGGCTTTATCGGATAAGGCCGAGCGTCAGGCACACCGGCCGCTTCAAAGCGGCGAATTATCCGCTTTGGAAAAGCGCGCCGAACGTCGGCGACCATCAGCTCGCACTCGGCCAGTATCGGTGGAGCCCCGTGCCGATGCCGAAGGAGCCGACCGACTTCATTGCCGGCATGCGCTCGATCACCACCGCCGGCGACGTGCTCGGCCAGACCGGCATGGCGGCACACGTCTATGTCGCCAACCATTCGATGGTCGACGATCATTTCTTCAACGCCGACGGCGAGTTGCTGGTCGTGCCCCAGGTTGGAGCCTTGCGTTTCGTCACCGAGATGGGTGTTATCGAACTCAGGCCGGGCGAGATCGCCGTGCTGCCGCGCGGTCTGGTGTTCAAGGTCGAACTGGTCGATCCGCAAGTGCGCGGCTATGTCTGCGAGAATTACGGCGCCAAGCTGACGCTGCCGGATCGCGGCCCGATCGGCGCCAACTGCCTGGCCAATCCGCGCGATTTCAAGACGCCCTGCGCCTGGTTCGAGGATAAGGACACGCCGTGTCGGCTGATCGCGAAATGGTGTGGCCAGTTCCATGTCACCGAGATTGATCATTCGCCGCTGGATGTGGTGGCGTGGCACGGCAATTATTCGCCCTACAAATATGATCTTGCGACCTTTTCGCCGGTCGGTGCGATCCTGTTCGATCATCCCGATCCATCGATCTTCACCGTCCTGACCGCGCCGAGCGGCGAGGAAGGCACCGCCAATATCGATTTCGTCATCTTCCCGCCGCGCTGGCTGGTCGCCGAAGATACGTTCCGCCCTCCCTGGTATCACCGCAACATCATGAGCGAGTTCATGGGCCTGATTCATGGTCAGTACGATGCCAAGGAAGAGGGCTTCGTGCCCGGCGGCATCAGCCTGCACAACATGATGCTGGCTCACGGACCCGATGCGTCTGGCTTCGAAAAAGCCTCGCGAGCGGAGCTGAAACCGGTCAAGCTCGACCACACCATGGCCTTCATGTTCGAGACACGCTTTCCGCAGATGGTGACCCGCTATGGCGCCGAGCTCGAAACCCGGCAGGACAATTACATCGACTGCTGGGCCGACCTGAAGAAACGCTTCAACGGCACGCCAGAGGGCGACTGGTCTTGAGCGCCGTCGCATGACGGATCGTCTGGTGCTTCTCGGTTCGAAGGGCGGGCCGGCGCTCCGGCCGGGCGGGCCGTGGCCGAGTTCGTCGCTGCTGGAGATTGGCGGCCGCACCATCGTCGTCGATTGCGGGCTGGGCGTAACGCGCGGGCTGACCGATGCCCGTGTCAGCCTGAAGGCGCTCGACCTGATCTTCATCACGCATTTGCATTCCGACCATGTGCTGGAACTCGGACCGTTGATACACACCGCATGGACGGCCGGCCTGGCAACAAAGGTCGCCGTGTTCGGCCCGCCCGGCACCGGCTACTATTGGCAGCGCTTTTGCCAGGCGATGGAGTTCGACATCGAGATCCGCATCGCCGATGAAGGGCGGCCGGATCTCCGCGACCTGGTTTCGATCGTCGAGTTTGGTGAAGGCCAGGTGGCGGAAGAGCGCGGTCTCAAAATATCGGCCTTGCGTGTCGACCACCCGCCGGTGACGGATTGCTTTGCGCTGCGCTTCGATCATGCGGGGCAAGGCGTCGTCTTTTCGTCGGATACGGCCTTCTTTCCGCCATTGGCGGATTTCGCCCAAGGCGCCGACATACTGGTCCACGAGGCCATGCTGGAACTGGGTATCGAGCGGCTGGTCGCGAAGACCGGCAACGGCGCAAGGCTGAGGGAACACCTGCTTGCCAGCCATAGCTTTGCCGAGGAGGCGGGCCGCATCGCCAGCGACGCAGGCGTCAAAAGGCTAGTCGTCAACCACCTCATTCCGGCCGACGATCCGGAGATCGGCGAGGGCGATTGGATTGCCGCCGTCAGGAAAACATGGGCCGGCGACTTGACGATCGCCCGCGACGGCCTTGTTGTGGGGCTTGGGAGTGAGACGTGACCAACGACAAGCTTTGGGAAGAGGTGGACAAATCCGAGGAGACATCCTCGGCGCAGCTCTCCTTGTTTCTCGACAGAGTGGAAGACTTGCCGTCTTTTGTCCGGTTCCTCGATGCGTTGAGGAGGGATCGGGAAGACGCCGACCGCAAGGAGACTGCGATGCCGGGACCATCCGATCCCGGCTGGAACGGTTGGTACAACGGCTCGATCAGCACCTTTCTCGAATCGGCAGTCGCCTGGGCCGTCACCTGGACCGAAGACAGTCGGCGCGGCGACCCGGCGTTGCTGGCAAATGACAATCCCTGGAGAGCCGCGGCCAGAATTATCTATGCCGGCAAATACTACGAATAAACGCATAGGGAGGACGCATGAAGCTTGCCACATTGAAGGACGGGACGCGCGACGGAAAGCTCGTCGTCGTCTCGCGCGACCTGACGCGGTTTACCGATGCTTCGTTCCTGGTGCCGACCCTGCAGGCCGCGCTCGACGACTGGCATCGGATCGCGCCGCATCTCGCTGCGATGGCCGAATCGCTTGAGAATAATGCGGTGCCGTCTGCCCGCTTTCACGAGCATGACGCCCATTCGCCGCTGCCGCGCGCCTATCAATGGGCCGACGGCTCGGCCTATGTGAACCACGTCGAGCTGGTGCGGAAGGCGCGCGGCGCCGAGATGCCGGCAAGCTTCTGGACCGATCCGCTGATCTACCAGGGCGGCTCGGACGCTTTCCTCGCACCGCGCGACCCAATCCGCATGACCGACGAGACCCTTGGCATCGACATGGAAGGAGAGGTCGCCGTCATCGTCGACGACGTGCCGATGGGTGCAGGCCTCGACCGGGCGCGGGCGGCGATCCGGCTAGTCATGCTGGTCAACGATGTAACGCTGCGCGGCCTGACCGGACCCGAGCTCGCCAAGGGGTTCGGCTTCTACCAGTCGAAACCGTCATCGGCCTTTTCGCCGGTTGCGGTGACGCCGGACGAGCTGGGCGATGCCTGGGACGGCGGCAAGGTCAGCCTGCCGCTGCTGGTCGATCTCAACGGCAAACCGTTCGGCCGGGCGAACGCCGGCATCGACATGACCTTCGATTTTCCGGCGCTGATTGTCCATGCCGCAAAAACGCGGCCGCTGGCCGCCGGCACCATTATCGGTTCGGGCACCGTCTCCAACAAGCTCGACGGCGGGCCGGGCAAGCCTGTCTCGGCGGGCGGCGCCGGCTATTCCTGCATCGCCGAGCTGCGTATGATCGAGACCATCGAAACCGGCGAACCGAAAACGCCGTTCCTGCGCTTTGGCGATAGCGTGCGTATCGAGATGAAGGACCGGGGTGGGCATTCGATCTTCGGCGCCATCGAGCAGAAGGTCGAGAAATACGAGGGGGCAAGAGAATGACGGGCGAGACATTCTACCTGCTGTGCGGTGTCTGGGCCGTTGTCTTGCTGGCGATCTTCATCCTGGCGATCCGCCTGAGCTATCGCATCGAGGCGCGCTCGCCCGGCCTGACCAACCGCAGCGGCTTTCCGCGCAAGGCGATGATGTTTCACACCGTCACCAACACGAATGTCGCGCTGGACCAGGAAACGCAAGGCATGCGGCGGCGCATGATCGGGCTGCTGCTGATTGTTCTCGCTGGATTCCTGCTAATGTGGGCAGGCTTGTCTTTGGTCCGGTCACCGGCGTGATCTAGCTCAATCGTTCCTAACGCTGGTGGACCCAAGATGCCTTACACCGCTACTTACCTTTGGTTTGTGGGAATTTCTGGCATCGCTGCTGCCTGGCTTTTGATTTCGGCCATCCGGCTCTGCCGTCAGGTCGAGGATCGATCTGAAGGACTTCGTAACTTCAGTAGCGTGGCGCATCGGCCGAAGTTTGCTAACGTCGTTATGAATCGGGATGTTGCGAGCGATGTTGAAACGCAAGCGCTGCGCCGCGTTATGATCGCTCCTCTGCTAGCCATAGGTGCTATCGGTATCGCTGTGAATTTGATTGCCTGGGCTGGTGTGTAACATGGACCTGCTGAACCATTTCCGCCGCATGGCAGCCAACAATCTCTGGTCGAACGACCGGCTCTACCGCGCCGTGCTGCAGCTTGAGCCCGGCGAATTCGAAGCCGAACGGACGAGCTTCTTTCCGTCGATCAAGGCAACGCTCAATCACATCCTGGCGGTCGATCACCTCTATCTCGATTTTCTCGAAGAGGGCGGCGTCGGGGCCGCGGTCTACGATGAGTTTTTGCTCTTCGACGAAGCGGACGCGCTCTTTGGCAAGCGGACGGAGGCCGACCGGCGGCTGATCGCCTTTTGCGACCGCCTGTCGGCGGACGATCTCGAGCGCCGCGTTCTCACCGACCGGCGCGAGGACGGCATGATACCGGAACGGATCGGCGACCTGCTCGCCCATCTCTTCATCCACGACATCCATCATCGCGGCCAGGTGCACGCGATGCTGTCCGGCACCTCGGTGAAACCGCCGCAACTCGACGAGTTTTTCCTCGGCTATGATCTGAAACTCAGGAAAGCCGAGGTCGAGAGGTTGGTGCTCGAAGGTCGCAATTACTTGTAGTTACGAAAATTATTGACTTAATTATTGTAGGTACATAAATTCTGATGAAGATCGTTTGGGACGAACCAAAACGGTTGGCCAACATTGACAAGCACGGCTTGGATTTTGCGGCGCTTGATGGCGAGTTTTTCTTGCCTCGACAATCCGCACTGCCAAGGCCGGTCGTCTCATGGCAATTGGCCGGATCATCGATGGCATCGTTGCGGTCGTGTTTGCCCGGCTCGGTTCCGAGGGCATCTCGAAAATTTCGATGCGCCCGGCAAGTCCCGCGGAAAGGAGATTGTTCAATGGCAAAGCGTAAGGTGCGCACCGAGTTCGAAGCTGGTCGCGGCTACAACAAAGAAGACTGGGAAGCCGTTTCGGAGAATCCGGAATGGACAGAGGAGGATTTTCGAAACGCTCGTCCTTTCGCCGAAGCGTTCCCTGAGCTTGCCGAAAGCATTCGCCGTTCGCGCGGCCGGCCGGCTCTGGATAATCCGAAGAAGCAGGTAACACTCCGTCTCGACAGTGACGTAGTCGCCCGCTTTCGTGCCGGCGGCCCCGGCTGGCAGAGCCGCATCAACGAGATTCTGCGCAAAGCCGCCGGCCTCGCCAAATAGACGTTTGCCTGTGACAGCGTCATTTGGCATACCCGTCCCATTCGGGACCGAGTTCGTCAAAATCGTCGGCAATCCTGATTTTGCCCTTCATGGCGCCGACACGAGGCAGGACTCGGGCACGGCTAGCGGCACGAGGCGCGCCGCAACCTTGCCGCGACGGGTAATCACAATCTCTTCGCCCGCTTCCGCGCGGCTGACGAGTTCCGACAGTCTTGCCTTGGCCTCTTCGATAGCAATGTTCATGGCCAAAGTCTGAGCTACTACTGACCGAATCGCAAGAAGTCCGGTTAGCCTACTCCGCCGCCTGCACCTTCAGCACGCCGCGCTTGATCTGGTCCTGCTCGATCGACTCGAACAAAGCGCGGAAATTGCCCTCGCCAAAACCTTCGTCGCCCTTCCTCTGGATGAACTCGAAAAAGATCGGCCCGATCACGGTTTTCGAGAAGATCTGCAGCAGGATCTTGGTCGTGCCGCCATCGACGACGCCTTCGCCGTCGATCAGGATGCCGTGCTTCTTCATGCGCTCGATCGGCTCTTCGTGCCCATTCACGCGGGCAGAGGACATGTCGTAATAGGTCTCGGGCGGGCCCGGCATGAACTTCAGGCCGTTGGCGGCCAGCCTGTCGGTGGCACCGTAGATGTCGTCGGTGCCGACGGCGATGTGCTGGATGCCCTCGCCATTATACTTCTTCAGATATTCGGCGATCTGGCTGGTCTCGTCCTTGGACTCGTTCAGCGGAATGCGGATCTTGCCGCAGGGCGAGGTGATGGCGCGGCTGACCAGGCCGGTGATCTTGCCGTCGATGTCGAAGAAGTGGATCTGCTTGAAGCCGAACAGGTCTCGGTAGAAATCCCACCATTTGTCCATCTGGCCGCGATAGACATTGTGGGTCAGGTGGTCGAGATAATAGAAGCCGACGCCTTCCGGCCTGGGGTCGCGCTCGCCCAGCCAGTCGAACTCGGCGTCGTAAGCCGAGCCCTTCTCGCCGTAAGTTTCGATGAAATAGAGCAGCGATCCGCCGATACCGACGATCGCCGGCACATCGAGCGTCTTGTCGTTGCCTTCATAGGGCGTCGCGCCCTTGGCCACCGCGTGATCGAAGGCATGCCTTGCATCGACCACCCGCCACGCCATCGAGGCGGCGCAAGGGCCGTGCTTGTCGACGAATTTCATGGCATGCGAGCCGGGTTCGGCATTGACGACATAGTTGATGTCGCCCTGCCGCCAGACGGTGATGTCCTTGCTGCGGTGCTTGGCCACCGGCACATAGCCCATGCGGGTGAACAGTTCGGCGAGCTTTTCCGGCTCGGCATGCGCGAATTCGACGAACTCGAAGCCGTCGGTGCCGGCGGGATTGGTTTTGCTGATCTTGGCGGGCGGTGCGTCGTGCGGGAAGGGACCCATGGCATTGCTCCGAAATCTGGAACTGGCCGCGTCGGCCATCTAAACCCAATTATAGCGCGGAGCGAGTGCAAATTGCTTGCATTCAAACGCTTGAAATGGTCTGATCATGCGCGAGTTGTGCACTGCGGACCCGAAATTCATGGATGAGGCGCGCATCGACCAGTTTGACCGCAAGATAATGGCTCTTTTGCAGGGCGATGCACGGCTGACCAACAACGATCTGTCGGAACGGGTGAACCTGTCCGCGTCGCAGTGCTCGCGCCGTCGCCAGCGGCTGGAGGAGGACGGCTATATCAAGGGTTACCGGGCGGTGCTCGACCGCGACAAGCTCGGTTTTTCCCTGGTCAACGTCATCTCGGTGACGCTCGCCACCCACAACCGCGACAATGCGCGGCGTTTCGGCGAATTGGTGGCGCGGCTACCGCAAGTGCAGGAAGCGCACGCGCTGACCGGCGAGATGGACTATATATTGAAAGTGGTGACGCCCGACCTGAAGTCGCTGTCGGAATTCGTCAACGGCGTGTTGCTGCCGCACGAATCGGTGCAGCATGTGAAGACGGCGATCGTGCTGGAGACGCTAAAGGAAACCGGCGCGCTGCCGATTTAGCCCAGACGGCTTTTCGTTAGATATGGCGGAGGGACAGCACCCTGGACAGCACCCCCCTCTGGCCTGCCGGCCATCTCCCCCTCAAGTGGGGAGATTGGCAGCTCTGACCTCGCTGCCCACTCCGCAACGCTGAAAATTGGCGAAAGCCAACGCGACATCCAATCTCCCCACTTGAGGGGGAGATGTCCGGCAGGACAGAGGGGGGTGTGAAGGATCGCCACAGTGCGGAACTTGACTTCCTCCGCTCGGAATGTGAGGCCTCTCACCCCTTCGACTGCTGGATCAGCCCATAAAGATTAGTGCAGCGCGCGCCGGAACGGCAATAGGCGAAGACCGGGCCATCAAGCTCATCCAGTGCCTCGGCCTGGTCCTCGACATTCTCGGCCGTGATCTGGCCGCTGATGACCGGGATGTAGCGAAAGGCGAGCCCGGCGCCCTCGACCGCCGCTTTGACGGTGTCGGCCGATGGCTGGCCGGGCTGCTCGTCGTCCGGCCGGTTGCAGATCACGCTTTTGAAGCCGGCGGCCTTGATGGTGGCGACATCCTCGGGCTGGATCTGGCCGGAGACCGAATAGTCCTCGCTGATCTGACGGTATTCCATGGCGGTGTCCTCGCAATCTGGTTAGCGGCAGTCTTGCCACTCCCTGACCCGGTCGGCAATCCGCGCGAAAAGAAATCCATCGCGCAGATAGAGATTTCGATGCCGGAAATCCAGCCGGGCTAACGCGGTACGTCGCCAGGACGCATCATGCGCCAGCCCGGCTGGATGAACCGGATCGGTCGGCTCAGCTGCCGAGGATCGCGCCTTTGATCTGGGCGATGTTGTTGTGCATCAGGTCGATATAGGTCGCGGCCGGGCCGTCGGGCTGCGACAGCGCATCGGAATAGAGTGTGCCGCCCACCTTGATGCCGGTCTCGCTGGCGATCTGCTCGATCAGCCGCGGGTTGGTGATGTTCTCGACGAAGATCGCCGCCGCCTTGTCCTGTTTCACCTGGCTGACCAGCTTGGCGACGTCGGCAGCGGAGGGCTCCGACTCGGTCGACACGCCTTCCGGGGCCAGGAACGTCAAGCCGTAGGCCTGCTCGAAATAGCCGAAGGCGTCATGCGAGGTGATGACGACGCGCTTCTCCTGCGGGATCGACTGGATCGCCGCCTGCACTTCGCCCTCAAGCGCCTCGAGCTTTTGCGTATAGGCGGCTGCATTGGCCTTGTAGCTGTCGCAACCCGCAGCGTCGGCCGTGCAAAAGGCGTCGGCGATGTTCTTCACATAGATCTTGGCATTGGCGATCGACTGGAAGGCATGCGGATCGGTGACCGTCTTGCCGCCATCGGTTTCCGCGCCCTCGGCGACATCGGCCTCGGCGAATTCGGGTTTGAAATTGATCGGCGTGACCCCCTTGGTCAGCACGGCAATCGAGGCCTTGGTGGCGCTGGCGTCGACCAGGCGCTGCAGAAAACCTTCGAAATGCAGGCCGTTGACCAGCACGATGTCGGCCTTGGCCATCGCCACAGCATCGGCGGGGCTCGGCTCGTAGACGTGGGCGTCGCCGTCCGGCCCGACGATGGTGGTCAGATCGATCCGGTCGCCGCCGACATTCTTGGCGAAATCGGCGATGATCGTGAAGCTGGCGACCACTTTCAACGGCTCTGCGAAGGCCGAAGATGCGCCAAAGGCGGTTAATGTTATAACGCTCACGGCCAAGGCGGCGCGGATCGATTTCAGCATGGACAGGTTCTCCTTGTTGGGATCAGGCAGTTCTGTGGCGGTGATGAACGATGCGGGCACGCAGGATGCCGCGCGTGCCGAACAGGATCGAGGCGAAATAGACGACGCCGGCGGACAGGATGATGGCCGGGCCGGAGGGCAATGACGCATGGTAGGACAACAGCAGCCCGGCAATGCAGGAGGCAAAGCCGATTACTGTGGCCAGCACGCACATCGGCTCGACGCGCGACGTCCAGAAGCGGGCCGCCGCCGCCGGCAGCATCATCAGCCCGACCGACAGCAAGGTGCCGAGCGCCTGGAAGCCGCCGACGAGGTTGAGCACGACGAGGCCGAGAAAGATGAAATGCACCGGGCTGCCCATCCGGCTGACCGAGCGCAGGAACAAAGGGTCGAGGCATTCGGCGACGAGCGCCCGCCAGAAGATGGCGAGGCTGACCAGCGTCACCACGACGATGCCGCCGATCAGCGTCAGCGCCTCGTTGTTGAGCGCCAGCACGGTGCCGAAGAGCACATGCATGAGATCGACGCTGGAGCCGCGGATCGACACCATGAGCACGCCGATGGCCAGCGAAATCAGATAGAAGGCCGCCATAGAGGCGTCCTCGCGCTGAATGGTGAAGCGCGAGACGGCGCCGGCGCCGAGCGCCACGATGATGCCGGCGATCAGTCCGCCGATAGTCATCGGCAGAATCTCCAGGCCATAGAACAGGAAACCGGCGGCAGCACCGGGCAGGATGGCATGCGCCATGGCGTCGCCGGACAGGCTCATGCGCCGCAGCATCAGGAACACGCCGACCGGGCAGGCGCCGAGCGACAGCATCATCGAACCGGCGAGCGCCCGCTGCATGAAGGCGTAGTCGGCGAAAGGAGCGACGAAAAGACCGTAAAGCACCTCCATCATGCCGCCCTCGGCCCGGAGCCGTGATGATGGTCGTGGTCATGGCTGTGCTCGTGGCCACCGTGCTCGTGATCATGCTCGCCGGGCTCACACCATGGCGCGTTGTCCTCCCAGGCCTCGTGGAAGCGGCGCGCGCGCAACAGATTCTCCGGCCGTAGCGTCTCTTTGGTCTCGCCCCAGGCGATCGGCTGGCGCGCCAGGAGCAGTGTTTCGGGGAAATTCTGCCGCACCAGATCGAGATCGTGGACGACCACCATGATGGTGCGCTCCTCGCCATGCCAGCGCTTGATCAGCGCGATCAGGTCGCCGACCGTCTTGGCATCGACGGCGTTGAACGGCTCGTCGAGCAGGATGAGCTCGGCATCCTGCAACAGCACGCGGGCAAACAGCGTGCGCTGCAGCTGGCCGCCCGACAGTGTGTCGATCGGCCGCTTCTCGAAGCCGCCGAGGCCGACGGCCATCAGCGCCTTGCTGACAGAGTCGCGATCTTCCCTCGTATAACGGCCGAGCATGCCGCGCCGCGGCCACAGACCAAGCGAAACCAGGTCGACGACCCGGGCCGGAAAGGAGCGGTCGAGTTCCGATTGCTGCGGCAGATAGGCGGCGCGTACGCCGGGCGCCCGGATCACCGCGCCGGCCATCGGCTTCAGGACGCCGACAATGCCCTTCATCAGCGTTGATTTGCCGGAGCCGTTGGCGCCGACGACCGCCGTCAGCGATCCCTTGCGGATCGTACCATTGAGGTGGTGGACCGCAGGATGGCTATTGTAGCCCAGCGTCAGGTCGCGGAAGGTCAGGCAGGTTTGGCTCATGTGACGATCCATGGGGGCGATGATCGGCGCTGCAGGGGCGGATTCGATATGTGATGTTATTACATTAGTCAACAAGCCAATCGGGCGGAATTGCGGCCGGGCCGTCTTGTTGTGTGCTTTGGCTTGGCTCAAGAAGTTCCGCTCGAGCGGCCTTGCCCCCGGCGAACCCGGCCCCTAAACAGGCGCAGCGACAAGAGGAGAAGGAATATCCAATGAGCATTCGTCGTATCGATGTAGGCCCGCGCATGAGCCAGATCGTCATCCACGGCAACACCGTCTATCTGGCCGGTCAGGTCGGCAAGCCGGGCGGAAACGTCGGTGCCCAGACCAGGGACATTCTGGCGGCGATCGACGAATTGCTGGCCAAGGCCGGCACCGACAAAACCAAGATCCTGCAGGCGATCATCTGGCTGGCCGACATGAGCACCTTTGCCGAGATGAACGCGGAGTGGGACAAATGGGTACCGCAAGGCAACACGCCGGCCCGCGCCACCGGCGAAGCCAAGCTTGCCGGACCAGAATATCTGGTCGAGATTATTGTTACCGCGGCGATTTGAGGCGTAGCGCTTTCCCTTCTCCCCTTGTGGGAGAAGGTGGCCGAGCGAAGCTCGGTCGGATGAGGGGTGTTGGACGGATCGCTACGCCGATATTTTAAACACCAAAAATCATTCGATATTTTTAACGTCTCATTCCTTCCAGCACCCCTCATCCGTCTCGGCGCTGCGCGCCGATCCACCTTCTCCCACAAGGGGAGAAGGGGGCGTGTCACTACCCCCTTGACGGTGCAAACCGCGCCACCAGCGTGTGGCTCTCGGCCGCATAGGTGAAGCGGACATGGGTGACAGGGTGCTCGGCGCTCCATGTCCGCCGCTCGATCACCAGGCACGGCGCACCGGTCTCGATGTCGAGCGCCGCCGCGATGTGCTTTTCGGCGGCAACGGCGCGAATGCGATGCTCGGCAGCACTCCAAGGCACGCGCCCGATCAGCCACGGACCGGGCGCCGTGTCGAAAAACGCCTCTTCGGCGGCGTCCGGCACGGCGGCCAGGTTGATCAGCCGCTGCTCGTGGGCGAACGGCCGCTTGCCGGCGAAATGCCGGCATTCCAGCACCAGCACCGGCCCGGCGACGTCGAGTTCCAGCAGCGCGCGGTCGTCGGCGCTGCTGCGCCTTCTGTTTCGCGCCATGCGCTCATAGCGGTAAGGCAGGCCAAGTGCCTCGACCTCGATCCGGATGTCGTGGATTTCGAGAACGGCTGCCTGCGACTGCGGCTGGCGGACAAAACTGCCCGAACGACGCCGGCGCTCGATCAGCCCGGCCTTGGCCAGTTGCGACAGGGCCTTGTTCACTGTCATGCGCGAACAATTGTATTCGGCCGTCAGTTCATGCTCGAACGGAATGCGGTGGCCGGGCGCCCAGGCACCCGACAGGATCCGGTCGCTAATGTCCGACAGGATGCGCTGGTGCAGCGAAAGAACCTCGCCGCCGTCCGCGCTTCCAGAATCCGCGCTTATTGTCCCGATCATGCTCATGCCGAAAGCGCTGTCATCACCTTGCGGAACCGCTCGGCGATGGCATCGCGCCTGGCATGCATGCCGCCGCTGACCAGTTTCCTGCCATGCACCCAGACGCAATCGACCTTGGTGCCGTTGGCAAAAATCCAGGCATCAAGGATTGCATCGCCCGTCTTGCCGGCCAGCGATGGATGCTTGCCGTCGAGCGAGACGAAATCGGCCGAGGCACCTGCTGCGATCTGCGAGAGGCCGGCGCCCAACGCGGCACTGCCACCATCGAGCGCTGCATCGAACAAAGCACGGCCGGTCGAGCCACCGGCCACCGCCAGCACGTTGCGGGCGCGGTGGGCGAGGCGCTGCGAATATTCGAGCTGCCGCAACTCGTCCGGCAGGCCGATCAGTACGTTTGAATCCGAGCCGATGCCGAAGCGGCCGCCATGCTGCATGAACAAGGACGCGGCAAAGGTGCCGTCGCCGAGATTGGCCTCGGTGATCGGGCAGAGACCGGCAACGGCGCCGCTTTTCGTCATTTGCACCGTCTCGGTCTCGGTCATGTGGGTGGCGTGGATGAGACACCAGCGCCGGTCGACCTTGGCGTTGGCAAGCAGCCATTCGACCGGCCGCGCCTCGGACCAGGCAAGACAATCCTCGACCTCCTTCATCTGCTCGGCGATGTGGATGTGGATAGGCCCCTCCGGCGCCATCACCGTGATGTTTTCCAGTTCCTCGGGTGTCACGGCACGCAGGCTGTGCGGGGCGACGCCCACGACGCCTTGATTCAGCGCGCGAATGGATTCGCGGCATTTCTCAACAAGCCGCGAGAACTGGTTCACATCGTTGATGAACCGGCGCTGGCCTTCATTTGGCGCAGCGCCGCCGAAAGAGGAATGCGCGTAGAAGACGGGCAGCAAAGTCAGCCCGATGCCTGTCTCGGACGCTGCGGCAACAATGCGCTCCGCCATCTCGGCGATGTCAGTATAGGGCCGGCCGTCGCGGTCGTGGTGGAGATAATGAAACTCGCCGACGCGCGAGAACCCGGCCTCCAGCATCTCGACATAGAGCTGGGCCGCGACCGCCTCGACTTGGTCCGGCGTCATCGACAGCGCGAAACGGTACATCACCTCGCGCCAGCTCCAGAAACTGTCGGCGGAAGGGCCGCGCAATTCGGCAAGGCCGGCCATGCCGCGCTGGAAGGCATGGCTATGCAGGTTCGGCATGCCGGACAAAAGGATGGCACGGCGCTCGTCGCCAGGCAGGAGCGAGGTATTCGCCTTGACCGTGGCGATCCTGCCGTCGGAGATGACGATCCGCACATTGCTTTGCCAGCCGTCGGGCAGAAGCGCCTGTTCCGCAAAGATTGCCGTCACGTTTTTCTCCAAATCCCGGTCTGCCGTGCGATGATAGCGCTTGCAGTGCCTTTTCATATGTATATACATAATCGTCACCTATTGAAACGGAAAAGATGATGGCTGCAGAGAGCAAAAGCCGGGCAGGAGAGCTTCGCCTCTGGCGCAATGCGCGCCTCGCGACCATGGCCGAAAGCAGCCCCGGGTCAGGCGTCGTCGAGCACGGTGCAATCGCCGTGCGCAACGGCCGGATCGTCTATGCCGGGCCGGAAGTCGACATGCCGGCGGCTCTCCGCAAGAGCGCCGAGGTGACCGACTGCGAAGGCCGCTGGGTCACGCCCGGCCTGATCGACTGCCACACCCATCTGGTTCACGCCGGCAACCGTGCCAATGAATTCGAGATGCGGCTGGCCGGCGCCAGCTATGAGGAGGTTGCCAAGGCCGGCGGCGGCATCGTTTCCTCGGTCAAGGCACTGCGCGCGGCGACCGAGGACGAGCTGGTCGCCCAGTCGCTGCCGCGCCTCGATGCGCTGATCGCCGAAGGCGTCACCACCGTCGAGATCAAATCCGGCTACGGTCTCGACCTCGAAAACGAGAAGAAGTCGCTGCGCGCCGCACGACGGCTGGGCGATGAGCGGTCGGTGACGGTCAGGACCACTTTCCTCGGCGCTCATGCGCTGCCGCCCGAAGCAAAAGGTGACAAGGACGCCTTTATCGATCTTGTTGCAAAGCAGATTTTGCCGGCCGTCGCTGCCGAGGGCCTGGCCGATGCCGTCGACGGTTTTTGCGAAGGCATTGCCTTTTGGCCGGAGCAGATCGCCCGCGTGTTCGATGCCGCGAAGGCGGCGGGCCTGCCGGTCAAGCTCCATGCGGACCAGCTGTCCAATCTGCACGGCGCCGAACTTGCGGCGCGCTATGGTGCGCTATCGGCCGACCACCTCGAATACACCGACGAGGCCGGTGCGGCGGCGATGGCGAAGGCCGGAACCTTGGCGACCATCCTGCCCGGCGCCTACTACTTCATTCGCGAGACCAAGAAGCCGCCGATCGCCTTGTTTCGCCAACATGGCGTCAGGATGGCCGTTGCCACCGATAACAATCCCGGCACGTCGCCGCTGACCTCGCTGCTGCTGACCATGAACATGGCCGCGACATTGTTCGGCCTGACCGTCGATGAATGCCTTGCCGGCGTTACCCGCGAGGCTGCCCGCGCGCTCGGGCTGCTTGGACAGACCGGCACGCTGGAGGCCGGAAAATCCGCCGATCTGGCGATCTGGAGCGTCGAGCGCCCGGCCGAACTCGTCTACCGCATGGGCTTCAACCCGCTGCATGCCCGCATCTGGAGGGGACAATGACCGAACTCAAGCTAAGGCCGGGCAATGCCACGCTGGCCGATTGGCGCGCCATCTATCGCGGCGCCGCACTGAGGCTCGACGATGCCTGCCGGCCGAAGATCAAGGCCAGCGCCGAGGCCGTCGCCAGGATCGTTGCCAAGGGCGAGCCGGTCTATGGCATCAATACCGGCTTCGGCAAGCTGGCCAGCGTCCGCATCCCCGCCGCCGATCTGGAAACGTTGCAGCGAAACATCGTGCTGTCTCATGCCGCCGGCGTCGGCGAGCCGATGCCCGTCGCAATCTGCCGGCTGATGATGGCGCTGAAGCTGGCCAGCCTGGCGCAGGGGGCCTCCGGCGTGCGGCCGCGGACGATCGAACTGCTCGAGGCGATGCTGGCCAACGACGTCACTCCCGTGGTGCCGGCGCAAGGCTCGGTCGGCGCTTCCGGCGACCTTGCGCCGCTGTCGCACATGACCGCCGTGATGATCGGCGTCGGCGAGTGCTTTACCCCGCATGGCCGCTTTCCCGCCAAGGTCGCCTTCGTTTCGCATGGGTTGGAGCCGGTGACACTTGGCGCCAAGGAAGGCCTGGCGCTGCTCAACGGTACCCAGTTTTCGACCGCCTATGCGCTTGCCGCTTTGTTCGAGGCGGAAGTGCTCTACCAGTCGGCACTGGTCGCCGGCGCGCTGTCGACCGATGCCGCCAAGGGCTCCGACGCTCCGTTCGATCCACGCATCCATCTGCTCAGGAAACATCGCGGCCAGATCGAGACGGCCGAGGCGTTGCGCAATTTGATGGCCGGCAGCGCCATCCGTGAATCGCACCGCGTCGGCGACGAGCGCGTGCAGGATCCGTATTGCCTGCGCTGCCAGCCGCAGGTGATGGGCGCAGCACTCGACGTGCTCCGCAAGGCCGCCGAGACGCTCGGCACCGAGGCCAACGGCGTCACCGACAATCCGCTGATCTTTGCCGAGGACGACTCCGCACTTTCGGGCGGCAATTTCCATGCCGAGCCGGTCGCCTTCGCCGCCGACATGATCGCACTCGCCGTCTGCGAGATCGGCTCGCTGTCGGAGCGGCGCATCGCCATGCTGGTCGATCCGGCGCTGTCGGGCATGCCGGCCTTTCTCACGCCCAAGCCGGGTCTGAATTCCGGTTTCATGATCCCTCAGGTCACGGCGGCAGCACTGGTTTCTGAAAACAAGCAAAAGGCCTATCCGGCCAGCGTCGATTCGATCCCGACCTCGGCCAACCAGGAAGACCACGTCTCGATGGCGGCGCATGGCGCGCGCCGCCTCATCGGCATGGTCGAGAATGCGACGGCCGTCATCGGCATCGAATTGCTGGCCGCCGCGCAAGGCTGCGATTTCCACGCACCGCTGGCCTCGAGCGCGGCACTGGAGGCGGTGCGCCTGCTGGTCAGGGCAGAGGTGCCGCATCTCGACAACGACCGGCACTTCCACCCCGACATGGAGAAGGCCATCGCCATGATACGCAGCGGCGCGGCGGTGAAGGCCGCGGGTGCGGTGAAACTGCCGGGGGTGACGTCGTGAGGCCGTCGTCGCTGCGTTACGCCGGCATGGGTCGTGTTCCGTCGCGCCCCCCTCTGTCCTGCCGGACATCTCCCCCACGAGGGGGGAGATTGGCAGTTCGGGCGCTCCGCCCAGTTCTGCATTGTTGGAGATTGGCGAAGGCCGAGATGACATCCAATCTCCCCCCTCGTGGGGGAGATGTCCGGCAGGACAGAGGGGGGCGCTGTCCCGCCGACGTCCAGCCAGAAACAAAAAACCCGCCTCAAAGGCGGGTCGTCGGGCCGAATCAGCACCATACCGAACTTAGTAGCATAG
>NZ_JAMYRO010000011.1:0-197299 GCF_040321495.1 Mesorhizobium sp. M0408 | reverse complement strand
TGACTGGAGGTCAGAAAATGAACATCAAGAGCCTTCTTCTCGGCTCCGCTGCGGCACTGATCGCAGTTTCCGGTGCGCGCGCCGCCGACGCCGTCGTCGTCGCCGAGCCGGAACCCGCTGAATACGTCAAGATCTGCGACGTCTACGGCGCCGGCTACTTCTACATTCCCGGCACCGAAACCTGCCTGCGCATCGGCGGCTACGTCCGCTATGACATCGGCATCGGTGACGTCGGCTCGTTTGACGGTGCAAAGACTACCGATCAGCAGGACGGCGACTCGCAGGATACCTACTACAAACACGCCCGCTTCACGCTGAAGACCTGGACCGGCCAGGAAACCGAGCTCGGCACCTTGAAGACCTACACCGAGACCCGCTTCAACTGGGGTAACCACAACGATTACCTTGATGACAACTTCAATGGCGGTACGAGTGTTTCGCTGAACTTTGCCTGGGTCCAGCTCGGTGGTTTGCGCGTCGGTAAGGACGAATCGGCCTTCGATACCTTCATCGGCTACGCCGGCAACGTCATCCAGGATACGCTGGTCCCCTACGGCGGCTTCGACACCAACGTCGTTCAGTATTACTTCGATGCCGGAAACGGCTTCTCGGCCGTGGCTTCGTTGGAAACCGGGTCGGGCAGTGCCGCCGCGGATCCTGGCATTTTCCAAGACAGCAACAGCGGCAATGATTCCATCGACAGCTATGTCCCGTATGTCGTCGGCGGTATCAAATACACGCAGGGCTGGGGCTCGATCACCGGTGTCGCCGCCTATGACAGCACCTGGGAAGAGTGGGCCGGCAAGGTTCGCGTCGACGTTACGCCGATACAGAACCTGACACTGTTCATCATGGCCGGCTACGGCTCTGACGACAACATCGACCGCAACTTCTACAAGCAGTGGGGCGGCAACTGGGCAGTCTGGGGTGGTGGCACCTACACCATCAACGAGAAGACCTCGTTCAATCTCCAGGCCTCGGCTGACGACGACAAGAACTACGGCGTCGCTGCGAACATTGCCTACGATATCGTTCCCGGTCTCACGATCACTGCCGAAGTCGATTGGGCCCGCGACGGCCAGTTTGATAAAGCCTACGATCGCAACTGGACCAATGCCGACGACAAGGACAGCGTCGGCGGGATGCTCCGCTTCCAGCGCTCATTCTAACAGTCCGAGCTAGATTGAGATTGAACCCGGCGGGCAACCGCCGGGTTTTTCGTATCGGCGCGACGCAGCTGTCAACTCTCGATGCATAATGCAGGCTGCTGCTGAGCAGCCGATCGCAGGGCTGGTCGAATGCAATGCTCGCTCCGCACGCTTGTTCGTGCAAAAGAAAAACTTGGGCCGATCTGAAGAGCTGGCCTACCGGATCAATGTATCTCGACAGCAAGTCACGATCGACCTCGGCCGATCGGGCGCATCCTACTTGTTCAAATTTCAGCCAGATCGCCCAAGGCGTCAATCAGCGGCTGAATTGCGCTCTCATACTTTTTCCAGCGTTTGACGGACGAACTATAGATCGGCTGCCGGACCTGCCAGCGGCTGGGGGTATTGACCGATCCGCTCCTCTCGAAAAAGCGCAGGCAGGAATCGTCCCAAGGCAAGCCGAGATGATCGATGAGACGGCGCGATTGCGTCTCCTGATCCGCAACCAGCGTCTCATAGCGGCTTTCGAAAATACGTCCGGGAAAGACCTTGTCCCAGTGCCGCATCAAGCGATCATATTCGCGGTAGTACAACCCGAGCGTCTCAAGGTCGGCGTTGTAGCCGTGGTCCTTGGTGAAATGCAAGACGAAGCAGGAGACGCAATTGTCGATGGCATCGCGCCGGCAATGAATGATGCGTGCGTTGGGAAAGAGAATTCCAATCACGCCGATAAACTCGAAGTTGTGCGGCATCTTGTCGACGATGCGGGGCGCGGCAGGCGCGTGCTGGCGCAGATAAGACAGGTATTCTTCGGCCAGCGCCCTCGACTGATCCCTCGTCATCGACATAATCGAACTGCGCAGGTCCTCATCCGACAGTATTCTAAAGCCCATCGAGTTCGCGATTCGCCGCAGCTTCGTAAGCTCCCCGGCGCCATGGACATCCGGATGGCTCGCGCAGATCTGCTCGGTCAGCGTCGTCCCCGACCGGGGCATGCCCAGCACAAACACAGGCACTTCAGACGGACTGCCGTGGCCAGCCTTGGCTTCCAATAGTGACGGGCTGAATATCTCGATCATGGAATCGACGCTTCGGCGGTAGTACTCCAGGTCGAAATCGTGACCAGCGGCCTTTTTCGCCCTCTTGAAGTGATCTATCGCCTCTTCATAGCGCTGAAGATCGTTCAGCACTTTGCCTGCCGCGTGGTGGAGCTGCGATGCAGCAACGGGTTCGAGCCTGGGATTGGAGAGTTCGCGCAGGATAGAGTCGAGCTCGGCAGGTTTTTCGGTGAACTTTTGCGTGTCGACCAGGTAATTGTAGGCTGCCCCAACATCGACCCGACGTTCTATTGCCTGATCGAGATAGGCTCTGGCTTCGTCCATGCGGCCGAGGCTGGTGAGCGCACCAGCCAGACCAATCCGGACCATGGGATGGTCGCCGTTGATCTTTAGCGCCTTCTCGTAAAGGGGCAAAGCCATCTCGGCCTTGTCGAAGTTGACGTAGGCACGCGCCAGTCCGCAAAGCGCTTCCACCAGATCGGGTTTCAATTCGCAGGCGCGCTGCAGGTGCCTGATCGCAAGCAAGCTGTCGCCAAGCTTCAGACCGGCCTCTCCCAGGCTAAGGTGGAAATATGGATTCTGAGGCGTCTGGCTTACTGCCCGCGCAAAATATTTGAGAGCCAACTCATCGTCGATACCGAGTCCCAACGTGCCGAGGATGTAGAGCGAAAGCGGGTGGTTGGGCGTGCGGGCGAGAACGCGATGGCATAATTCCTCCGCCTCCGGGAGCCGCTTGGCTTGCTGAAGTTCGAGCGCCTGTCGCAGCAGCATGTCGTCAGCTTGCGCGCGCGAGGGCGGTTTCGCTTTCGGCGGTTGCACGTTCGGCGCCGAACGTGGCTTTATGTGTTTGGACCAAGCGGGCGGCAGTCGGTTGCTCATCATGTCTCGCTAGCAAAATGGTCCGGGAGAA
Organism: Mesorhizobium sp. M0408; assembly: GCF_040321495.1. Lineage (NCBI taxonomy): Bacteria > Pseudomonadati > Pseudomonadota > Alphaproteobacteria > Hyphomicrobiales > Phyllobacteriaceae > Mesorhizobium > Mesorhizobium sp. M0408. The sequence goes on along the minus strand of NZ_JAMYRO010000011.1, from coordinate 194,183 downwards.
TCCAGCCTGGCCTGAAGGGCTGGCCTATCCTGTCGGGCGCCCTCCTTGTTCAAAGTTCGGCTAGGTCGCCCAAGGCGTCGATCAGCGGCTGGATCTTGCCCTCATAATTTTTCCAGCGCTTGACAGATGACCTGTAGATCGGCTGCCGGACTTGCCAGCGACTGGCCGTGTTGACCGATCCCTGCTTGTCGAAGAAGCGCAGGCAGGCATCGTCCCAGGGCAATCCAAGATAATCGATAAGACGGCGCGATTGTGCCTCCTGATCCGCAACCAGCGTCTCGTAGCGATTTTCGAAGATGCGTCCTGGAAAAACCTTGTCCCAATGCCGCATCAGGCGATCGTATTCACGGTAGAACAGCCCGAGCGTCTGCAGGTCGGCGATGTAGCTGTGTCCCTTCGAGAAATTCTGGAAAAAACACGAGAGGCAATTGTCGATGGCGTCGCGGCGACAGTGAATAATCCGCGCGTTGGGAAAGAGAAGGCCTATGAGGCCTATCAGTTCGAAATTCCGGGGCATCTTGTCGACTATGCGACGTGCGGTCGGCGAACGCTCACGAAGGTAGGACAGGTGCTCCTCGGCCAGGATTTTGGACAGGTCAGGGTTGATCGGCACGATCGATTGGCCCAAAGCCCGTGCCGAATGCCTGGTGAGGCCGGTAGCATTTGCGGCTCGCCTTAGCTTTTTAAGTTCTCCTGCGCCGTGAACATCCGGGTGGCTCGCGCAAATCTGCTCGGTCAGGGTGGTCCCCGACCGGGGCATTCCCAACACAAACACGGGCACTTCCGATGGGCTTCCATGACCCGCACTGGCAGCCACCATGTCCGGGTTGAAGAGCTCGATCGTAGAGTCGACCCAGCGGCGATAGGCTTCCAGATCAAACTTATAGCCTGCGGCCTGCTTGCCTTTCTTGAAATGATCTATCGCGTCCTCGTAGCGCCCAAGGTCGTTCAGCACCTTGCCGGCTGCGTGATGAAGTCTCATCGCACTTTCGGGGTCAAGCTTTGGGTAACCCAGTTCGCGCAGGATGGACTTAAGTTCGGCCGGCTCCTCGGTGAATTTGCGCGTATGCACAAGCTCGTTATAGGCAGCGGGCATGGCTATGCGACGTTCGATCGCTTCTTTCAGATAGACTTCGGCTTCGTCCACGCGACCGAGACCGGTGAGTGCGCTGGCCAGTCCTGTCCGAACGCGAGGATGATCGCGGTTGATCTTGAGCGCTTTCTCGTAAACCGGGACAGCCATGTCAGCCTTGTCGAATTCGACGTAAGCGCGTCCCAATGCGCAAAGCGCCTCCAGCAAATCGGGCTTCAACTTCAATGCTTGCTGAATGTGCCTGATTGCGGGCGAATATTCGCTGACTTTTAGATAAACTTCACCCAGACTAAGGTGATAAAAGGGGTTTTGAGGCTCCTCGCCGACGGCTCGGGCCAAATATCGCAATGCAATTTCATCGTCGAGCCCGATGAATAGCGTGCCCATGATATACGAAGCCAAGGGATGGTTGGGCGTGCGCTCCAGCACGCGACGGCACAGTTCCTTAGCCTCGGCCAACCGCTTGGCCTGCTGCAAGCCATACGCCTGTCGCAGCAGCGCATCGTCGGCCTGCGCGCGCGACGGCGGTTTCGCTTTCGGCGGTTGCACGTTCGGCGCCGGGCGGGACTTTATGTGCTTGGACCAAGCGGGTGGCAGTCGGTTGCTCATCATGTCTCGCTAGCAAAATGATCCGGGAGAATCCAGCCTGACGTTCCCGCCTGCCGCGGAACTTGCGCAGGCCAAGCGGGCAGGCTAGCAAGAAGGCCCCCTTTCGAACGAGCCCTATCATGCGCCTGCGCCCTCCCCTTACGCCGCTCATCGACGCGCTTCCCTCCACGGTACCGTTTGTCGGCCCGGAGGCGCAGGAGCGTGATCGCGGCCGCGCCTTTCGCGCCCGCATCGGCGCCAATGAGAGCAGTTTTGGCCCTTCCCCGCGCGTCATTGCCCGCATGGCTGAGATTGCCGGCGACATGTGGATGTACTGCGACCCTGACAATCACGATCTGAGGGTGGCCGCCGCCGGGCATCTCGGCGTCGGTGGCGAAAACGTCGTCATTGGCGAAGGCATAGACGGGCTGCTCAGCCTGGTTGCGCGCATGTATGTGGCGCCGGGCGATGCGGTGGTGACCTCGCTCGGCGCCTATCCGACCTTCAACTTTCATGTTGCCGGCGTCGGCGGCCGGCTGGTCGCAGTGCCCTACGAGAACGATCGGGAAAACCTCGATGGCCTGCTGGCGGCAGTGGCCAGGGAAAAGGCGCCACTGGTCTACCTGTCCAATCCGGACAATCCGATGGGCAGCTGGTGGGAAGCCGCCGAGCTCAGCCGCTTCATCGAAGCCTTGCCGGAGACCACAATGCTGGTGCTCGACGAAGCCTATGGCGAATTAGCGCCAGCCTCAGCGCTGCCGCCGATCGATGTCGCGCGGCCGAACGTCATCCGCATGCGCACCTTCTCCAAGGCCTATGGGCTGGCCGGCATACGCTGCGGCTATGCGGTGGCCGAGGCCCAGGTGATTCGGGACTTCGAGAAGATCCGCAACCACTATGGCGTCAGCCGCATGGCGCAGATCGCCGGTGTCGAGGCGCTTGCCGATCAGGCCTGGCTGGAGAGCGTGGTGGCGCGGGTCGCCGCCGGCCGTCGACGCATTGCCGCAATAGCCGAAGCGAACGGGCTGAAGCCGCTGGCTTCGGCGACCAATTTTGTCACCATCGACTGCGGCCGCGACGGCGCTTTCGCACTGAAAGTGCTACAGGCGCTGTTGTCACGCGACGTCTTCATCCGCAAGCCGATGGTGCCGGTTCTCGACCGCTGCATCCGGGTCAGTGTCGGCCTCGACCACGAGCTCGACATCTTTGCCGAGGAACTGCCTGGCGCACTGGCGGCAGCGCGGGGGAACTGAAGAGCGCAACGCCGGGATTCCAGTGCTGCCCGCTATTTCTCCCCGAGCAGACGCATGACGCGCTTCAAGGCGTCCGATAATTCGGCAGCCGCGTCATCGGCGAGGCCGGCCGTCAGCCGGGCGAGGTCGCGATCCGCCGCAGCCTGAAGCCTGGCGAGCTCAGCACTTCCGCGAGCGGTCAGCGACAGGATACGTCTGCGCCGATCGGCTGGGTCAGAGCGTGTCTCGGTCAGGCCAGCGGCGGCGAACCTCCTCAGGACGCGCGAGACATAGGCCGGATCGAGCCGGAGTTCGGCAGCGATTTCGGAGGCCGCCGGCCGGAGATCGAGGTGGAACGCCCGTGCAAGAAACCCTGCCTCACCGCCGCTATTGGCGACAGCGCGGGATCGGCCGCCCAATTCGAACAGCAGCCGCGCCTCGCCCAGCGTATAGACGCTGTGCGTCAAGGTCAGGTCGAGCAGCCCGATCAGGCGCGTGTAGAAGCGATTGAAGCCACGTATCTCCGCGACAAGGGCATTCCGATCGGCCGGCATGTCGACCTCCTTCGGACGGACCGCTCCGTCAGGGCCATGATCGCCTATTATTTGACTTAGTCAATCATCGGTGGAGGCGCCACCTATCTCGCAGTGCGAAATCTGGCGGATAGCGACCGGAGAGAAACCTTCGATGCACGTTGCGCGGTTGAATTTGCGCGGCGATGCGCCAGACTCGACTCAAAGGATGGAGAGCGCGATGACCGATCGTACGGTGCAGGTACGCATATACGGCAAGGTGCAAGGCGTCAGCTACCGGGTTTGGGTGCGGCGCGAGGCGTCGGCGCTTGGCCTTGCCGGGTGGGTGCGCAACGAAGTTGACGGCTCGGTGACAGCCTTGATCGCAGGGACCGGGGCGGCGGTCTCGACGATGATCGAACGGTTTTGGCAAGGGCCGCCAGGGGCAGCGGTTTCAAAGGTCGATGTCGAAGAGATCGAGGCTCGCGACACGTCGGCCGATTTCAGGATTGTTGCCTAGCAAGGCATGGTCCTGCTCATTCGCTTCCATCGCACAAAATTCTCCAGGGTGCAGATAGAGCAAATCTGAAGCCATTGCCCTGCCCGGACATGCCTCGGTCCTTGAATTAATTGAACGTTTGTTTTATTATCCGCGAAAAGGCGGCTTGTCATGGCGCGTACGACCGGTTCCGACGGAGAGAAGACCGAAGCTGCGGTCCGCGAGGCGGCGGTCAGCCTGATTGCGCGTCTCGGCTACGAGGCGATGTCGATGCGCCAGCTGGCGGCCGAGGTCGGCGTCCAGGCAGCGGCGCTGTACCGCTACTTCCCGACCAAGCAGGACCTTCTGTTCATGCTGATGCGTGAGCATATGGAAGGCTTGATCGAGGCGTGGCGCGCAACACGCCCTGTCGGCGCCGATCCGGCAGCGCGGCTTGCCGCTTATGTCGAAAACCACATCGCTTTCCATATCGAACGCCGCCACTCCACCCATGTCTCGAACATGGAGCTGCGCAGCCTGTCGCATGAAAAACTCACGCAGATCCTGCGCATGCGCACGGCCTACGAGAAGGAGCTGCGCGCCATCCTGCGCGACGGCGTCGAAGCGGGGTTATTCAGCATCGAAGACACCGGGCTCACCGCCATGGCGCTGATCCAGATGATGACCGGCGTCATCGTCTGGTTCCGGCCGGGCGAACGACTGTCGATCGCCGAAGTCACCGCTACATATCTAGCAATGACAATGCGCCTTGTTGGAGCAAAGAGCGATGGCGCGTCAACGAGCTACGACGCCGCGCCTCTAATCGGGCGCGCAAAGGACGCTCTAGCAACTTGATTTCGCGCATGATCCCGATTTTCGGGATCGTGCGCCGGGAGGAACGGCATGTACACGCAGACGCTCAACTTCGGGCTTGACGAAGACATCGAGGCGCTGCGCGACCTGGTGCGGCGCTTCGCGCAGGAAAAGATAGCACCGATCGCCGCCGAGATCGACCGCTCGAACGAATTCCCGGCACATCTGTGGGCGGAGCTCGGCGGGCTCGGCCTGCTCGGCATCACCGCCGATCCCGATTTCGGCGGCAGCGGCATGGGCTACCTCGCCCATGTCGTGGCGATGGAGGAGATTTCGCGCGCCTCGGCCTCGGTCGGCCTCTCCTACGGCGCCCATTCCAACCTCTGCGTCAACCAGATCAACCGCTGGGCAACGCAGGCGCAGAAGGAAAAATATCTGCCTTCGCTCTGCAGCGGCGAGAAGGTCGGCGCACTGGCGATGTCGGAATCGGGTGCCGGCTCCGATGTGGTGTCGCTGCGCCTGCGCGCCGAAAAGCGCAACGATCGCTATGTGCTGAACGGCACCAAAATGTGGATCACCAACGGGCCGGACGCCGAGACGCTGGTCGTCTACGCCAAGACCGATCCGGAACTCAATTCGCGCGGCATCACCGCTTTCATCGTCGAAAAGGCTTTTGCCGGTTTTTCCGTGGCGCAAAAGCTCGACAAGCTCGGCATGCGCGGCTCGAACACCGGCGAGCTGGTGTTCGAGAATGTCGAAGTGCCGTTCGACAATGTGCTGCACGAGGAAGGGCGCGGCGTCGAGGTGCTGATGTCGGGCCTCGACTACGAACGCGCCGTGCTGGCCGGCGGCCCGGTCGGGCTGATGGCAGCGTGCCTCGACGTGGCGATACCTTACGTGCATGAACGCAGGCAATTCGGTCAGCCGATCGGCGAATTCCAGCTGGTGCAAGGCAAACTCGCCGACATGTATGCGACGATGAACGCGGCGCGCGCCTACGTCTATGCCGTGGCCGCCGCTTGCGATCGCGGTGAGACGGCCCGCAAGGATGCTGCCGGCTGTATTCTCTTCGCCGCCGAAAAGGCAACGCTGATGGCGCTCGACGCCATCCAGCTTTTGGGCGGCAACGGCTACATCAACGATTACCCGACCGGGCGGCTTTTGCGCGACGCCAAGCTTTATGAGATCGGCGCCGGCACTAGCGAAATCCGTCGCTGGCTGATCGGGCGGGAAATCATGGCGGAGGGCGCCTGATGGCGTCTTTTTGAGATTTTGCCAGAAGCCGCACGATGTGGCACACTTCGGAATATGTGCCATAACACAGGCGAGACGGACCATGGCTGGCAAAACGGGAAAGTCCGGATTTGACGAAGATCCGCAAGCACGGTTCGATGCCGGCGCTCGCCAACCACAGCTTCGCGCTCCGGCGAAACGCGAGCGTGTCAAGCTTGGCGAGGGCGGGCGCTTCGTCATCCCTGCCGCGATGCGCGAGGAGATGGGCGTGAAGCCTGGCGAGGACATGATCCTTCATGTCGAAAACGGCGAGCTGCGGGTAAGATCGTGGCTGCAGAATCTGCGACGCGTCCAGGCCGAATTGTCGGCGCTGAAACAGCCCGGTGAAAGCGTCGTCGACGAATTTCTGAAGGAGCGGCGGGAAGAGCAGCGTCGAAGCGACAAGCGTCTGGACCGGCTTCACGCCGAAGGGACGACAGGAAAGCGGGCGAAATGAAGCCCTACGTCATGGACAGTTCGGCGGCGCTCGCAATCCTGCTCAACGAGCAAGGCACCGATAATGCTTTGGGGTTCGCGCCGGATGCACAATGCAGTTCGGTCAATGCGGCCGAAATCATCGCCAAGCTGATCGACAAGGGACGCAGCATGGAACAGGCCGCGGACGACCTCGCCAGTCTCGGCATGCCGATCGCCGTTTTCGACGACGCGATGGGCATCGCCGCCGGGCAGCTTCGCCAATTGACGCGGCATCGCCGCTTGTCGCTGGGCGATCGGGCTTGCCTGGCGCTGGCAATTCGCGAGAATGCCATTGCCGTCACCGCTGATCGCGATTGGGGCGACCTCGATGTCGGCTGCAAGATCGAGCTGATCCGGTAGCGCCATGGCCCCCCTCACCTCTCAGATGTCGTCCGCCTCCGATGCCTTCCGCGCCAATGCCGAGCGCATGCGGGCGCTGGTCGCCGATATTGCTGAAAAAGCCGCCGCCATCGAGCGCGGTGGCTCGGAAGAGGCGCGTGAGCGGCACGTCTCCCGCGGCAAGCTCCTGCCGCGGCAACGCCTAGCCCAATTGCTCGATACAGGCTCGCCCTTCCTCGAAATCGGCCAGTTCGCGGCATGGTCGATGTATGGCGAGGACATCCCTTCGGCCGGCCTCATCGCCGGCATCGGCCGCGTCGAAGGCACCGAAGTGATGGTCGTCGTCAATGACGCCACGGTGAAGGGCGGCACCTATTATCCACTGACGGTGAAGAAGCATCTGCGTGCACAGGAGATCGCATTGCAGAACAATCTGCCTTGCGTCTATCTGGTCGACAGCGGCGGCGCCAATCTGCCCAACCAGGACGAGGTGTTTCCCGACCGCGATCATTTCGGCCGCATCTTCTACAACCAGGCCAACATGTCGGCCGCCGGCATTCCGCAGATCGCCTGCGTCATGGGTTCGTGCACGGCCGGCGGCGCCTATGTGCCTGCGATGTCGGACGAGACAATCATGGTGCGCAACCAGGCGACCATCTTTCTCGGCGGGCCGCCGCTGGTGAAGGCGGCCACCGGCGAGGACGTCACCGCCGAGGACCTCGGTGGCGCCGACGTGCACACAAGGCTTTCCGGCGTTGCCGACCACTATGCGCTCGACGACGAGCATGCGCTGGCCATATGCCGGCGTATCGTCAAAAACCTGAATCGGAACAAGACTGTAAGCCTTGCCTTACAGAAATCGATTCCGCCGCTTCACGATCCACATGAACTCTACGGCATCGTGCCGACGGATCTGCGCCAGCCCTACGACGTGCGCGAGGTAATCGCCCGCACCGTCGACGGTTCCGAGTTCGATGAGTTCAAGCAGAATTATGGCACCACGCTGGTCACCGGTTTCGCCCATCTCAGCGGCATGCCGGTCGGCATCGTCGCCAACAATGGCGTGCTGTTTTCGGAAAGCGCGCTGAAGGGCGCGCACTTCATCGAGCTGTGCTGCCAGCGCAAGATCCCGCTGATTTTCCTGCAGAACATCACCGGCTTCATGGTCGGGCGAAAATACGAGGCCGGCGGCATCGCCAAGGACGGCGCCAAGCTGGTCATGGCGGTCGCAACGGCCAAGGTGCCGAAGGTGACCGTGATCATCGGCGGCTCGTTCGGTGCCGGCAATTACGGCATGTGCGGACGCGCCTATTCGCCACGCTTCCTGTGGATGTGGCCGAATGCCCGCATTTCGGTGATGGGCGGCGAGCAGGCGGCAACGGTGCTGGCCGTGGTCAAGCGCGAAGGCATCGAGCGCAAGGGCGGGGAATGGAGCGCTGAGGAGGAAGCGAAATTCAAGAAGCCGATTCTGATGAAGTACGAGCACGAGGGACACCCGCTCTATTCGTCGGCAAGGCTCTGGGACGACGGCATCATCGACCCGGCCAAGACCCGCGAGGTGCTGGCGCTCAGCCTTTCGGCCGCGCTCAACGCCGAGATCGAGGAGACACGCTTCGGCGTGTTCAGGATGTGAGATGAGCGAAACCGGCCAGAGGATTCGCATTCAAACCGGCGACATCACGAAGCTGGCGGTCGATGCCATCGTCAACGCCGCCAACACCTCGCTTCTCGGCGGCGGTGGCGTGGACGGCGCCATTCACCGCGCGGCCGGCCGCGAGCTTCTGGCAGAATGCCGGACATTGAATGGCTGCAAGGTCGGCGACGCAAACATCACCAAGGGCTACAAGCTGCCCGCGCGCTACATCATCCATACGGTCGGGCCGGTCTGGCAAGGTGGCAGCAACGGAGAAGCCGAACTGCTCGCCTCCTGCTATCGCCGGTCGCTCGAAATCGCCGCCGCAAAGGACTGCCGGACGGTGGCGTTTCCAGCGATCTCGACCGGGGCCTACCGCTATCCGAAGGATCAGGCGACGCAAATTGCTGTCGGGACCGTGAGCGCCTTCATCGGCCAGAACATCGTTCCGGAAACCGTCATTTTCTGCTGCTTCGACGAGCCGACGGCCGAATTGTATCAGCGGGTCGTTACTTCACTCGGCAGGGTGTGACCCTGCGCGGGAGACAACCCACCACATCTCCAGACTATTTTTTGCTTCTCGATCTGGCCAGACGAAAGAATCACGGCTATTGATCATCGCAAATACCAATGGGGATTGGGCGAAGATGAGGCGGCGGGTTTTTCAGAGAACAACTGTGCATTTACTTGCAGGATTGCTTATATTAGTGACCCCTGGCATCGGCGCAGCGGAGTCGCTGGCGGGAAGCAAGGGCGAGACCCGTTTCTATCCCTATTTGCCGCAGAGCCCGAAGGATCCGTGTACCAGGGCCTACAAGGCCTATGTAGCGGCCGGCGGCCATTCAGCCTATGCAACCACTCCGTATTCCCGGGTGCGTGTTCTGTACATCATCTGCGGCTCGCGCTTGAATGCACCGTCACAGCAAGCTGCCGAAGAATTGGCGTTGAAATCCTGTCAGGCCGCCCGCAACAGTTACAGAGTTACAACAGGCGGCGGCTGCGAAATCGCTGCCTCCAAGTAGGCGAATATATTTCAGTGTTTGGGGTTCAAATGGGTTTGGCAATGAAATCTTTATCAATCAAGCGAGCAACCATGTCGGTACTTGCACTGCTTGTGGCCTCTGCACCGAATGTCGGCGCCGCCGAATCGCTGGCGGGAAGCAAGGGCGACAGCCGCTTTCCGGTCTATTTTGCACCGGGTACAATCGGAGGCTGCGGCAAGAATTACAAGGACTATGTGGCGGCTGGCGGTCACTCGGCCTATGCGATGACGCCATTCAACTGGGCAACCGAATTCACTATTTGCGGTGCTTATCTGAATGCAACATCCCAGAAGGCTGCGGAGGCGCTGGCGTTGAAATCCTGCCAGTCCGCGCGCAGCAAGTACAAGGTCACGACTGCAGGGGCCTGCGCCATAGCTGCCTCCAAATAGACCGACACTCGTCGGCCTTCGACGTATTCAATGGGTGGGAAAAATGAAATCTATAAGCGTCAAACAAGCAGTCTTCTCGCTGATAACCGGGTTGCTTCTAATCTCGAGCCCCAATGTCGGCGCGGCGGAATCGCTGGCTGGAAGCAAGGGCGACGTCCGCTTCTACCCGTATTTTCCGGCGACCGCGGATCGGCCATGCACCAAGGCATATAAGGCCTATGTGGCGGCCAGCGGCCATTCAGCTTATGCGACCACTCCGTATTCCCGGGTGCGTTCGTTGTACATCCTGTGCGGCTCGCGCTTGAATGCGCCCTCGCAAAAGGCTGCCGAGGATATGGCGATGAAATCCTGCCAGGTTACCCGCGACCGTTACAGGGTCACGACCGGGGGAGCTTGCGAAATCGCGGCCTCAAAGTAGGCAGGCCTCGCTTGCCTACCCTTTGACCGCCAGACTACAAAGCAGGGCATTGCCGCAGTTCGCGTGACGAGAATTCGCGCCGTTGGCGGCAGCTCTGCCTGTGGAGGCCCGATGTTCGCCAAGATCCTGATCGCCAACCGTGGCGAGATCGCCTGCCGGGTGATCCGCACGGCACGCAGGATGGGGGTGCGCAGCGTCGCCGTCTATTCCGACGCCGACGCTCACGCCCTGCATGTCGAAATGGCCGACGAAGCGGTGCATATCGGCGCCTCTCCCGCCAACGAAAGCTATCTGCGCGGCGACAAGATCATCGCGGCGGCCTTGGCCACAGGTGCCGAGGCCATCCATCCGGGCTACGGCTTTCTTTCGGAGAACCCTGATTTCGTCGACCAGGTGGTCGCGGCGGGGCTGATCTTCATTGGGCCGTCGGCGGCCTCGATCCGTGCCATGGGACTGAAGGACGCGGCCAAGCGGCTGATGGAAAAGGCCGGCGTGCCTGTCGTTCCGGGCTATCATGGCGAAGCGCAGGAGATCGTGTTGCTCGCCTCCAAGGCGCGCGAGATAGGCTACCCCGTACTGATCAAGGCGCGCGCCGGCGGCGGCGGCAAAGGCATGCGGCGCGTCGAGCATCCCGATGATTTTTCGGAAGCACTGTCGGGCGCGCGGCGCGAGGCGAAAGCCGCGTTCGGTGACGACCGCGTCTTGGTGGAAAAATATGTCGACAAGCCGCGCCACATCGAAGTGCAGGTGTTTGGTGACAATTTCGGCAACGCCGTGCATCTTCACGAACGCGACTGCTCGGCGCAGCGCCGCCATCAGAAAGTAATCGAGGAAGCCCCTGCCCCCGGCATGACGCCGGCACTGCGCAAGGCGATGACGGAGGCGGCGGTGAAAGCCGCCAAGGCAATCCACTATTCCGGCGCCGGTACCATCGAGTTCATCGTCGATGCCTCGCAAGGTTTGAAGGCCGACCGTTTCTGGTTCATGGAAATGAACACCCGCCTGCAGGTCGAGCACCCCGTCACCGAAATGGTTACCGGCATCGACCTGGTCGAGTGGCAGTTGCGGGTAGCCGCCGGCGAAAAACTGCCGAAGACGCAGAGCGAGATCGCGCTCTCCGGCCACGCCTTCGAGGCGCGCATCTATGCCGAGGACGCGGCAAGAGGGTTTTTGCCGGCGACCGGCACCTTGCACCATTTGAAATTTCCGCAGCCGGCACCGGAGGGTGCGACCATGCGCGTCGAAACCGGTGTGCGCGCTGGCGATGCGATTTCGCCGTTCTACGATCCGATGATCGCCAAGCTGATCGTTCATGGCAAGGACAGACGGACGGCCCTCATCGCGCTTGGCACGGCACTGTCGCAGACCGAAATCGCCGGCTCGACGGTCAACACTGGCTTTCTTGCCGCGCTGGCCGCTGATGCGGATTTTGCGGCGGGCGATGTCGATACCGGCCTGATCGCCAGGCACCAGCAGGCGTTGACGGCGGTTCCGCCGCCGAGCGGTGAGACGATTGCCGCCGCGGCACTTGCCGCGTCCGGTGCGCGCGACTTGCCGTCCTCGGACGATCCCTGGTCGTCACTGGCCGGCTATGCGCATTTCCACGCTGTAGCGCGGCGCACCCTGCTGAAGTTTGGCGAGCAGGAGATCGGCGCGCGCGTGTCGGTGCGGCCGGACGGGCGGTTCGAGGTGGCGCTGGATGCGCCCTATGACAGCGTCAATTCGCGGGATCTCCGCGCGGCGCCTCGCCTCGCCCGCTGGCCGGGTCACGTCACGGTCTTCGATGGCGCCATCGGCTACGGTTTTGCCGTGCCGGATCCGCTGGCCCGAGCCGACGAAGCCGCCGCCGCTTCCGGCAGCCTGCGCGCTCCAATGCCCGGCCTGGTCAAATTGGTGCGTGCAGCCAAAGGCGAGTCCGTGATCAAGGGCCAGCCGCTGCTGATCCTGGAGGCGATGAAGATGGAGCACACCATTGCCGCGCCCCATGACGGGGTTATCGCCGAGATTGCTGCCGAAGGCGCGCAGGTAACCGACGGCACAGTGCTGGTTCGCTTTGCCGAGGAACCTCAGTTGACTGCTGTTTCCCTATCCACGAAGTGATCTCGAACGCGTGACAAAGGCGTCGCCAAAAACAATATGGCCGGGTTTGACCCCGGCCATATTCGATTACAGCAGCGCGTCTTGCGGCGCCGCGGCCATCAAGGCTGGATCGGCGCGTATTTGCCGTCATGCCACTGGTTGATGTCGTAGCTGGCGTTTTTGAGGTCGCCCTTCTCGTCGAAGGTGACTGACCCGACAACCGTGCTGATCGGCTGGCCGTTCTTCAACGCTTCGGCGACCTTTGCCGGATCGTCGCTGCCGGCGCGTTTGATGCCTTCGGCGAAGGCCTGGATCACCGCATAGGAAAACAGCGTGAAGCCCTCCGGCACGAAGCCGCCGGCCTTGATCTTGGCGATGGCTTCCTTGGCTTCGGGCTTCGCCTGCGGATCCGACGGGAAGACGAACATGGTGCCTTCGCCGGCCGGACCGGCAACCTGCCAGAATTCCGGCGAAGCGATCGAGTCCGGCATGATCAACTGGAATTTGAGGTTCTGCTCCGCCGACTGACGCAGGATCAGGCCGGCTTCGGGGTGATAGCCGCCGAAATAGACGACGTCGGCTTTCAGCTCCTTGAGCTTGGTAACAAGAGCGGAATAGTCCTTCTCGCCAGCGTTGATGCCCTCGTAGAGGATTTCATTGAGACCGTTCTGGTTCATCGTTGCCTTCACGGCATCGGCCACGCCCTGCCCATAGGCGCTCTTGTCGTGCAGGATGACGACGTTCTTGCCGGCATATTTCTTGGCGATCCAGGGACCGATGAAAGCGCCCTGCGCATCGTCGCGCGTATAGAGGCGCATGATCGTCGGCCAGCCGGCTTTCGCCGCTGCGTCGGTCAACACCGGGTTCGAGGAAGCCGGACTCATCATCAGCGCACCGGCTTCGGCGTAGACAGCGGAGGCCGGGATGCTGGAGCCTGAGCAGGCGTGGCCATCGATGAACTTGACACCGTTGGCGATGATGCGGTTGGCGACCGAAACCGCCTGCTTCGGATCGCACTGGTCATCCTCGATGTCGAGCTTGACCTGGCGGCCGTCGACGCCGCCCGCCGCGTTGATCGCGTCGGCGGCGGCTTGCGCGCCCTGCTTGAACTGATCGCCGATGGTGGCAAGCTGACCGGTCATCGGTCCGACCACCGAAAAGGTGATGTCGTCGGCGAAGGCGACCGGCGCGGTCATCATCAGACCAAATATGGCGGCGCTCAAAATACTGAATTTCTTCATGGTGACACAACTCCTCCATTCTCGCGCGACCATCCCGGCCGCGCCTCTTCCAGAGTGGCGGGAGAATTTCATCCTTCACCGGAGCTGTCTAGGCGCATCGTCGGCGCTCGATTGGGCCTGCACACGCAGTCCCAAAGACAAAGCCGCGCCAGCCTTGTTCCGGCCGGTCGCAGCTTTTCTCATCGATCTCCCGAGGTATCCCCACCAGGATCCGCTCGCCTTCCCTGTTTGTACGGTTTATGGCGCGGCTCGTCCGCCGTGTTCTTGATCTTGTTGGCCCGGCCGTCTTGCGCGGCCTTGATTTTTCGGGCCCGGCCCTCTGCGCGGCCTTGACCCGAAGCGTCCCTGTTGTGAGGTCAGTACCCTTGTGAAGTCGATGCCGGCGAATTCAGTGCATCGTCATCCATTCGCGAGCTTCGCGCAGCGCCTTGGCGATCTCGACCTTCGACATGGCGGCAGACAATTCGGAGCGCAGTTCCGCGGCGCGGGCCGAACCCTTGATCGCGGCGATGTTGAACCATTTGTGGGCGGCGACGACATCGGTCTCGCAATCGCGGCCAGTCGCATACATCATGCCCAACTCGAAAAGAATATCGGCCTGGGCAGTTGCCCCCATGGCGCCGAAGCCGGCTTCAAGCATTTCAAAACGTGCCATTTCAAATCCCCTGTTCTGGCTCCCGAGAGCTGTCTCCGTCTGTCCCTCGGTGTCCTTGATTACCGTCGGGGGCGGCCGCTCTTTCGATGCTTTCGAGAATGCTCCGGAGGCTTGAATCCGTCGTTAAATGGCGTGCTTAATTTGAGGAAAACAAAGCTAAAACAAGAGGTAAACGCGAAAATTCGTTAAGGATACAAAGCCAGCAATCGCGCCGGTTTGCACAAGATTTGAAGAAAACTTGCGAGGCGCGGATCAAGACTCCGCTAACCACAGAAGACAAAGACGTGTGCGGCCCGTTTCATTTTTCGCCGGCGCGGCCGATCGGGAGCGGGCAAAGACCCGCAACCCTTCCGTCGCGGCACCGCTTTTGTTTTTCCGGGAGCTGGACTAGCTTACGTTTGCGTAAGGGGCAGACACCCGGGACGGAGCCCGATTGGACTTACCTGAGGGAGGAAAGACATGTTTCGACAAGTGAGCCTGGCCCTCGCGGCCGCAATAATGATGACCGGCGCGGCATGGGCCGATCCGATCGAAGGCAATTGGAAAACGCAAGCCGGATCGACTGCCGCCATTTCGGGTGGCGGCGGGGCATTTTCGATTACGCTCAAATCCGGCAAATTTGCCGGCAAGAACATCGGTTCACTGAAGATTGCCGGCGACAACAAATATGCCGGCACCATAACCGACCCGGAAACCGACAAGACTTATTCGGGCAAGGCTTCGCTTTCCGGCAGTTCGCTCAAGATGAGCGGCTGCGTGCTCGGCGGGCTGATCTGCAAGAGCCAGACCTGGCACAAGCTCTGATCGTGCCCTTCCTGCCGGGGTGAGCGGGGCCAGTCGGCCCCGTTTTCATGTTATCGGTCTCGCAGCCATGGCGTCGCCATGGGTCGCTGCACTCAACGCGGACCCTCTCAGAGATCATCAACCATTTTTGAACCCCAGATGAACGCCGGGATCAGAGCCGGTTCACGCTGGGCAAGGCATTGTCATGCGTGTTGAAGGAGACACCGCGCAATGCTTGCCCGCCGCTTCACCATCGTCTGCCTGCTGATGAGCCTGTTCGGCATGTTGTTCGCCGTCCTTGTCGCCGAAGCCGGCCGCCCGGCCCGCGCCTGGGACGTCGCCATTTCCTGCCGGCTCGGTTGCCCGAACCAGCTTCGCCACTGAAACGACAAAGAGCTGAACCTTTAGAGAAAAGCAAAACGCCAATGAACCGCCTCGCCGCCAACACCCTCAAGACGCTTCGGCTGCTGCCGCGCGCGGCGCTCATCCTGACTGTTCTTTCGGTACCGGTACTGGCGGTGCCGACGATGCGCACCAATGCCGGCTCGACGATCGAGGCGCCTGCGTTGAGGAAGTCAGGCCTCGGCTTTGTGCTGCTGGTTAGCCTTCAGCGCGGTTAGCAGACCGAAAAACGCCGACAGCGCGTATTGAGGCCGCCTTACCCCCTCCCAACCGCGCGTCCAACTCTCTATATTGGGTCATGGAAAAGCGAATCTATCCCCAAGCCATTGAATCGGTGGTCACGCCGGAGCCGTTTGGCCGGCAGAGCTTCAACGACGCCAAGAAGGCGGTCGCCGCCTTGCAGGTGCTTTACGACCGCAATACCAAGTTCCTGCGCGATTCATTTACCGCGCTCGCCGCTGGCGGTGACAACAACAAGCGCTACCGGGCCTTCTATCCGGAGATCGGCGTCACCACGAGTTCCTTCACGCAAATCGACTCGCGGCAGGCCTATGGCCACATGCCGACGCCGGGGCATTTCTCAACCACCGTCACCCAGCCTGCTCTTTTCGAAAGCTACCTCACCGAACAGCTTCGGCTGATCATGCGCAATCACGGCGTTCCCGTCACGGTTTCGGAATCGACCACTCCCATCCCGCTGCATTTCGCCTTCCTCGAAGGCACGCATGTCGACGGCACTGCTGCCGAGCGCATCAAACGGCCGATCCGTGACCTGTTCGACGTGCCGGATCTCGACGGCACCGACGACCAGATCGCCAACGGCACGTTCGAAGTGGCATTGGGCGAGGCACGGCCGCTGGCGCCGTTCACCGCGCAGCGGATCGACTATTCGCTGCACCGGATGTCGCATTATACGGCGACCAGTCCCCAGCATTTCCAGAACTTCGTGCTGTTCACCAACTACCAGTTCTACATCGACGAATTCGTCGCCCGTGCACGCGAATTGATGGCCAATGGCGGTGATGGATATGTCGAGTTCGTCGAGCCGGGCAACATCGTGACCAAAGCAGGGGACGGCGCGCCCGGTGAGGGTGCTGCGCCCCCTCGCCTGCCGCAGATGCCGGCCTATCATCTGAAGAAGCCGAATCATGGCGGCATCACCATGGTCAATATCGGCGTTGGGCCTTCCAACGCCAAGACGATCACCGACCATATTGCGGTGCTCCGGCCGCATGCCTGGGTGATGCTCGGCCATTGCGCCGGCCTTCGCAACACGCAGGCGCTCGGGGATTATGTGCTGGCCCATGCCTATGTACGAGAAGACCATGTCCTCGACGACGATCTTCCGGTCTGGGTGCCGATCCCGCCGCTAGCCGAAATCCAGGTGGCTCTGCAGGAAGCGGTCGCCGAGGTCACCGGGCTTTCCGGATATGATCTCAAGCGCATCATGCGCACTGGCACCGTCGCCACTATCGACAACCGCAATTGGGAGCTGCGCGACCAGCGCGGGCCGGTCCAGCGGCTGTCGCAGTCACGGGCGATCGCGCTCGACATGGAATCGGCGACGATCGCCGCCAACGGCTTCCGCTTCCGGGTGCCCTATGGCACGCTGCTTTGCGTATCCGACAAGCCGCTGCATGGCGAATTGAAGTTGCCGGGCATGGCGACCGAGTTCTACAAGCGGCAAGTAGCGCAGCACCTGACCATCGGCATCAGGGCGATGGAGAAGCTGGCTGAAATGCCGATGGACCGACTGCATTCGCGCAAACTCAGGAGCTTTTCGGAAACTGCCTTCCAGTAAATGCCGAATCGCATGTGTCTGTCCAGGTCAGGACATTTCGTCATCTTGATTGAGCCGCACTTCTGCCGATAGACAAGGCGATGGCACGTGTTCGGGACATGACGGTTGCGCTGGCATTCGTCGCAATGCTTGCACTCTCGGCCGCGCTGGTGGCCGGGTTCTTCGGATCGCTGCATCCGGCCCTCGATTCCTTTGCTCATTTCCGCGTCCATTTTTCGGTGCTGATGGCGCTTTGCGCGCTGCCGCTGCTCGCCACCTCGTTTCGCCTGCAGGCCGCGGCCGCATTGCTGTTTGCGATAGCCTCCTTTGCCACCACGCCGAATGCCTTGCCGCTTTCGCGGCTATGGCAGGTGCAGGCCGCCTACGAAGCCAAACCCGGTGACGAGCCAGTCTACCGCCTGCTGCAGATGAACCTCAGGTTCAACAATCCAACGCCTGAGAAGGTGCTGTCGCTGATCGGCCGGACCCAGCCTGATGTGATCACCCTCGACGAGGTGTCCGAGATGTGGAAGGCAAAGCTTGGGCTGCTATCAGGCGCCTATCCCCACCGGATCCTCTGCCCATATCCCAATGGCGTGTTCGGCGTTGCGCTGCTGTCCAGACGACCGTTTGCCATAGGCACGGAGCCGCACTGCGACAGCCGCGGCGCGATGGCGATCGCCACGGTCGATTTCGGCGGAACCGACGTCGATGTCGCCGCCATCCACCTCACCTGGCCATGGCCGCACAACCAATCACGGCAGATTGGAGGGTTGTCTGACGAAATCGCCTCACTTGGCGAGACGTCGATCCTGGCAGGCGACTGCAACGCAGCGCCATGGAGCGCCGCTGTCCGGCGCGTCGCATCGCTTGGCAAGCTGACTGTAATGCCGTCGGTCGGGCCGACCTGGCTCTACAGAAGGCTGCCGGATTTCCTGCGCTTCGCCGGACTGCCGATCGACCAGGTTTTCAGCAAGGGCGCCATTGTTATCCATTCGGCGTCGACCCTTGAGGACACCGGCTCAGACCATCTGCCGGTGCTGGTGGAGTTTTCGCTTCGGTCGGATGAACAAAAGCCGCTCGACGAGCACCAGACGGCGACCGCGCTTGCGGCGCTGCCTGGCGGGACGCGAAGCTGAAAATCCGCAGTCCAATCTCGACCTGGCTTATTACTGGCCCACAAAAGCGCGGATGAGGTGCTCGACAGGGCCGCCGTCGCGATGCTCGTGCGCATCGAAGCCGATCTGCTTTGCCTCGTATTCGGCATAGATGGCATTGATCCGGCGCTTTGCCTCGCGACGTGCCTCGAAACAGTGCGGGTCATCACCGACTGTCAGCCCTCGAACCGACTTTTCGGTGGCCCGCATCATCTGTCTGGCGATGCGGCCATGGGTCTCTTCATGGGCGCGGACGCCAGCGAAGAACCGCTTCCAGCGCTTCTGCAGCGCAGGCGACGTGGCTGAGACCAGTTTGGGATAGGTATAGAAGAGATTGAGCGTCCCGTTGGCCTGGCGCAGGCGGCAGACGCCGTTTTCCCGATGGGCGTCGAAGGTCCAATCATCGACGCTGTAGCCGGTCTGCGCGATGGCGTGGGTCATGAAGCCGTGCTTCGGCCCACTGCGATCCATGGCCTCGATCAGGGCCGCGCCGGTGGTTCCGGCAATGTTGTAAGTTCGTGTCTTGACCAGCACCTTAGTGCCGGCCAAGGCTGCAGGGGCGCACAATGCCCCGATCGCCACAACGCTCGTCAGAACTGCCAGGCGCATTTTTCCTTCCTCCCTGTCGCCGCAGAAAGGAAACACAGGCAGGCGGTTTATTCAACAATCCTACGGTTGCGCTGCTCCTCATCTTGTTTAGTCCGGAGCAAATCTTGTGACTTACATGTTCTGGTAGACCGGGCCCTCGCCGCCCTGTGGCGGCACCCAATTTATGTTCTGGTTCGGGTCCTTGATATCGCAAGTCTTGCAGTGCACGCAGTTCTGCGCGTTGATGACGAAGCGCACATCCTTGGCCGCAGCATCGGCGGCGGCATTGCCATCCTTGTCGACCCATTCGTAGACGCTGGCCGGGCAGTAACGCGTCGAGGGTCCCGCATAGACGTCATGCTCAGAGCGCTTCTGCAGGTCCATGTCGGCGACGAGCAGATGCACCGGCTCGTTCTCCTCGTGGTTGGTGTTGGACAGGAACACCGACGACAGCCGGTCGAAGGTCAGTACCCCGTCCGGCTTCGGATAGGCGATCTTCTGGTGCGCGGCGGCCGGTTCCAACGTGGCATAGTCGGCCCTGCTGTGCTTCATCGTGCCGAAGGGCGAGAAGCCGAACAGCGTGTTCAGCCACATGTCGAGGCCGCCAAGGCCGACGCCGACAATGGTGCCGAAGCGCGACCATAGCGGCTTGACGTTGCGCACTTTCTTCAGGTCCTTGCCGATATCGGTGGCGCGCCAGGCGGCCTCGTAGGAGGCCAGCTCGTCATTGGTGCGGCCGGCGGCTATCGCATCACAGACATGCTCGGCCGCCAGCATTCCGGAGAGCACGGCATTGTGCGAGCCCTTGATGCGCGGCACGTTGACGAAGCCGGCCGCGCAGCCGATCAGCGCACCGCCGGGGAAGGACAGTTTCGGCACCGACTGCCAGCCGCCTTCGGTGATGGCGCGGGCACCGTAGCCCAGCCGCTTGGCACCCTCGAAGGTGCCGCGGATCGCCGGATGGGTCTTGAAGCGCTGGAACTCGTCAAAGGGCGACAGATAGGGGTTCTTGTAGTTCAGGTGAACGACGAAGCCGACTGCCACCTGGTTGTCCTCGAGATGGTAGAGGAAGGAGCCGCCGCCGGTCTTCATATCGAGCGGCCAGCCGAAGGAATGCTGGACAAGGCCGGGCCGGTGGTTTTCCGGTTTGATCTGCCAGAGTTCCTTGAGGCCGATGCCGTATTTTCCGGGCTCACGACCGTCGGAAAGGTGGTGTTTGGCGATCAGCTGCTTGGCCAGCGAGCCGCGCGCGCCCTCGCCGATCAAGACATATTTGCCCATCAGCGCCATGCCCGGCGCAAAGCCCGGACCGTGCGTGCCGTCCTTCTCGACGCCCATGTCGCCGGTGACGACGCCGGTGACCGCACCGGCCTCGTTGTAGAGCAGGCCGACCGCGGCAAAGCCCGGATAGATCTCGACGCCCAGCGCCTCGGCCTTGGTCGCCAGCCAGCGGCAGACATTGCCGAGCGAGACGATATAGTTGCCGTGATTGTTCATCAGCGGCGGCATCAGGATATTGGGCAGACGGAACGAACCGGCGGGGCCGAGAACCAGGAAATGGTCGTCGGTGACCGGTGTCCTGAAGGGATGACCCTCCTCTTCGCGCCAGCCGGGCAGCAGCCGGTCGATGCCGATCGGATCGACGACGGCGCCGGACAGGATGTGCGCACCGACTTCGCCGCCCTTTTCCAGCACGACGACGGAAAGCTCGGGATTGACCTGCTTGAGACGGATCGCGGCGGCGAGGCCGGCCGGGCCGGCGCCGACGATGACCACGTCGAATTCCATGCTTTCGCGTTCGATATCGCTCATCGATCCCTCACTGGCTCGCTATTCCCGGCATCTTGCTGGCTCACGCGCTGCATAGCGCATCAAATAGCGACGGGAAACCGGCGCGGACGTGACAATACCGATTTCGTCAAAAAGTCGCGTCCTGCCGCACAGATTCGCGGTGACGAGCATCAATCTTCAATCCTATTCCGTTTGCACAGATATGTCGCACTGATGTTTTTAATTGTTCGACGGCTTGCTTATCGGCCATACTTCCCGCCATGCGCATATTCGGGCCGGCTGGCTTTTCATCGACGCGCTTTTTTTTCACGCCCGGCCGGTTTTGCCGTGCGGCGCTCTTGGTGCTTCTGCCACTGACGGCCCTCGATGCCCGTGCCGAGCAGCAACTGGTCTGGGCGACCGGCGCCTATTCCTTTTCCGACGAGCGCGGCGGTTTCCGCATCACCGGGGCTTCCGGCATCGGCACGAAGGAGGATCCGCTGGTCATCACCGAAGAGCTGAATTCAGCGACGCCGGTAACGCTGGCCATTCGCACGACAAGGCCGATCCAGCCGTTCGGCAAGGCGGGAGACTTCGCCAATGGTCTGATGTATATGCGCATCGACGTGCTCAACAATAGCGGCCAAGCCTGGGTCGAGTTCCAGTTCGAACTCCAGGAGATCCTCGACCAGCCGAGCGTGTTCGGCGACGGCCTGTCGTTCGACCAGCGCAACAAAACGCCCGAAAATATCTGGTCGAGCAGCTACGCCGATTTCGACCGCAATTTCGAACCGTATGACCGCCTGCTGTTCAAGAACGGCAAGATCGACCCGCTGAAGACCGCCAGCTTCTATTTCCTGATCACCGACTACACGCCGCGCTGGACGTTCTATCTGGTGCAGGATCCGCGCATACCGTCGAGCTGAACTTGCAAATTCAAGCTCCGCGGCCGAATGTGAAACCATGACTGCCGCCCCCCACACTAGCCGAGCCGATCTCGCCGAGCTGCTGGCCTTCTACGCCAGCGCCGGCGTCGACGAGGCACTTGAAGAACAGCCGGTAAACAGGTTTGCAGAAGCCAGGCCGCCGGAGCGGGTGCCTGCGGCGGCCGCTCTGCCGGCCGGTGAAAATGCATCGCCTCATCGCTCGACGAGCGTGTCGCGCGCCGAAATGGGCGAGAGACCGAATACGGCACCGGCAGTGCGAACGTCCGCGGCCATGTCAACGGTGCCCGACGAGGCGCAGGCGGCATTGGCGCGGCAACTGGCGAGATCGGCGGCAAGCCTCGACGAGCTTCGCCAGCACATGGCGGCATTCGACGGCTGCAATCTTAAATTCACCGCCAAGAACCTGGTGTTCGCCGACGGCAATCCGACTGCCGCGGTGATGCTGGTCGGCGAAGCACCGGGCCGCGACGAGGACATAGAGGGCTTGCCGTTCGTCGGCCGCTCGGGCCGGCTGCTCGACCGCATGCTGGCCGCGATCGGTCTTGACCGGACATCTGCCTACATCGCCAACGTGATTCCCTGGCGGCCGCCGGGCAACCGCACGCCGACGCCGCACGAGACCGAGATCTGCCGGCCGTTCATCGAGAGGCAGATCGAACTGGTCAATCCGAAGGTGCTGGTCAATCTCGGCGGCCCGTCGGCAAAGACCCTGCTCAACACCTCCGAAGGCATATTGCGGCTGCGCGGCAACTGGCGCGTCCACACGACTCCGTCTGGCGTCGCCATTCCCGCGATGCCGACCCTGCATCCGGCCTATTTGTTGAGAACGCCGGCGCACAAGAAGCTGGCGTGGCGGGATTTCCTCGAAGTGAAGGCGAAGTTGCGGGCACTTGGGTAACGGTGCAGAACGCGTCTTCCGTCCTCCCCTTGCGAGGAAGGAAGGGCGGCATCATGACCTAGCAGGTAATTGAAATGCGCCCACTGCCGGCCTAGTCATCTCGTCATGACAGCAGCCCAGATTTCCGCCGGCAGTCTCATTCGCGAATGGCGTACACGCCGGCGCATGAGCCAGCTCGACCTCGCTATGGAGGCCGAGGTCTCGCAGCGGCATCTGAGTTTCGTTGAAAGCGGCCGCGCCGCACCCTCGCGTGACATGGTGCTGCATCTGGCGGAGCAGCTTTCGATCCCGCTCAGGCAGCGCAACCAGCTGCTGCTGGCCGCCGGCTTTGCCCCGAGCTTCAGCGAACGACCACTTGACGATGCCTCGATGGCACCGGCGATGGCGGCGGTCGAGACCGTGCTCAAGGCGCACGAGCCGTTCCCGGCGCTTGCCGTCGACCGGCATTGGAACCTGGTGTCGGCGAACGCCGCCATCGGCCCGTTCCTCGCCAATGTCGCCGACGCCTCCCTGCTGAAGCCGCCGGTCAACGTTTTGCGCCTCAGCCTGCATCCCGGCGGCATCGCGCCGCGCATCGTCAACCTTGCGGAATGGCGGACGCATCTTCTGGAGCGGCTGAAGCGGCAGAACGACGCTGCCGCCGATCCGGTTCTGGTCGAGCTCGAGCGCGAGCTTCGGGCCTATCCGTCCGGCCTTAAAAGCAGCCGGCCGGCGCCGGTCGAACCGAACGCGATTGTCCATCCGCTCAAGCTTGCCCATGACGACGCGGTGCTGTCGTTCATCAGCACCATCACCGTGTTCGGCACGCCGCTCGACGTGACGCTGTCGGAGCTGGCGATCGAATCTTTTTTCCCCGCCGACGAGCAGACGCGGGCGGTGCTGATGCGGCTGGCGAAAGAGCGGACCGACGCAGCGGGCTGATCACCCTTCCGGCGCGACGGCCTTGCGGGTGCGGGTGCGTTCGAGACCCAGCTGGCGCTCGCGCCAGATGATGAAAATCCCCGCCGCAACCACGATCATGCCGCCGACCAGCATGTTGATCGTGGCGACGTCGCCAAAGACCAGATAGCCGACGACGACGCCGAGGATCATCGAAGTGTATTCGAAAGGTGCTACGACGGAAGCCTCGGCATGGCGATAGGCCGAGGTCATCAGGATCTGGCCAAGCCCGCCGCAAAAACCCGCGGCAATCAGAAGCCCCGCCTGTGCTGGCGTCAGCGCCTGCCAGCCGAATGGCAGCGAAAGCAGCGCCATGACGCTCGCGGTTACCGAAAACCACAGCACGATGGTCGCCGTCCGCTCGCTCTGGACGAGGTTGCGAACCAGGAGCATGGCGATGGCCGAGATCGCCGCGGCTATGAGGGCGGCGATGACGCCAAGCACCTCCTGATCGCCAAGGGCAGCGCCCGAACTGAGCAGCGTCAGTTCCGGCCACGAGATGATCAGCACCCCGACCAGGCCGACGGCAACCGCACTCCAGCGATAGATGCGGATGGCTTCGCCGAGGAAGATCGAACTGAACACCACGACCAGCAGCGGCTGCGCGTAGTTCAGTGTGATCGCCTCCGGCAGCGGCAGCCGCGTCAGCGCGAAGAAGCCGAGCCCCATGGCACAGACACCGACGACGCCGCGCGCAATGTGGTTGAGCGGGCGCTTTGTCGAAAAGGCGGTTCCGAGTTTTCCCTGGAAGGCGAGGAAGGCGATGATCGGAAAAATGGCAAAGAAGGAGCGGAAGAAGACGATCTGGCCCGCCGGCACGGTGCCTGCCGCCTTGATGCAGGACGACATGCCGACGAAGACCGCCACCGATACGATCTTGAGCAAGATCCCGGTCAGCGTGCTGTGCTCGCCGGCAAGGTCGCCAGCTGCAAGCACTGGCAAATCCGGTCTGGCTGTCACGCCCCTTTTGCTTCCTCGATCGCCGCCCAGATGCACGCCGGCGTTGCCGGCATGTCGATATGCCTGATGCCGTAGGTGCGGTAGAGCGCGTCGGTCACCGCATTGAGCGCGGCAGGCGTCGACCCGATCGTACCCGCCTCCCGCGCGCCCTTGATGAAGGCCATATCCTCACGACGCGACACAGAGGCCCTCGTTCCGAATTTCGGCGTGACGACGGTCATGGAAGCCTCGCGATGATGCTTGGGAAATGATCGCCTGAAATAGACGTCGCTGCAGTTTTGTCGAGGGAACGTTTCGTGTAAAGAGCGCAGACTTCAAATTATTTGGACCAGCGGACCCGCCCGCCGCTCCCTGATCGACAGGAAAAATCAAGGAATGCGCACAGATACCGGCCAGGTCTTCAAGCTCGAAGACTATCGCCCCAGTGATTATCTCATTCCGGAAACCAGCCTGACTTTCCGCCTTTCGCCTGAAGCAACGCATGTGACCGCCGTGCTGACGGTCGAACGCCGCGACGGGATTGCGGCGTCGGTGCCACTGGTGCTGGATGGCGACGGGCTGACGCTCCGCAGCATCGCCATCGACGGCCAGGAACCGAGCCCTGCGGATTTTCTCGCCACGCCCGATCAACTGACAATCATCAGCCCCCCTGCGACAAGGTGCTTCCAGCTGAGAATTGAAACCGTGTTGGCGCCGGCGCAGAACGAAGCGCTAATGGGCCTCTATCGCTCGAGCGACGTCTATTGCACACAATGCGAGGCCGAAGGCTTTCGCCGCATCACTTATTTCCTCGACCGTCCCGACATCCTGTCGGTCTATACGGTCCGCATCGAAGCTCAGCGCCGTGAGGCGCCGCTGCTTTTGTCCAACGGCAACCCGGCCGGCAGCGGCGAGCTTGCCGGCGGCTGGCACTATGCGGTCTGGCACGACCCCTTCCCCAAGCCGTCCTATTTGTTTGCCCTGGTGGCGGGCGACCTCGGCAAGATCTCGGACAGTTTTGTCACCCTGTCTGGCCGCAAGGTCGAGCTTGGAATCTATGTCGAACCGGGCAAGGAGAGGCTCGCCGGCTACGCCATGGACGCTTTGAAACGGTCAATGAAATGGGACGAGGAGGCATTCGGCCGCGAATACGACCTCGATGTCTTCAACATCGTCGCCGTGTCCGACTTCAATATGGGCGCAATGGAGAACAAGGGCCTCAACATCTTCAACGACAAGTACGTTCTTGCCGACCAGGAAACTGCGACCGATGCCGATTTCGCCAATATCGAAGCCATCATCGCGCATGAGTATTTCCACAATTGGACAGGTAACAGAATCACTTGCCGCGACTGGTTCCAGCTTTGCCTGAAGGAAGGGCTGACGGTTTTCCGCGACCACGAATTCTCGGCCGATCAGCGCTCGCGCGCCGTCAAGCGCATCGCCGAGGTGCGTACGCTGCGCGCCCATCAGTTTCCCGAGGACCAAGGGCCGCTGGCGCATCCGGTCCGGCCTCGCCGCTACCGCGAGATCAACAATTTCTACACGGCGACGGTCTACGAAAAAGGCTCGGAAGTCGTACGCATGATCCATACCATCCTCGGCGCCGAGACGTTCCGCGCCGGCATGGACCTCTACTTCGAACGTCACGACGGCCAGGCGGCGACGATCGAAGACTTCATCAAAGTGTTCGAAGACGTCTCAGGTCGCGACCTGTCGCAGTTTTCGCTGTGGTATCATCAGGCCGGTACGCCGAACCTGACCGTCAGTTCGGCGTATAATCCGGCGGCGCGGGAATTCACGCTCGAAATCGAGCAGTCGGTGCCGCCAACACCGGCCGAAAGCCGCAAGCGGCTGATGCACATTCCGCTTGCCTTCGGCCTGGTTGGCGCCGGTGGCGAGGCGATAGCCCATAGCGGCGTCGAAGGGGCGAATGTCGAGCACGGTGTCATCCATATCCGCAAACGCCGCCATGTCGTCAGGTTTTCCGGGATTGTCGAGCGTCCGGCCATGTCGCTCAACCGCGGCTTTTCGGCGCCGGTGACGCTTTCGGTCGAGCAGCGGCCCGACGATCAGTTTTTTCTGGCTGGCCACGACAGCGACGCCTTCTCGCGCTGGCAGTCGTTCAACACGCTTTTGACTGATGCGCTGATTGCCGGTTTCCGCCAGATCCTGGACCACAGGCCAACCGAGATCAGCGCCCGGCTGACCGGGCTTGCCGGCAAGACAGCCGGCGACGAAGCACTCGAACCCGCCTATCGGGCACTGGCCCTGGCGCTGCCCGGCGAGGCCGATATCGCACGCGACATCGGCAAGAACATCGACCCCGACGCCATTTTCGCGGCGCGCGAGGCGCTGGCAGTTGCGATCGCCGGGGCCAACCGCGAGATATTCTCCAAACTTTACGATCGGCTCGCCGACAATGGCCCGTTCAGCCCGGACGCGGCCAGTGCCGGGCGGCGGGCGCTGCGCAATGTCCTGCTGGACTATCTCTCCTTGCTGCCGGGAGGTGCGGGACTCGCTGCCGGGCACTTCCAATCGGCGACCAACATGACGGATCGTGCCGCGGCGTTGACCGTTCTTGCGCACCGTCACCATGGCTCACCTGAGGCGACCAAGGCACTGGCCGATTTCGAGGCGAAATATGCAACCGATCCGCTGGTCATGGACAAATGGTTCCAGACCCAGGCCAGCGTGCCCGGCCCGCAAACCGTGGACGCGGTGCGCGCCTTGACCAGCCACCCGGCGTTCTCGATGGCCAACCCGAACCGGGTACGGGCACTCATCGGTACGTTTTCCAGCGCCAACCAGACCGGCTTCCATCGCGCCGACGGCCAAGGCTACCGGCTTTTCGTCGAAACGGTGCTGCAGGTCGAAAAACGCAACCCGCAGGTGGCCGCCAGGCTGGCGACGGCGCTCAGGTCGTGGCGCTCGCTCGAACCGGTGCGGCAGGCCAAGGCAAGGGAGGCGTTGCTTTCGATCGCCAATACCGAGAAGCTGTCGGCCGATTTGCGAGACATCGTCGAGCGCACCCTGGCGTAAGCGACCTCCCGTTCTCCCCTTGTGGGAAAAAGGGAAGACCACCCGAAAACCCCATTATTTTAGTCGATTTTTAATCTTTTTTCGCCGCGCCTCTGGACAAGGCGAATCACCTTTGATTCTTTAGTGACGATTCGGAAGTGCGGCGTTGCCGGATCGTCAAGCGGGACAGAAAATCGGGGAGTGCCATTTATGGCGAAGGCGGACGCGTGGGGCGCGCCCGGTGGGACGGCGTTTGACCGTCGCGAGGCGCGAAGCGACGGTCTCGCGGGCAATACGCGGCTCATCGCCGAACCTGCCTACCGACGGCTGCTGGCAGCCGAGCCGCTGTTGCGGCGATCGATCCCAGCCCTCATCATCATGTTTCTGTTGATCATCGCAGTACTGCGCTTTCTGTCGCTGATGAACGAGCGCGACGAGATCGAGCGCGACGCCAAGGCGATCCTTGCGCTGGCCGCCGGCCAACTGGCCAGTTCGATCGCCGACGCGACCATGGTTTCCGCGCCCGGCGCGATCCAGGACCTGCTGGAGAGCACCGGTCGTCAGGGCGCGATGGGCCGAAGCCACGTACTGGCGATCACCGATAGCGCCTTCAAGATCATTGCCGTATCGCCGCAGTCGATGCACTGGGAGGGGCGATCGCTCGATGGCGTCGTGCAGGGCGGGCAGCCGCTGTTCATGTTCGGCGACCGCGCCGGGGTAATGGAGGTCAACATCGGCGGACAGGACTGGTACGCGGCAGTGAGCCTGGCGAATGGCCGAAGGGGTGCCGCGGCAGCGTTCGTGCCGCAGGAGGCAGTTTTTGACGCCTGGCGCAAGACGGTCTCACTCAACGTCACGCTGTTCGTGCTGACGGCCGGCGTGCTGATCATCATCCTCTACGCCTATTTCGGCCAGGCGGCGCGCGCCCAGGCCGCCGATCGCATCTATCTCGAAGCCCACCAGCGCATCGACATGGCGCTGGTGCGCGGCCGCTGCGGCCTGTGGGATTGGGACATGGTGCGCGGCAAGATGTACTGGTCGCGCTCGATGTACGACATGCTGGGCTACGAGCCTTGTGACACGATGCTGTCGTTCGGCGAAGTCGATGAAATCATTCATCCCGAGGACGGCGATTTGTTCGAACTCGCCAACAGGATCGTCGCACGCGAGATCGACCATATCGACCAGGTGTTCCGGATGCGCCATGCCGACGGGCAATGGGTTTGGATGCGCGCAAGAGCACACGTTATCGACCCGGAAGCGCCGGAGATCCAGCTGATCGGCATCGCCGTCGACGTCACCGAGCAGCGGCATCTGGCGCTGCGCTCCGAAGCGGCGGACCTGCGCCTGAGGACGGCCATCGAAAACATCAACGAATCTTTCGTGCTGTGGGATTCGTCCGAGCGCCTGATCATGTGCAATTCCAAATACCAGCAGGACAACGGCCTGTTGGATCGCGACGTGATGCCGGGCGCTCCGCGCGCCGTTCTGGAGGAACGCATGCTGGCCTTCGCCTCGGAGCGGCGGCTTGCCAACACCAACGGACCGCAGGGAGGCGTGACCTTCGAGCGCCAGCTTGCCGACGGCCGCTGGCTGCAGGTGAACGAGTTGCGGACAAGGGACGGCGGTACCGTCTCTGTCGGCTCCGACATCACCCAGATCAAGCTGCACCAGGAGAAGCTGGTCGACAGCGAGCGCCGGCTGATGGCGACAATCCATGACCTCAGCCTTGC
Source organism: Mesorhizobium sp. M0408 (assembly GCF_040321495.1). Lineage (NCBI taxonomy): Bacteria > Pseudomonadati > Pseudomonadota > Alphaproteobacteria > Hyphomicrobiales > Phyllobacteriaceae > Mesorhizobium > Mesorhizobium sp. M0408. Next base: position 164,964 of record NZ_JAMYRO010000011.1, on the reverse strand, counting down.
CCGCCGCGCGGAAGAAGAACGGGCTCGTGAGCTCGTCGAACTCAATCGCAAATACATGAAGGAAACCGAGCGCGCCGAAGCGGCAAACCGGGCCAAATCCGAATTCCTGGCCAACATGTCGCACGAGTTGCGGACCCCGCTCAACGCGATCATCGGCTTCTCGGAACTGATGGAACGGCGGCTGTTCGGGCCGCTCGGTTCGCCGCGCTACGAAGAGTATGCCACCGACATCAACGGCAGCGGCAAATATCTTCTCGGTGTGATCAATGACATCCTCGACATGTCGAAGATCGAGGCCGGCCAGTTCGCCCTGGATCAGGAAGAAATCGATCTCTGCCCGCTCATCAGGGAGACTGTTCGCGTCGTTTCTCTGCAGGCGGCGGAAAAGTCGATCACCGTCGAAACCCGCATCGCCGATTCGCTGACGCTGTTCGCCGACCGCAGGGCGATCAAGCAGATCCTCATCAACCTTCTGTCCAATGCGGTGAAGTTCACCGGGCAAGGCGGCCACATCTCGGTCAGAGCCCGCAGCATTTCCGCCGCGCTGATCCTGACGATCGAGGACAATGGCTGCGGCATCCCGAAGGCGGCGCTGAGCAAGCTCGGGCGGCCATTCGAACAGGTGCAAAACCAGTTCTCCAAGAGCCATGCCGGCTCCGGCCTCGGCCTCGCCATCTCGCGCTCGCTGGCCGAGCTTCAGGGCGGCGCGTTGAAGATCCGCTCGACCGAAAGCGTCGGCACGATCGTCTCGGTACGCATCCCGATCAAGAAAGCCGCGCAGGCGGTCAGGGCCGCTGCCTGAATGACAAAATAAGTCTCCGGCGGCTCGCACCGCCGGAGCGTTATCAATTCTCACTGCATGCCGTCAGTGCCATCATTGCCCTCGCCGTCCCATTGGCGGTGACCGCCGGGACCCTTCGGCAGTTCGTTCTTCTCGATTTTCCCGTCATTGTCACGGTCGAGCATGGCGAAGACCTTCTTCTGGCGGCTTGTGATGTCATCGGCGGTCAGCGTGCCGTCGCCCTTGGTGTCGTAACGGGCGATGATGCGCCTGGCCATCTGCTCGAAGCGTGCTTTCTCCAGCGCGTCGGCGAGCTGTGCCACGGTCAGCTTGCCGCCATTGTCAGCGACCATCTTCTTCAGCCGCGCGTTCATGGCGTCGGAGAACTGGTCGAAGGTGATGGTGCCGTCATTGTCGTTCATGACCTTGCCGAGGCGCATCATCATGCCGTCGCGCGGCCCGGCCCCGGAGTGCTCGTCTGCATAGGCAGCGGTGCCGACGGCGCCGGCCAGGGCTGCGAAAACGAGTGCAAGTCTGGTCGTCTTTCTCATGGTCTTCTCCTGTTGCGTCGTCACCCCCGATGCTAGAGCGGCGGACCTTCAATCCCCGCTCTATCTCTTTGATTGAACATCGGAACCTCCCAAAGCAGGTCGCAATTTTGGGCCCGATGCTCTCGCCCGTACGGCTGGTTGCCGTCACGGTTTTTTCGCACGAAGCAGAAGGTCGAAATCCTTTCTGACCTTCTGCGACGTCTCCCCGAGATGCGCTTCAAGCACCCCGAAATCCGGCAGGTCGGTGACGGCCAGAAGCAGATCCGAAAGCCCTGGCGGAACGTCGTCGCGTTCGAACGCGCCGGTGAGGCAAAGCCGTATCATCTGGGTCAGCGCCAGATAGAGCGAATAGGCATCCACCAGTTCCTGCCTGACCTGGGCGCTGGCGAAATCCGGCGCCAGGCGCGACAGGACCTCAGCCGTGCCGGTGGCCCTGCGGCCTGCCTCGATCTTTCCGGTGATCAGCGCAACCTGGGCAATGAATTCGAGATCGATGAGGCCGCCCGGGATCAGCTTGATGTCCCAGGGATCGCGCGGCGGCTTCTCCTTGTCGACCATGGCGCGCATCTCGGATGCCTCGGCCATCACCTTGGCTGGATCGCGCGGCAGAGCGAGCACTGCGGCAACCTCTCCCTCGACCTCGCGGCAGAGCTCGGCATCGCCGCCGATCGCGCGGGCGCGCGCCAGCGCCATGTGCTCCCATGTCCAGGCGTCCTGGCGCTGATACTTCTTGAAGGCGTCGACATGGGTGGCCACCGGCCCCTTGTTGCCGGACGGCCGCAGGCGAAGGTCGAGCTCGTAGAGCACGCCCTCGGCGGTCGGCGCGGAAACGGCGGCGATCAGCCGCTGTGTCAGCCGGCTGTAGTAATGCGACGGGGCAAGCGGCTTGTCGCCGTCGGACTCCTCCGCATCGGCGTCGTGATCGTAGAGCAGGATGAGGTCGACGTCGGAGCCCGCCGTCAGTTCGCGGCTGCCGAGCTTGCCCATGCCGAGCAGCGCGACCCGGCCGCCGGCAATATAGCCATGACGCAAAGCGAATTCCGCCATCACCGCCTGCAATGCCGCCTCGATGGTCAGGTCGGCGAGATCGGAAAAAGCGCGGCCGGCGCGCGGCGGGTCGATCGACCCGGCAAGCAGCCTGACGCCGATCAGGAATTTTTGCTCCGAAGCAAAGATGCGCAGCCGGTCGAGCACGTCTTCATAGGCTCTGTCGCCTTCGAGGAAGGCGGCAAGGCGCGCCGACAGATAGGCGCGGTTTGGCAGTTCGCTCAGCAGCGCCGGATCGAGCAGCCCATCGAAGACATGCGGCCGGCGCGTGATGATGGCGGCGAGCCGCGGTGCCGCGCCCATGATAGTCGCCATCAGCTTCAGCAAAGCCGGATTCGACTGCAGCAGCGAAAACAGCTGGATGCCGGCAGGCAGGCCGGCAAGGAATTCGTCGAAGCGGATCACTGCCTCGTCCGCCCGCCGCGTCTGGCCGAAGGCTTGCAGCAGCGCCGGCGTCAGTTCGGTCAGCCGCTCGCGCGCTTCCGCCGACCTGGTGACGCGGTAGCGGCCGAAGTGCCAGCCGCGGATAACCCGGCAGATGTCGCTCGGCCGCTGGAAGCCGAGCCGCTGCAAGGTCTGCAAGGTATCGGGATCGTCGACGTCGCCGGTAAAGACCAGATTGCCGATGCCGGCCGAAAGCTCCGGCGCGGTTTCGAACAGCGCTGCATAGTGGCGCTCGACCTGGTGCAGCGCCGCGCGGAACGTTTCGGCAAAGCCTGCCGCATCGGCAAAGCCCAGCATGCGGGCGACGCGCTCCAGCCCCTCTTCGTCCTCCGGCAGGATATGCGTCTGCTGGTCGGCAACCATCTGGATGGCATGTTCGACGCGGCGCAGGAACCAGTATTGCCTGGTGAGCGCATCGCGCGCGTCGGCGGTGATCCAGCCGCGGGCGGAGAGCTCGCCGAGCATCGACACGGTCTCGCGGCCGCGCAGTTCGGGAAAGCGGCCGCCGGCGATGAGCTGCTGGGTCTGGACGAAGAACTCGATCTCGCGGATGCCGCCGCGGCCGAGCTTCACGTTGTGGCCCTTGACCGCGACCTCGCCATGGCCCTTGTGGGCGTGGATCTGGCGCTTGATCGAATGGACGTCGGCAATCGCCGCATAGTCCATGTATTTGCGCCAGATATAGGGCTGCAGCTCCTTCAGGAACGCGGCGCCGGCGGCAACATCGCCGGCCACCGGGCGCGCCTTGATCATGGCGGCGCGCTCCCAGTTCTGGCCGCGCGCCTCATAGTAGCGCAGCGCCGCCTCGACCGGGATCGCCAGCGGCGTCGAGCCGGGGTCGGGACGAAGCCTGAGATCGGTGCGGAAGACATAACCATGCTCGGTGCGGTCCTGGAGAATGCGGACCAGCCGGCGGGTCAGGCGCGAAAACAGCTCGGTTGCATCGAGCGGATCGACGACAGCTGGCGCATCGGGGTCGAAGAAGACGACGAGGTCGATGTCGGAGGAAAAGTTCAGCTCATGCGCGCCGAGCTTGCCCATGCCGAGCAGAATCCAGCCCGAGCGTCGCGCCGGATTTTTGGCATCCGGCAATCGGAGCTTGCCTTGCTCATGCGCGTCGCGGAGCAGGAAATCGACAGCCGCACGGGTGCAGGCGTCGGCAAGGTCGCTCAGTCGCCGCACCGTCAGCGAGGTCTCGGCTTCGCCGGCGAGATCGGCCAAGGCGATCAGGAAATGCGCCTCCGCCTTGCATTGGCGCAGCTCCATCATCAGGCTGCTTTCGGAGACGGCCTGTACGCGTGCTGCCTTGTCGACCGCGGCGCCGATCGATGATAGCCGCGCCTCGATGGTCTCGTCGAAAAGCGCATCGAGTCTCCGCGGCCGGCGGCGCGCGGTATCGCGCAGGAACGGCGACAGGTCGAACACGGCGGCGAGGAAATCCTGGACGACCCCCTTGCCTGCCAAGAATTTCGCCAGTCGCGGCAGTTCTTTTTGCCGCGCGGCGTCGGCGATCTCCGACAATCCCTGCCTGGCGCGGCTTGCATCCAGCGGAACGAGCTTTATCGCCGGCTTCAACAGCCAGTCCGTTTCGAGGCGTCGCACTGCCATCCTCGCCACCATCAGCGATCCTCCCGCCCGGGAAAACTCATGACGACGGACAATCCGGGATTGCCGGGCAGAAGCTCAAGCCGTCCATTGTGGAACGTCACGATCGCCTTGGCGAGGCTCAAGCCAAGGCCGGAACCCGGCTGCGAGCGGCTCTTTTCCAGCCGCACGAAACGCTCGGTCACCCTGGCGCGGTCGACATCGTCGGGAATGCCCTGGCCGTTGTCGGAGACGGCGAGTCTGATCTCGCTACCGACACGCTCCAGCGTCACGCGAACCGTAGGCCTGGAGGTCGAGTCGGTCGAATATTTGATCGCGTTGTCGACGATGTTGGACAGCGCCTGGCCAATCAGCTCGCGATTGCCGTTGACGGCGAAGGAACCTTGCACCGAAGTTTCGAGCGTCACGCCCGCCTCCTCCGCTACCGGCTCGTAGAGTTCGACGACGTCGTGCACGGCAGCGGCCAGATCAACCCTGGTGGTGCTTTCCGAGGAATAGCCGGCTTCCAGTCGCGAGATCATCAGGATGGCGTTGAAGGTCTTTATCAGCTGATCGGATTCGGCGATCGTTCCTTCCAGCGCCTGCCGGTAGTCGCTGGTGTTGTGCTTGCCGGAAAGCGTCGCCTCGGCGCGATTGCGCAGCCTGGTCAGCGGCGTCTTCAGGTCGTGGGCGATGTTGTCGGAGACCTGCTTCAGGCCCTCGTTGAGCGTGGCGATCCTGGCCAGCATGGAATTGAGGTTTTCCGACAGCCGGTCGAACTCGTCGCCGGCGCCGGTGACCGGCAGCCGGCCGGAAAGATCGCCGCCCATGATACGGCGGCTCGCCTCGGACACGCTGTCGATGCGCTTCAGCGCCGCGCGCCCGACGAAGAACCAGATCAGCAGCCCGCCGACGCCCATCATGCCGAGCGCCAGCATCAAGGCGCGGCGAATGACGGCGCGGAAGCGCTCCGGCTCGCCGAGGTCGCGGCCGACCAGCATGATCATCTGGTTGGGCAGGCGCAGCACCAGGGCAATGGCGTTGTGGCCCTTCTCGCCTTCGGCCTGAACTTCGCTCTGGGCGGGCTCGTTCGGGTCGGAGACCGGGTTGCGCTGCCGCTCGAGCTCGCCCTCACCGAAGCGGCGGTAGGAGAACGGTTCGATGGTCCAGCCCTCGGCCTCGATCACGCCCGGCTCCAGGCTCTGCACGTTGCCGGTCAGGATCTGGCCGTTGGCATCGGCGATCAGATAGAGATTGGCGCCGGGCTGGCGGGAGCGCTGCTCGACGACACGGACCAGCAGCGGCAAGCCGCCGCGCTGATAGGCGCGGGCGAGGCCGAGCACCTCGTCGTTGATCGTGTCCTGGGTCTGGCCGGTCAGCATGCGCGCCGAGAGCGAGGTCATGTACAAGACCAGCAACACCGCGCACAGCGCAAAAAGCAGAAGATAAAGCGCCGAAAGCCGCGCTGCCGTCGTCTTCATGATGGCCGGCACGGAAAGAGTCATGGGGTTCTAGCCGCTTTTCAGCATATAGCCGGCGCCGCGAACCGTGTGCAGGATCGGCTTGTCGAAGCCCTTCTCGATCTTGCCCCGCAGCCGCGAGATATGAACGTCGATGACGTTGGTCTGCGGATCGAAATGGTAGTCCCAGACATTCTCGAGCAGCATGGTGCGCGTCACCACCTGGCCGGCATGGCGCATCAAATATTCGAGCAGGCGGAACTCGCGGGGCTGAAGCGTTATCTCGCGCCCGGCGCGCCGCACCGAATGCGACAGCCGATCGAGTTCGAGATCGCCGACCCGGTAGACGGTGTCGGCTTCCCTGGCGCTGGCGCGGCGGTTCAGCACCTCGACGCGGGCGAGCAGCTCGGAAAAGGCGTAGGGCTTGGTCAGATAGTCGTCGCCGCCGGCGCGCAGACCGGTGACCCGGTCGTCGACTTCGCCGAGCGCCGACAGGATCAGCACGGGCGTCGTATTGCCTCTGGACCTGAGCCCGGCAATGACGGACAGGCCGTCGCGGCGCGGCATCATGCGATCAACGACCATGACGTCATAGTCGCCGGAATCAGCGAGCGCGAAGCCGGTTTCGCCGTCGCCGGCGACATGGGCGGTATGGCCGGCCTCGGCGAACGCCTTCTGCAGGTAGTCGGCTGCCTCGCGATCGTCTTCTATGACGAGAATCTTCATAGAACCGTTATACGCGATTTCGCTGGAAGATTGAGTGGCCGGCATATGCATCGTGGCCTTCTCCATGGCGTATCGCGAACAAAGTGATTCAGGGATACGCGGTAAGTCTTTGTTTTAGCATGTCGTAGCCTAAAACCGCTTCACGCCTTGAGCGGCATGTTCGAGCGGCAGCGGGCGATGGGAAGCCCGCTGCCGCTGGGGCGGAACACGATGACTGACTAACGTATTCAGGCCCCGTGCTTTCCCGTGCGGCGGCTCGGGGGTGTTGAAAACCGCCGCACCGGAAAAGTCGACCACTAGAGCGCCGCGCGTCCTCTTGGACGCGCAAAGGACGCTCTAGCACCTTGAATCGGCGCATGAGCCTTTCCGAAAACGGAATACGTGTTCGGGGTCATGCGCTCAGCCCTTGGCGACAGGCAGTGCGACGAAGCGGTTGCTGTCGTCGCGGGTGATCTGCATCAGCACCGCTTTGCGGCCGGACTTCACCGCGTCGGCCATCGCCTTGTCGACGTCGCCGGTGCCGTTTACTTCCGCCGAATTGACGGAGGTGATGACGTCGCCGGGCTGGATGCCGCGATCGGCGGCATCGCTGTCGGGGTCGACATCGGTCACCACAAGGCCCTTGCCATTGTCAGACTTGGTGACGGTCAGGCCGAGATCGGCGAGCGTGTCGGTCTTCGGCGCGGGGGCAGGCTGCTGGTCGGCCGAGGCCTGCTTGTCGCTCGACGGCAGCTTGCCGAGATCGACCTTAACCGCCTCGCTCTTGCCGTTGCGCCACACCGTGACATCGACAGATTTGCCGGGCGGGTAAGCGCCAATCAGGCGGGCGAGTTCCTTCGGCGAAGCAACGTCCTTGCCGTCCACCTGGGTGATCACGTCACCGGCGGTGATGCCGGCCTTCTTGCCGGGACCGTTGTCCTGCGCGCTGGCAACGAGCGCGCCCTTGCCGGACCCAAGGCCAAGCGACTCGGCGATTTCGGGGGTGACCGGCTGGATCTCGACACCGAGCCAGCCACGCTGCACGGTGCCGTTCTTCATCAGATCCTGCACGACCTGCTTGGCGGTCGAAGCGGGAATGTCGAAGGCAATGCCGACGCTGCCGCCTGAGGGCGAGAAGATCGCGGTGTTGATGCCGACAACCTGGCCGTTGAGGTTAAAGGTCGGGCCGCCCGAATTGCCGCGGTTCACCGAGGCGTCGATCTGGATGAAGTCGTCATAGGGACCGGCGCCGATATCGCGGCCGCGGGCCGAAACGATGCCTGCGGTAACCGTGCCGCCGAGGCCGAACGGATTGCCGACAGCCACCACCCAGTCGCCGACGCGAACCTTGGAATCATCGGCGAAGTCGACATAGGTGAACTTGTTGCCGTCATCGACCTTGAGCACGGCAAGATCGGTGCGCGGATCGGTGCCGATCAGCTTGGCGTCGAGTTCCTTGCCGTCATTGGTCACCACGGTGAAGGCGGTGCCCTCCTCGACGACATGGTTGTTGGTGACGAGATAGCCGTCATCGGAGATGAAGAAACCGGACCCTTGCGCCACCGGCCGCGGCTGGTCGTTGTTGCGGTCACGGTGTCCAAAACGGCGCATTCCGTTCGGGCCCTGATCGCCGCCTTGATCGCCAAAGCCGCGGAATTCGCGGAAGAACCGGCGCAGCTGCGGGTTGTCGGGAAGATTGCCTAAGCCGTCCTCGTCGTCCATCTGGCCGGAACCGTCATCGGCCGTCGACTGGATCTTGGCCTTGACGCGCACGCTGACGACCGCCGGCGAAACGCGCTCGACCACATCGGCGAAGCTCGGGACCTGCGGTGCCTCGACACGCACGGCGTCGGCCAGCACCGGGGCTGTCCCGGTGGCAACAGCACCAAAGCCGATCGCGCCGGCAATGGCCAGGGATGCGGCTGCGGCCAGAAGGCGTTTGCGGGTGCGTAGATATGAATTGGGGGCAACATTCATGGTTCTCGTATCCTCTTTTCAAGGGACGCCCCTTGATTGGCATCCTCGACAAAGGAAATAGAGAGCCGCACATTACGGCGCCATTTCCGGTACATGAAACTTTCGTAATGTATCGATCAATCGCGGCGGAGCATCTTGTCCAGCGCCGCCTGTTCCTCGGCAGTTAATGCAGCGGTCACCGTCGAACGACGCGAGCGGGCGGCCAGCAGGATGAATGTCCCGCCAACGAGCAGCAGAAGAACTGGCGTCCCCCAGAGCAAAACATTGCGCAGATTGAAGCGTGGCTTCAGCAGCACGAATTCGCCGTAGCGCGAAACGACATAGTCCATCACCTGCCGGTCGGTATCGCCGGCGACCAGGCGCTGGCGCACAAGGATGCGCAGATCGCGGGCGAGGTCGGCATCGGACTCGTCGATCGACTGGTTCTGGCAGACCATGCAGCGCAGGCCTTCCGACAAAGCGCGCGCCCTCGCCTCGAGTGCCGGGTCGGCGAGCACCTCGTCGGGCTTGACCGCCTGCGCGGCGCCGGCGAACAACAGCGCCAGCAGCAGGACCAGCGAGGCCAGCGTGACCCTTTTCATTGCGGGCTCGCCGATGGCACGCCGGCCGCAGCCTTGCGGCGCGACGGTGCGCCGACGCGCAGGCGGCGGTCGAGCAGCGACATCGCCGCGCCCGCCATCATCACCAGTCCGCCGCCCCAGATCAGCGTCACCAGCGGCTTCCACCACAGACGAACGACCACAGAGCCATCGCTGCCCTCGTCGCCAAGCGAAAGATAGAGCTGGCTGAAGCCGATCGTCCTGATGCCGGATTCGGTTGTGGTCATCTGGCGCACCGGATATGAGCGCTTGGCCGAGGTGATCTCGCCTGCGACGCTACCGTCGGCGCCAAGCAGGGCGAAGCGGCCGCGATCCTCACTGTAGTTAGGCCCCTGGGCCGGGTAGAGCCCCTCGAAGCGCAGCTTGTGGCCGGACAGTTCGACGGTCTCGCCGGCATGCATCGCCAAGATTTTTTCGGTGCCGAAGCAAAGCGTGCCGACAATGCCGAGCGTTGTCAGCCCGAGGCCGAGATGCGCAAGCGCTGTGCCGAAGACCGAGCGCGGCAGGCCGGCGAAGCGCCTGAGCATGGTGGCGGGCGCGACGGTGCCGAAGCCGGATTTGACGGCGAGATCGGTGAGCGCGCCGCAGATCAGCCAGAAGGCAAGGCCGACACCGAGTGCCGCCAACACCGAAGCGCCATCGATGAACAGGGCCGTCACCAGCACGGCGAGCAGCGCCGCCGCGAAAGCCGCCATCAGGCGCTGGGCGACCGCGAAAATGTCACCGCGCTTCCAGGCGAGCAGCGGCCCGAACGGCACGACGACCAAGAGCGGCACCATCAGCGGGCCGAATGTCAGGTTGAAGAACGGCGCGCCGACCGAAATCTTGTCGGCAGACAGGGCTTCGACGACGAGCGGGTAGAGCGTGCCGACCAACACGGTGGCGGTGGCGGTGGTCAGGAACAGATTGTTCAGGACCAGCGCGCCTTCGCGCGAGATCGGGTGAAACAGGCCGCCGGCCGTCAGCCGGGAGGCGCGCAAGGCAAACAGCGCCAGCGAGCCGCCGATGAACAGCGTCAGGATGCAGAGGATGAACACGCCACGCGTCGGATCGGTGGCGAATGCGTGCACCGAGGTCAGCACGCCGGAACGCACCAGGAAGGTGCCGAGCAGCGACAGCGAGAAGGTCAGGATCGCCAGAAGCAGCGTCCAGATCTTCAGCGCCGAGCGCTTTTCCATGACGATCGCCGAATGCAGCAGCGCCGTGCCCGCCAGCCACGGCATGAAGGATGCGTTCTCGACCGGATCCCAGAACCAGAAGCCGCCCCAGCCGAGCTCGTAATAGGCCCAGTAGGAGCCCATGGCGATGCCGCCGGTGAGGAACATCCAGGCAACCAATGTCCACGGCCTTACCCAGCGCGCCCACGAAGCGTCAATGCGGCCCTCGATGAGGGCAGCGACAGAGAAGGAAAAGCAGATCGAGAAACCGACATAGCCGAGATAAAGCAGCGGCGGATGGATGGCGAGGCCGAGGTCCTGCAGGATCGGGTTGAGATCGCGGCCCTCGATAGGCGCCGGATTGAGCCTGACGAACGGGTTCGACGTCGTCAGGATGAACAGGAAGAAAGTGGCGCCGATCGCTCCCTGCACGGCAAGCACATTGGCCCGGAGCGTCGCCGGAAGATTGCCGCCGAAGACGGCGACGAGCGCGCCGAAGAAGGTCAGGATCAGCACCCAGAGCAGCATCGAACCTTCGTGATTGCCCCAGGTTCCGGTGATCTTGTAGATCAGCGGCTGCAGCGAATGCGAGTTCTCCCAGACGCTCTCAACCGAGAAGTCGGAGCCGGCGTAGGCGGTTGCCAGAGCCACGAAAGACAGCGCCGTCAAGGCAAAGCCGGTCAGCGCGGCCGGTGCGCCGACGGCCATCATCTTGTGGTTGCCGGTGCGCGCACCGAACAGCGGCACCATCGTCTGCACCAGGGCCAGCGCAAACGCCAGGATCAGGGCGAAATGTCCGGTTTCAACCATTGTCACCGCACCCGCTAGTCACTCTTGCTCTCCTGCCATACGCCCTTGGCCTTGAGGCCGTCGGCCACTTCCTTGGGCATATAGGTCTCGTCATGCTTGGCCAGCACGCTGTCGGCGACAAAGATTCCGTCAGGGCCAAACGAGCCTTCGGTGATCACGCCCTGTCCTTCCCGGAAGAGGTCGGGAAGAATGCCGGTATAGGTGACCTTGACGTCCTTCTGGTTGTCGGTCACCGAAAAGGCGACGGTGGCGCCTTGGCTACGCTCGACCGTGCCTTTTTCGACGAGACCGCCGAGCCTGATGCGCTGGCCCGGCTGAAGGCTGGCGGTGGCCAGATCGGCCGGCATGTAGAAATAGGAGGCCTTCTGGCCAAGCGCATAGAAGGTCAGCCCCGTGGCAACACCGAGAAACCCCAGCCCCGCTGCGATCACCGACAGTCGTTTCTGCTTGCGCGTCATCGCCTACTCCGTCGCCGTCACGCCAAGCGAGGCGGCAAAGGCGGTGAATTTCCTGGCCTGGTCGCTGTCCGCGCCAAAGACGGCGATACCGCGATTGAGCGCGTCACGCGCCTGATCTGTCTTGCCCAGCACGGCATAGGAACGAACGAGCTGCATCCACCCTTCCTCGTCGCGCGGATTTTGCCGAAGCTTTTCGTCGAGGCCGGCAACCATGGTGCTGATCATGGCTTGCCGGTCCTGCGGCGACATCGAGGAAGCAGCATCGATATCCTCGGCGGTCGGCCCTTTCGCGGGCGCCTCCGAAGCGACGCTGCGGGCGGCGGATTCGGCCAGCGCCTGCTCGGCGGCGCCGCGCCACGGCGAGCCCTGCGGCAAGGCGGCAAGCATCTTTTGCCAGGCCGCCGTGGCTTCAGCTATGCGGCCTTCCTGTGCCATGCCCATGGCGAGATAGAACGAGGCCTTCGGATTGGCCGGATCGAACTTCAACGCCGCCTCGAAAGCCGCCTGCGCTTCGGCGGAGACAATGCCGCCGGCCGCATTGGCGATCGCCTCGCCAAGACCCGCCTGGCGGGCGGCGCTGTCGCCGTCGAGGCGGATGGCGTTGCGATAGGCGGTCACCGCATCGGCGTATCGCTGCATGCGCAGATAGACCGGCGCCAGCACGTCCCAGCCGCGGCCATCGGATGGGTTGGCCGCCAGGTGCGCCTCGGCGCGGGCTATCAGCTCGTCGACCGAGCTGTCGGCGGGGTTCTTGGCCAGGCGTTCGCTGAGCGGCTGCGACGGCAGGTCGGGTGAGCCGAGCTGGCCATAGAGGCCCCAGCTGACCAGCGGAACCAGCAGCACGGCCGCCGTCGCCACCAGCCTTGTCGACCGCGACGGCTGCGTCGCCGTGTCGTCGGCGTGGCCGGCATTGCTCAGGCGAAGGATGCGGCGGGCGATTTCGGCGCGTGCCTCTTCGGCCTCCATTGGCTGGATCAGGCCACGCGCCAAATCGCGGTCAAGCTCGGCCAGCTGGTCGCGATAGACTTCAAGGTCGTGATCGCCGGCAGCGGACGCGTTCTTCGATCCGCCGGCCAACGGCAGCAGCACCGCCAGGCTTGCGCCCAGCGTCAGGATTGCGGCTATGACCCAGAACAGCATGGCTCTTCCAATAGAACGAGACCCTTGCCCTGCCAACACAAGCGTGCTGCGACGCTTTGGCGGGGCCGCTCCGATCGATAATGCATGTCGCGCAAAAGTGTGCAGCGGTTTTGCGATAACGACCATGCATCAAAACAAGAACCTAAAGCGCGTCGCATGAGGCCGGTCGAACGCGACGCGCTTTAGTGCCGGACCGGAATCGGCGGATCGACGGCCGGCCAGCTACGTCAGCGGCGTCCAGCTGCCGTCGGCATTGCGGCACGCGGTTCCGCGCGCGGTGGCGCCGGCGGTGCCGGTAAACACCGTATGGGTGTATTGCCGGCAGTCCTGCGAGCCGACGCGATAGGGCTGGGCGGCGACCACTTCGCCGCGATGGGCCGAACTGTCGCTCTTCCAAGCCACTTTCTGGCCGCTCGCCGTGTATTCAAGCGCCTTGTATTCCGCCTCGAGCGCGCTGCGCTTCTCGGTCTCGCTCAGGCCGGCGCCGATAGAGCCGCCGACGAGGCCGCCGCCCATGGCGGAGATGATCGTCGTCGCCACCTTGGCGCCGCTGGGGGGCGTCGCGGCCGGCGTCACCGTAACGGCCGGGCCCTTGCCGAGCGTTGTGCAGCCGGAGACGGCGAGCAGGGCGGAAACGAGCGCGACGCGAATCTTCATGCCAATACCGGCTTTCTTGAGCTGGACCGCCGCGCTGTCAGCAGCTGGCGCGGCCATAATGTCGATGTTTGTCGGAAATTTGGCCGCAGCCGGCCACCTGGAAAAGCAATCTGGAAAAGCATTACTGAAGGCTCCGCAATCGAACCATCGCCTTCAATCCACCCATGACGGATCGTTCCAGCGCCAGAGAGCCTCCATACTCGTTGACAAGGTCGGCGACAATGGCAAGTCCGAGCCCGCTGCCCGGTTTTGTCTCGTCGAGACGCCGGCCGCGCTGCAACACCTCGCGCGCCTTGTCGTCGGGAATGCCGGGGCCGTCATCCTCGATGCTGATCTCGAACAGGTTGGCTGCGCCTTCCGTGCCAGCGCCACCCTTGCTGGAGATTGGCTTGACCGAAACGGCGACCGCGCTCCTTGCCCATTTCATCGCATTGTCGAACAGATTGCCGAGCAGCTCCTCCAGGTCCTCGCGTTCGCCGGCAAAGACGATGTCGGTGGCCGGCAGTGAGAGCGACAGCGCCGTCTGCGGGTTGAGCTTCTGCAGCACCCGAACCATGCGCTGGACCAGCGGCGCCACCGGCGTACGGTAGACGACGCTGTCGCGCTGCGCGGCGACGCGGGCACGTTGCAGATAATGGTCCACTTGCTTTTGCATGGAAGCGGCCTGCTCGGCGATCAGCTGACCCTTGGCGCCACCCAGCGCCCGTCCCTCGTTGAGCAGCACGGCAAGCGGCGTCTTCAGCGAGTGAGCCAGGTTGCCGACCTGCGTGCGCGACCGCTCGACGATACGCCTGTTGTTCTCGATCAGCGCATTGGTCTCGTTGGCGAGCGGCTCGATCTCGGCCGGGAAACGGCCGTCTAGGCGCTGCGCGGTTCCTTCGCGCACCATGGCAAGCGCATTCCTGACCCGGCGCAGCGGCTGCAGGCCGAGCAGGATGGCAATCGCATTGATGGCGATCATGCCGACGCCGAACAGCGACAGATAGGTCAAAAGGCGCCGCTGGAAGGTGGCGATTTCCTGCTCGAGCTCGGTCTGGTTGCCCATGACGCGGAAGCGCGCGGCGCGGTTTTTCGCATCGAGCACGAACTCGCTCTCGAACACCTCCAACTGCTCGCCTTCGATGCCGTCCGCTGAATAGCTGCGCTGGAAGCTGGCATTGAAGGGCACCTCGGCAACGCTTGGCGACGGGATCGCCTTGGTCATCGACGACGAATGGAGATCGCCGTGCACGCCTTCCGAGGCAGGCTCGACCGACCAGTACCAGCCGGAATTCGGTTCCGAGAACCTCAAATCACCAAGGTCGGGGGCGCCGGTCAATTGGCCGCTTTCAGAAACGCCGACCGAGCCGATCAGGTTGAACAGATGCGCCGAAAGCAGGCTGTCGAAACCGCGCTCGCTGGCCTGGCGATAGAGCGTGGTGATCAAGGTGAAGATGACGACCAGAGTGAGGATCGCCCAGACCGTGGAAAAGGCGATGACGCGAAACGCCACCGAACGCGGCCATGACCGCAGCGACGGCGTGTTCGAGACGGCGGGTTTTGTAGGCAGCGGTTCCGCGTTACGCCTCCGGCTTACGCATGCGGTAGCCCATGCCGCGAACAGTTTCGATCATGTCGATGCCCATCTTCTTGCGAAGCCGTCCGACAAAGACCTCGATCGTGTTGGAATCGCGGTCGAAATCCTGGTCGTAGAGATGCTCGACCAGCTCGGTCCGGGACACCACCTCGCCCATGTGGTGCATCAAATAGGCAAGCAAGCGGAATTCGTGCGAGGTCAGCTTCAGCGGCACGCCGTCGACGTCGGCCTTGGAGGCCTTGGTGTCGAGGCGGAGCAGCCCGCAGGTCAGTTCGGACGAAGCGTGCCCGGCAGCACGCCGGATCAAGGCCCGCACCCTGGCCAGGATTTCCTCGATGTGGAAGGGTTTGGTGACGTAGTCGTCGGCGCCGGCGTCGATGCCGGCAACCTTGTCGCTCCAGCGGTCGCGTGCCGTCAGGATCAGCACCGGCATCTTGCGGCCGCCGCGCCGCCAGCGCTCGACCACGCTGATGCCGTCCATCTGCGGCAGGCCGATATCGAGCACCGCGGCATCATAGGGCTCGGTGTCGCCGAGAAAGTGCCCTTCCTCGCCGTCGAAAGCGCGGTCGACGACATAGCCGGCATCGACCAGCGCATCGCCGATCTGCCGGTTGAGATCCTTGTCATCTTCGACGACGAGTACGCGCATGCGGAAGGCCTGTTGAAGCTGTTCAGATATAGGCCGATTCCGGCAGACTGGGAAACGGCACGGTTCAGTTCAGCGGAACGACGATCTCCGAGCGACGAGGACGCTGCCCGTCCTTGCCCGGAACGAGCACGACGATGACGCAGACCGGCTGGCCGCCGCGTGTCGACTGCGAGGCCTTGGCCAAGGTGCCGCCATTCTGCTCGGCCACCTGCTGGCCGATCGCGTAGCAGTCGGAGGCGGCGAGGACGACCGGCTGCGGCTGCTCGGGCACGACAACGGGGATCGCCATCGCTTGCGACGCAAGCAGACCGGCGGCTGCGAGCGCCAGTGCCGCGGTCCGGAAGTGGGGGCGAAGGATCTTCATGGTCAGCGTTCTAACGCGCCGGTGCTGAACGTGATATGAACGGTGAACGCTCGAATGCATGCCCGCCACACCCCTGAAGCGCGAGATTACCGGATTGCCATTTCGCCGCCCGGCTCCGCGAAATCGCCAATGTTTAACCTAGCCCTCCAATCCTTCGCCGACAACCGGCATCATCTGGCGGGCAGGACCATTTGGGAGGACGAAGCATCCGGCCCAAGACAACCGATGGCAGTTCAGGCGAACCGAACCTGAAACAAAAAACCCGCCTCTGCGGCGGGTCGCTGGCGTCATCAGCACCATAGGGAAATTAGTAGCATAGCTGCCGGCACAAAGCAAGAACAAAATTGCCCGATTTGCAAAAAGTGCCCGGTGGTCAGCCCTCGTCCTTGATCACGGCGCGGAAGCGCAGCAGCCCGTGATGGGCCGAAAGGTCCTCGTCGTAGCGGGCTTCGGCGAATTCGAGCTTGAGGTAGGCGCGGCGATGTTCGCCGAGCGAGAGAGCCGTATCGCGCAGGCGGGTGCTAACAAGGTCCATGATGTCATTGGTTTCCTTGCTGGCCTCTGATTTCGACCAGACATGCAACGTCAGCAACTGTTCTGCGTCGTTCTCCATCCCCGTTGCCCAATCGTAGACGCTGGTGCGGCCGAAGGTCATGTGGGGGAACGCAACATTTTCCGGCGCATGGTCGAACAATCTTGCATCGCCCAGTGCCGCCGACAGGTGGGGATCGCCGTTCACTGCCTCGAATATGGCCCTCTGCAATTCGACGGCCGGCGCGGTCATCGTCTTTCCCTTCGCCCGTCGCGTCGACCTCCCGGCTGCGTAGCTGCGTTGCATGAAGGCATCCCGGCAAAGCGCGAATCAGCGCGTCTCATGCGGATTATGAACCTTCATGATCTCGGCAATAAGCCCTGCTCCTGGGATGCGCGACGCCGCGGCAGACGAAGCGGATGCGTTTGCTTCCTAGCTGCGGCTGGGATTGTGAAATGTCAGGCTCATGATTTCGCCTGCGTCGATGCGGATACGGCCTGCTTGAGTGCCCGCGACGCCCGCTTCTTCTTCGGCGCGACCGGATTCAGAGCCGCCGCCGCGCGGTCCGCCTCTTCCTTGGCCAGTCGCAATTCCCTCAGCCTTGCCGTCTTGATGGTCCTGGCCTTCGCCTCCGAGAGATATTCGGCAGTTGCTTTGTTCCGCTCCGCCGTCTTCTTTTGATTTTCCATGAAGCGAGCCTCAGATTTTCCCATGATGTTCTGATTGCCTTGGGCCATCGGTAAAATCTCCTTGCAGCTAAAGTCGAAAACGTGAATTTCACTGTAAGATAGGTGTTTCACAGCGGAAATTCAATTCTCAGGCATTTGGCATGACCCAACTGTGGTGAGAGACCTGGCAGAAATAATACCTGTTAATATTATCGCGGATCGCAAGATTCTCTGGCGCTCCCGCAAATCGAGTATCCAGCGAGTCTTCCGAGAGGACCAACGCCGGACGATACGGTGCGACCCGCAAAGAGCGGGACAAGCGTCCCGTGTGACGACTGCCAATCCTCGGCACCTCGCGCAAGCGGCTGCACCATGCCCCTACTGGGTTTCGCCGCTGATCACCTCGGCATGGTCCTTGATGATGGTAGAAACGAAGCGGATGACGGCGCGCACCGGCGCCTCCGCCCCGATTTCACGGCGATAGACAAGCGACACCGGATGACTGCCGAGAATGTCGGGGGCAAGGCGCACCATCCGCGGTTCAGCTTCGGCCAACATGCAGGGCATTACCGCCAGACCGGCGCCACTCAGAGCCGCCGCCAACATTTCCGTCATTTCGGCAACGCGAAGGACAATTGTCGCGCCGGCGCCGTGCGCCTCAACCCATTTGGCGCCGGGGACGCCGGCAAGGCTTGCGTGAAATCCAATGATCTCGTGTCCGGCCAACTGGCGAGGGTCGATGGGCATTGGGTGACGGTCGAGATAGCGCTGGGACGCATAGATCGACCAGCCCGCAACACAAAGCTTCTGCGCGATCAAATCGTCTGCGGCGACGGTGCCGATCCTGACCGCAAGGTCGGCCTCGCCGTGCTGCAGGTCCACTGGCCTGCTGCCGCTCGTCAGTTCCAGGTTGATATCTGGGTGGGCCTTATGGAACCCGGCCATACGCTCGGCAAAAAGGGGGCTGAAGCCCGACGGCAGTGCCAGCCGAACGCTATTCTTGCCCGAACGTACAAGCGCCGTCAGTGCTTGCATGGTACGTTCAAGGTCATCACCGAGCGGCAGCAATGTCTGGCCAAGCGGCGTGATCTCGATGCCTTGCCGCGTTCGCACGACAAGCGAAACCCCGAGTGCCGCCTCAAGAGCAGCAAGGCGCCGGCTGATCGTCGTGTGACGCACGCCGAGCACGCGCGCTGCTCCCGACAACGTTCCCGCGCGGGCGGCAGCGAGAAAGTAGCGCAAATCGTTCCAGTCCGGTTCGCCGGTCTTTGTCACGAACCTAGTCTAGATCAATTCCTCGCCGCGCACCTGTGCAGTTTTGCACAAGCATGCCCGGAAATTGCAAATCGCCTGAATTTGACGTCCGCGCGAGAATAGGCCTGATCCAATTCAGGGAAACGATCGATGGATATCGAAGGTTTGCGAACGATGGTGGCGCGGCACGCGACGTCGGCCAATGCGTTGGTGGCGCTCGGTTTGGCGATGGAGGCGCGTATTTCCGGCACGCCACTCGAGGGCAGTGTGGCCCGGCGCACAGGGGCCGTGCTTGCCGAACTCGGCGCCTCCGACGTCGTGGCAAGTGCTGGCGTCATCGAACTTACGCCGGTGCTGGCCAGCATCCGGGTCGACCTGCTTTCAGGTGGCAAGCTGCTGTCGCGCTCCTCCGAAAGCGTCGAGGCCCTGGAAGCCCGTTTACGCCAGGCCTTCGGCGACGTTTCATCTGGCTTCCCGGCGTTGCTGAAGCGGCTGATCGCGCCACAACTGGCCGGTTTGCCGGAGAGGCTCGCCGCACCGGGCGCAGCCTTCCTGGATATCGGCGTCGGCGTCGGCGCCCTGTCGGTGTCGATGCTGCGGCAATGGCCCGGCCTGAAGGCGGTCGGTGTCGATCCCCTGCCTGAAGCCATCGCGCAGGCCGCTGCCAACGTCAGGGCAGCCGGGCTCGAACATCGCATCGAACTGCACACCGGGCTGGGCCAGGATATCGCGGACACGGACGCGTTCGACCTTGTTTTCGTACCAAGCGCCTTCATCCCCGAGCCGGATGTCAGGGCCATCGTCAAGCGCAGCCACGCCGCGTTGCGGCCCGGCGGCTGGCTGCTGCTGGCAATGGTCAATCCTGGACCGGATGCACTGGGAGACGCCCTCGCCCGCCTCCGCACCACAATGTGGGGCGGCACGGTCTTTGAAAAAGGCGCAGCCCAGGACCTGGTCGATCAGAGCGGCTATGCCGACAGCCGGTTGCTGCCCGGCCCGACCGGGGCGCCTGTCGCCTTCGTCGCCGGGCGTAAGCGGGGCTAACGGTTTCCAGGAGCGGACGATGAAACTGCTGATCTTCGGCGCTTCCGGTGCGACGGGTCGACTGCTTGTCTCGGCGGCGCTGGCGAAGGGCCATGCGGTGACCGCCTTCGTCCGCACGCCGGGCAAGCTTGCCATCAGCCACGAAAATCTGAAGGTGATCGTCGGAAACGTCGCCGATCGGCAGGCAGTCGAACGCGCCGTTGTTAGGTATGATGCGGTTTTCAGCTGTCTTGGGGTGGGCGCCCCGCTGAAACGCGATCCGGCCGTCGTTGCCGGCATCGGCTTCATCGTCGCGGCGATGCAGCAGGCCGGCCCCGAACGGCTCGTCTATCTTTCATTCCTTGGAGTTCGCGACAGCCGGCGGCAACTAGGCCCCCTGTTGGGCAACATCATCGCGCCATTGGTGCTGCGCCATGAGGTGGCGGACCATGAGGTGAAGGAAAGCCTGGTCGTTCAATCCAGTCTCGGCTGGACCATCGTGCGGCCGCCCAAGCTGAGCAATGGGGCGGCAACGGGTGAATTCCGCCATGGCAATGGCATCCGGGCGGCATCGCTGCTGCCGACACTAGCGCGGGCCGACGTAGCGGCCTTCATGCTCGCCCAGATCAACGACACCACCTACTCGCGCAGGACAGTCAGCATCCTGCGCTGACGCCGCACGGGAGCCGTCTTCCCCTCGACAAACCTCCCGCTTATCTTCATCGCCCTTATCTTCATCGTCCTTGTAGGCAGCGCCAAAATGGACGAATAGTCATAGCGGCGCGCCGCCGTGAAATTGCCGGTATGCGGTTTCTCAGTTGGCGGCATCGCCGCAGCCGGATCCTGGAATGGCCAGTCCTTTGGAACCACGCAAGAGAAGAGGTCCGATCGCCGCAAGGCTGCTGGCGGTGGATGCATGGATCGATTCCTCGGTCTACGAAATCGGCTTCAGGGCGCGCCAGTTCTGGGAAGCGGCGACCATCTTCTCGCGGCGTTTCCGCGTCGGCGGCTGGCGCCGTGGCCTGATCGAACTGTTGAGTGAAGGCTTTACGCTCGGTGCCGGCGGCATCGTCGTGCTTTTGGCGCTGGCCTTGCCGGCCTTCCAGATAACCGCCGGCGACTGGCGCACGCAAGGCGACTTCGCCGTCACCTTCCTCGACCGCTACGGCAACGAGATCGGCCAGCGCGGCATCATCCAGCGCGATTCGGTGCCGGTCGACGAGATGCCCGACCATGTCATCAAGGCGGTGCTGGCGACCGAAGACCGCCGTTTCTTCGACCATTACGGCATCGATGTGCTCGGCCTGTCGCGCGCCATATTCGAGAATGTGCGGGCAAATTCCGTCGTCCAGGGTGGCTCGAGCATCACCCAGCAGCTGGCCAAGAACCTGTTCCTGACCAATGAGCGGACGTTCGAGCGCAAGATCAAGGAAGCGTTCCTGTCGCTGTGGCTCGAAGCCAATCTGTCGAAGAAGGAAATCCTGCAGCTTTACCTCGACCGCGCCTATATGGGCGGCGGCACCTTCGGCATCGAGGCGGCAGCCGATTTCTATTTCGGCAAGAGCGTCAAGGACCTGAACCTTGCCGAGGCGGCGATGCTGGCCGGCCTGTTCAAGGCGCCGACCAAATATGCGCCGCACATAAACCTGCCCGCCGCCCGGGCGCGGGCCAACGTGGTGCTGTCCAATCTGGTCGATTCCGGCTTCATGACCGAAGGCCAGGTGCTGCAGGCAAGGCTGCACCCGGCCGAAATCGTCGACCGCGGCGAGCAGAAGAGCCCCGACTATTACCTCGACTGGGCCTTCGACGAGGTCAAGAAGATCGCCGCCAAAGGTGGCCCGCACTCGCTTGTCGCCCACACCACCTTCGATGCCAACATCCAGAAGGCGGCCGAAGAATCGATGGAGTTCCACCTCCGCCAGTTCGGCAAGGAATACAACGTCACCGAGGGCGCCATCGTCGTCATCGAGACCAATGGCGCGGTCAGGGCGATCGTCGGCGGCCGCGACTACGGCGCGAGCCAGTTCAACCGCGCCACCAAAGCGCTTCGCCAGACCGGCTCCTCGTTCAAGCCCTATGTCTATGCGACGGCGATGGAGCATGGCTTCACGCCGGATTCGGTGGTTTCCGGCGGACCCATCTCCTGGGGCAGCTGGTCGCCCCACAATTACAATGGCGGGTCGGCCGGCAACGTCACGCTGATCACGGCGATGGCCAAATCGATCAACACGGTGCCGGTGCGGCTGGCCAAGGATTATCTCGGCATCAAGCCGATCAAGGCGATGGCCGAAGCGATGGGCGTCGAGTCGCCGCTGGAATCACACAAGACCATGGTGCTCGGCACGTCGGGCATGACCGTGATGGACCAGGCGACGGGTTACAGCGTATTTGCCCAGAACGGCCTTGCCGGAACCCGGCACGGCGTCAGCCAACTCTTCACCCGTACCGGCGAGGTGGTCTACGACTTCGCCAAGGATGCGCCGCCGCCGCATCGGGTGCTGTCGGAGCAGGCGCTCAAATACATGAACACCATGCTGGCGGCGGTGCCGGTGATCGGCACTGCCCGGCGCGCAGCCCTTCCAAACATCGTCGTCGCCGGCAAGACCGGCACGACCCAGTCCTACCGCGATGCCTGGTTTGTCGGCTTTACCGGCAACTACACGGCCGCCGTCTGGCTCGGTAATGACGACTTCACCGCGACCAACAAGATGACCGGCGGCACGCTGCCGGCCATGGTGTGGCAGCGCCTGATGCTCTATGCGCACCAGAATATCGACCTCAGACCGATCCCCGGCCTCGATCACCCCTTCGTCGATGCCGAAATCGCTGCCAAGGCCGAGGAAGCGGAGAAGAAGAGCGCCGAACAGGCAGCAGCCGATGCCGCCGCCGAGCGTCCGCCGGTGCTGTCCAGCCGGACCACCCAGACCCTGAAGGAACTCACGAAGCTGTTCCAGGCGGCACCCGTGCTCGACGCGCCCGCTGCGCCGGAGACCCTGTCGGCGCTGTGACGGCCAATTGCGCGGGGCCGCTTGCCACAAGCCCCCGCACCGCGATATCCCGAGCGACAGTCTTTCAGTCCCCGGCCTTCGGTTCCCCGGCTCCTCATGCTCAAGAACGCCTTCCTGACGCTGCTTTCGCTTGCCATCGCCGTCGTCGGCGGTGGCGGCAGCGTCTGGTATGCACTGAAGCTGCAGGATGGCGTCGGCGCCATCAGGATCGGCCAATGGACCGCCTTCCCCGATATCGGCACGCCGACGGCAGATCCCTATTCGAAGGCCCGCGTGGCTCGCGAAGGCGTGCTGGCGCTCGGACAGGCGGAAGGACTGTCCTTCATAGCCGAGCGCGATTCCGGCGGCGAACAGCTCAAGCGGCAATGTGCCTACAAGATTGCGGGCGGCTTTCCCACCGCCCGGTTCTGGACGCTTTATGCCGCCGACCAGTCGCTTGGCGTGGTCGAGACCGGCAAGCCGAGGCCGGCTGCGCTGCAGTCCTATCAAGTGCTGCGCCAGGCCGACAATTCGGTGGTCATTTCCGTCGGCAGCCGCCCTGCGCCCGGCAACTGGCTGCTGACCAGCGGCGCCGGCAAGATGTACTTGGTGCTTACGTTCTACGACACGCCGATCGCCAGCAGCACCGGTCTCTCGGACGTCACGCTGCCGCAGATCCAGAAGGTCGGCTGCAATGCGTAGCCTGCTGCATGCCGTGCTGCTCGGCCTGCTCGGCGCCGGCATCGTGCACATCATCGTGCTGCTGCTCGTCCCCGAGTTTTCCGAACGCGACGCCTGGTCGCGATTGGCCATGGCTTCGGATCTCTACAAGATGACCAGGCTCGACGCGGAAGCCGGCGGCGCGCCGGTGGTGAAATCGGTCGATCCGCTGTTTTATGCGGCGGCATGCCGCTTCGATCTTGCCGAGGGGATGATGCGGGTCAAGGCACCGGGAAAGGTGCCGTTCTGGTCGATATCGGTCTACGACCGCGGCGGCCACAACATCTACTCGTTCAACGACCACAGCGCGACCGCAGGCGTGCTCGACACCGTTGTGCTGACGCCGGCCCAGATGATCGAGGTCCGCAAGGATCTTCCCGAGGAACTGCAAGGGGCGATCTTCGTCGAGGCGCCGATAGAGGAAGGCGTATTCGTCATCCGTTCGTTCGTGCCCGACGACAGCTGGAAGCCGATCGTCTCGCGGTTTCTCGAACAGAGTTCCTGCGAACTGCAGGATTTTTAAGCCGGTTCCGATGCTCAGTGATGCGGTACCGGCAATGTTCCCGAAGGTCCCGGCTTGTCGGGGCCGGCCGGCCGCGTTTCGCCCGTCAGCGGCCGCTGCTCGTAGCGCACCCCGGGAAAGATGATCACTGCCGCCGGCGCGGCTTGTTGTGCTCGATTGGTTGCCGCCGTTCGCGGCACGAAAGACAGTACCATGCCCATGGTTCGCGTATTCCTCTCGGTTGCCCCGGAGCACAACGCAACGCCTCCATAGTCGATTAAGAAGGTAGTAGGTTAACGGAGCGCTAACGGATCGCCGCTAAATTGATCTTTGTTCTTGGGAAACGCGAAACCGGTACAGCCCGGCAGAGCGCTGTCCAGATCGTGTCGAGTGTCGGGCGTATCCTTCGTGTCAGCTTCGGATTTCAGGCAAATCGCAGCAGGAGCTGAATCGGGAAAGGCCGAAAGGCTGTTTCGCGCCGCGGTATCGGCGTTCTGCTCGCTCACCCGCCCTTCGCGCCGGGAAATCGCGCAGCTCGAAGACCTGACGCTGCCGCTTTTCGAGAATGTCTCGGTCGAATCGCGCCGCTACGTCGCGGCAGCCCTTTCCGAATGCGAATATGCACCTGCCGCGCTGGTGCGGCGGCTTTGCCAGGAGCGGGTCGACATCGCCGCTCCGCTGCTCATCCGCTCGCGCGCCCTCAGCGACGTCGACCTGATCGCGCTGATCGGACGTCACGGCCTGCCGCATGCCCGTGCCATTGCCCGCCGCAAGGATCTCAATCAAACGATCGCGGATCTCATCAAAGTGCTCGAAAGGCCGACGCTGGTGCGGTCGCAGCAGCAGCCGGAAACAACCGCCAAAGCCGCGTCTGAAAACGCCGAAGTGGTTGCGGGCGAGGTCAACAGGCAAGAGGCTTCCGATGCCGCTGAAACTGTACGGCGGCGGTTGCGATCCATGATGCGCGAGAGCTGCACCGCCATCGGTCCGTTCGTCGCGCCACAAACCTACGTCAAGCTGCGCGAGACCGCGCTGACCGGCAATGCGGCATTCTTCCAGACAGCGCTCGCCGATGCGCTCGAAGTCGATTTTTCAACGGCGCGGACGCTCACCGCGAGCCACAATTACACACCGCTGCTGGCCGCCTTGCGCGCGCTCGACCTTAGTGAAGACAAGGCGTTCCTGATCACGGCGGCCATCTATCCGACCGAGTTTCCGCACCCGCAGGCGATCCGCATCTTCCTCGACCGCTACCGCCTGCTGCACCGCGACGCGGCGTTGGACAGGCTCCGCGGCTGGAAGGCCGACACCGTATCGAAAATTGTTCGCAAGCCTGGGCGCGTCGCCGCAAATGCCGACCTGCGCAAGCCGAACAGCGCCGACATAGCCGCCACCCCAAAGGCGCGTCGCGTCTGAAGGGCTTGCCGTTAAGACGCCTTGACCGAGATAAGCTCCTCGACGGGAATGGCGCCCGCCTCGATCTCAATCACCCAGATATCCGAATCGAATCTCTTCTCGCGCTCCAGCCGCGCGTCGAAGATGGCGGCATCGTCGCCTTCGCCAAGCAGGCTGAAAAAACGGTCGTCCGGCCTGGCTGAATCGTAACTCGTCTGCGGCGCCGGCCCGAACAGCGCTATCTCCCCCAGCCTGCCCCGCGCCAGCACGAAAACCGCGCCGGCTTCCGTCGCACCGCGCTTGACCACGGCGGCAAAGCCGCCGGCGCTGAAAACCCGGCGCAACAGCGCCGACACCCACAGATCGGTGGTTACCCGCATGGCGCGACCCTGCACGATTTCGGTTTTGTGGCGTCGAGATTGTCACTTATTCGCGAGCAACGGTTGGCTATCATAGCGAGTCCCCGGAATGCGACGATCTACCCAAGATCTAACAAATCTTGTTAGTCCCTGTGAAAAAATGCTATAGCGTCCCGGTATGAAAGCCCAACCCATGCGCACTCTTACTGTGTCGCTTACGCCCAAGCAGGCCGCCCGTCTACAAGACGCTGTGAACAGCGGAGACTATGCTTCCAACAGTGAAATTGTCAGGGAAGCACTACGTCTATGGGAGCAGCGCGAGGAATTCCGCACTCTTGAACTGGAACGTCTCAAAAGGGCGTATGACGAAGGGATGGCAAGCGGCGAGGGCCAGCACGTGGATCGCACGGCTTTCTTACGCGCTCTGAAAGCCGAACGCGCAGCCCGTGGCTGAATACCGGCTCACCCCCCGAGCTTCTCAGGATTTGCGAGATATTTGGCACCACATTGCCATCGATAACCAGAAGGCGGCTGACAAGCTGATCGGACGCATTTTCGACAGGCTGGAATTGGCTTGCGAGCACGCCAAAATGGGCGCAGCTCGACCGGAATTGAGCGCCACCGCCCGCATTCTGGTCGAGGGACGCTACATCGTGATTTATGAGCCTATGCCCTACGGCGTGTTAGCCGTGGCGATAGTCCACGGAATGCGTGACCCGGAGCAATGGCTTAAATAGACCGGGAGACTGGGTTTCGACCCTCAGTTGGTCAGGCCGATCTCGCGCATCTTGACATAGACGATCTCGTCGGGCTCGCCGGTCTCGGGCAGGCCGAACAGTGCCT
Source organism: Mesorhizobium sp. M0408 (assembly GCF_040321495.1). Lineage (NCBI taxonomy): Bacteria > Pseudomonadati > Pseudomonadota > Alphaproteobacteria > Hyphomicrobiales > Phyllobacteriaceae > Mesorhizobium > Mesorhizobium sp. M0408. The sequence continues at coordinate 138,722 of NZ_JAMYRO010000011.1, read as the reverse complement.
GGAATTCCTTGATCGCGGCCTTGGTGCGCGCGCCGACGACGCCATCCAATTGAATGTCGTCATTGCCGAACGCTTTCAGTCCGGCCTGGATCTTGACGATGCGGGGATCCGGCGCCACCGCATTTGCCGGTGCGGACGCTGGAATGGCGGCTGGAACAGCGACCGTTTCGACCGGCCGCGGCACGGGATGCGGAACCACGGCTGCGGTCGTCGGCGTGGCACCCAGTTGATCCAGCAGGACGCTGTCGATCTCGCCGGAGGCATTCAATCCGACCTTCTGCTGATAGGCCTGGATGGCCTTGCGCGTATTCGGTCCGGGAATCCCGTCCACGGTGCCGGAATAGAAATCGAGATCCTTCAAAATGCCCTGGACCTGTTCGACGACCGGGTCGCTCTTGATCGGCGCAGCGGCCGGACGCACGATATTGATGGTGGTTTCGGGCTCGTCGCTGTCCGCCCGGGGAAAGCGCTCGATACTCCTGGTGGCGAAAAACGCGCCGGCATGCGGAAATGGCTGGTACCAAAGCGCGTTCGCCGAGACGTAGAACAGCGTCACCAGGAATGCGGTGGAGCCGCCGACCACAACAGGATTGCGCGAGATCAGGCTGCCCAGAGCCATAGCTCCGTGCTCGAAGGCATTGCCGCGGCGTTTGACCGCCTTAGGCTGTTTTGCGGAGCGACCCATTGCTCTCCCCCTTGCCACCGTCCGCTCTGGCTTTGGCCGCGGACATCGGCACCACGCCGGCCTTCTCCGCCGAGCGGCCCGTCGGGCCGCTCACGGGAAGGCTGATCGTCACCGTAGTGCCCTCGCCCGGCATGCTTTCGATCGACATGGTGCCCTCGTGCAGCGCCACCAGCCCCTTCACCAGCGAGAGCCCGAGGCCTGTGCCTTCGAAACGGCGGGTATAGTCGTTCTGGATCTGCATGAACGGCTTGCCGAGATTGGCGAAATCTTCCTCGGCGATGCCGATGCCAGTATCCCGGACCCAGAAATGCAGCCGCGAGCCGATGCGCTTGGCGCCGATGACGACATTGCCGCCTTCGGGCGTGAACTTGATCGCGTTAGAGACGAGATTGATCAGGATCTGCTGCACGGCGCGACGGTCGGCATTTATTTCGCCTGCGTCCGGCGCGATCTGGGCCTGCAGATCGATGGCCTTTGCCTCGGCTTGCAGGCGCATCATCGATTGGCACATCTCGACCGCTTCGCGGAAGCGGAACGGTTCCGGTTCGGTCGAGTAGGCGCCCGATTCGATCCGCGATACGTCGAGTATCGAGGTGACGACGGCGAGCAGGTGCTGGCCCGAATCCCTGACCAGCCCGACATATTCCTTCTGGCGCGGATCCTTGAAGCTGCCGAACATCTCGTGCAGCAACATGTCGGAAAAGCCGATGATGGCATTGAGCGGGGTGCGCAACTCATGGCTGACGACGGCAAGGAAGCGTCCTTTCGCCACCTCGGCGGAGGCAGCCGCCTCATTGGCGGCGGCAAGCTCCTGGCGCAGTCCGGCCAGTTCGTCGTTCTCGCGCAGAAGAAGCGTAAAGACAGTCTCCTGCCCCGGCGCGCGCATCATCTCGAGCGAGAACGGCCGGTAATTGTCGGCCGTCACGCCACTGCTCTGCGGCAGCCGTACGCGAAGGTCGAGCCGGCGCGACAGGGCGCCATCGCGCATATCGGCCAGCGCACTGAGATACGGGACGCGGTCGGACAGATGGATGCGATCGAAAAGTCCGGTGCCGAAAAGCAGCTCCGGTGGCAGCCGCAGCATAGTGCGTGCCTTAGCCGAGACGTCCAGAACCTCGCCATGCGCCGCGATTCGCAGCACGACGGTGTCGATGAGGTCTTCGAGCCGGTGGCTGCCGGCCGGATCGAACTGTGCGCTGGCGGCGCCGCGAAGCGGAGCGATACGCGGAATGAGCGTGAGTGCCCAGGCCAGTGGTACCAGCCAGTGCCATGCGGCGATTTCGGTCTGGTCGAGCGGCAAGACGGAACCGGCTAAAGGCTGCAGCAAGACTGCGACAAAGGCCGATATGGCGCCCCAGATCACGGCACGGCGCGACTGGCCGATCCACCACGCTTCAAACGGCACCGCCACCGCGAGCAAGGCAACCGGCGAGGCCACACCGCCGGCGGCAGCGATAAGGGCACCGAGGGCAACGCTGCCGACGACCAAGGCGAGTTGGCCGGCCAGGGTCATCTTGCCCGATGCAGCCACCAGCAGGGCGGCGAACCAGCAAAGGCCGAACGCCGCAAAGATGGCAGCCACGGTCACGGCCGCGCCCATGCCCGACGTGACCAGCGTCACCGCTGCACCCGCGCTGAAGAAAGGAGCCGCCAGCATGGCGCCAATGAACCGACTGTGGCGGCGACGATCGCTCTGGCCGAGCACGGACGGATGAACCATCCGTTCGCAACCGGCGGCTATCGCGCCCGGCAACTCGGCGTATCTGGCCTTGATCGCACTCAACTCAACGCACCCGGTCGTGAACGGCCCTGCTTTGCAGGCGGCTTTTGTCGATTCCGAAACTCGCATCCAGCGTTTAAGGAATGGATAAGGCTGGGCCGATGGTCCCCCGGCAGGCTGCAAATATCGGGATACCGGCGGGGAAAAACCGGGGCAATTGCCGCCATAGTAAACGGAGCGTTATCCACACCGCCCGCGCCTGAACCTACGACCGATGGCATCAAACTGTCGCCGATTAAGAAAATGATAATGAAAAACAATAGGTTGGATGGTTATCATTTGCTGAATAAAATCTGAGCCGTTCGAGGCAAATGAACTTCAAAACGCTTCGTTTCGAATCTACCTAAAATTTAAGGAAAACTGTTGCTTTCGGGACAAGCCGTCCTTTGCGCGTCTGTGTCAGTATCGCGGTACAAGGGTCGTGCGGTTCGGATGCATGACGTCATAAAGGACAGACAGATGGGCTTTCTGATAAGAGCTGCTTTCTGGTTTTCGCTGGTGCTTCTGGCGCTGCCGCTGGGTGTCGGCGCCGATGATGCGGGCCGCGAAAGCGTCGGGCCGCTCCAGGCGCTGTTTGCGGCGCGCGAAGCCGTCGGCGATATCGCCGGCATCTGCGAGCGCAAGCCGGACGTGTGCGAGACCGGCAAATCGGCAATGCACACCATCACCGCCCGGGCCAGGGAGACCGCCAAGATCGCGGCCGCCATGCTGGACGACAAGGCCGCTGAACCCGATACGGTGACGACCACCGGCAGCGTGTCCGAGGAAATCGTGTTGCCGGCGAAAGTCGATTTGCCGGCGAAAGTGCACTTGCCGGCGAAGAACTGAGACTGTTTCGGCCGAATTCATCGCTAAACCGCAAGGCTCTCGCTCTCGGCACCTGCGGCGTTTCTCCTCTTTTTCCGTGACGTGGCAGCGCCGGATGACTATATCCGGGGGAATGACGACGACGATCCAGACCATCCGCGACGACTTTTCCCTGCTCGACGAGTGGGAAGACCGCTATCGCTATGTGATTGAACTGGGTGAAGCGCTGCCGCCGTTTCCCGACGAGCAACGCATACAAGCCAACAAGGTGCCCGGCTGCGTCAGCCAGGTCTGGCTGACCACCGAGCAAGGCGGGGGTGTCGACCCCGTTATCACCTTCAAGGGCGATTCCGACGCGCATATCGTGCGCGGCCTGGTCGCCATCATGCTGGCGCTGTTTTCGGGACGGCCGGCCAGCGAAATCCAGAGGACCGACGCAGAGGCCACATTGAAGGCACTCGGACTTGACGAGCACCTGTCGCCGCAGCGCGCCAATGGTCTTCGCTCGATGGTCAAGCGCATCAAGCGTGACGCCGAGGCAGCGCTGAAGCAGACCGCCTGACCGGACGGCAATTGCCGGCGGCATGAAGAACTGGCGGCCTGAGCTTGGTCTCCCCACAATGCGAAAACGGCGCCTGTAGGCGCCGTTTGAGTATCAAACCGGAAGAGCCGCTTGTCAGCGTCCCTTGCGCTTGCGGCCGAGACCCATCTTCTTGGCGAGCTGCGAACGGGCGGCCGCGTAATTGGGCGCAACCATCGGATAGCTCGGGTCCAGGTTCCACTTTTCACGATACTGCTCGGGCGTCAGATCATAGTGGGTCATCAAGTGACGCTTGAGCGACTTGAACTTCTTGCCGTCTTCGAGACAGATGATGTAGTCGTCATGCACCGACCGCTTCGGATTTACCGCCGGCTTCTGCTTGTCGGCAGGCGGCTGCTCGGCGGCCCCGCCGACACGCCCGAGAGCGGCATGGACATCGGCGATAAGGTTCGGCAGTTCGCCGACCGGTACGGGATTGTTGCTGACATAGGCAGCCACCACGTCGGCGGTGAGCTCGATCAGCGCGTCACTGTTTCTGGAAGGTGTTTCGGTAATATCCATGGCGTTCAGGCCCCAACGAGAATTGTTTCTGTTTGCGCCCGTTTCGATAGTTGGGCATCGCGCGAACTTGTGCAGGAAAAAGCCTCCGCGATTCGCGTCGCGGCATCTTAATGGGCCGGGCCGCCAAGTAAGTCAATTCGCTTCTTTCGGTCTATTCAGCGATACAAGTCAAATCTTCCATATTCAGCTTCACTCTTTCGTGCAAAGCGTAACTTTGCCGTTTTTTCTGGTCAGACCAGCATCGACTGACGCCGCGGCAAGCAGCCATTACACAAACGGCAGCAGGTAAATAGAGTTCGATGCTTGACCCTGCCGGCGGCATTACAGCCTGGATGATCGGCGGATTCAGTAAAATCATAGGTTGCGAAGCGTTACTGTTGCTCGCGAGCCGTCGCCGGAGCGGTGCGCTGTGTCATTGAAATGGGGTAATGTATTTCCGTAGACCCAGCCATATCGGCCACTTGCCAAGCCGCGAAGGCAGTTGCATGAGATTGACCGGCACTGGCAGGGTCATCGCAGCGACGGCGAGAACCGCGGCAGTCCGAGAAGAAATATTCGTTATCCGCTCCTCCAGCCCGTCCTCTCGAGCCACCACGACAATAGATCATAGCCCTTGAACCCGCGCTGCTCGGCGTGTTCATTCGCCATTCAAGTAGCTTCCACAGCGAGACGCAATGACCAGAACCCCAGTGTTTCCGACCGCCACGCCGCCGCAGCCGGAGAAGCGGCCGATCTTCGACACGCATCACGGCATAACGCGGACGGACGATTATGGCTGGCTGAGGGCCGCCAATTGGCAAGAGATGTTCAGGGATCCGTCCCTGCTCGACGGCCAAATCCGCGCCCACCTCGAAGCCGAGAATGCTTACCAGGCGGCGCTGATGGCCGATACGGTCCAACTGCAGAAGCAGCTTTTCGCGGAAATGAAGGGACGCATCAAGGAAGACGATTCTTCCGTGCCGATGAAGGACGGACCTTACGCCTACGGCTCCTCCTTCAAGCTTGGCGGCCAGCAGCCGCGTTATTTCCGCACGGCGCGTGACGGCGGCGACAAGCAGATATTGCTCGACGGCGATGCCGAGGCCGAGGGCAAGCCCTATTTCCGCCTGGGCGGCGTCGATCATTCGGACGACCACAGCAAGCTGCTCTGGGCCTTCGACGACAAGGGTTCCGAATTCTACACGCTGCGCGTCCGCGATCTGGCCGGCGGCAACGATCTGGCGGACAGGGTCCCGGACACCGGCGGCGGCGGTGTGTGGGATGCCGGCAATGACGGTTTTTTCTACACCCGCCTCGACCCCAACCACCGTCCTTCCAAAGTGCTGTTCCATGCGCTTGGCGACGGTCCTGAAAACGACCGGCTGATCTACGAGGAGACCGATCCCGGCTTCTTCATGGATGTCGGCGGCACGCGCTCCAACGAGTGGATCATGATCGGCATCAACGACCATGAGACCTCGGAATACCGCATCATGAGCGCCGACGATCCGTTCGCAGAGCCGAAGCTGGTTGCGGCGCGCCAGACGGGCCTGCAGTACGAACTCGAGGAAGGCGGCGACATCTTCTTCATCCTCACCAATGCCGACGGCGCCAAGGACTTCAAGATCATGACGGCGCCGGCCCATGATCCGGTGCGCGCCAACTGGCAGGAACTGGTGCCGCACGAAGCGGGCCGGCTGATCCTTTCGGTGATCGGCTTCAAGGACCACATGGTCCGGCTCGAGCGCAAGGAAGGCCTGCCGCGCATCGTCGTGCGCGACCGCAAGAGCGGCGAGGAGCACCTGATCTCCTTCGACGAGGAAGCCTTCTCGCTCGGCCTGTCCGGCTCCTACGAATACGACACCGAGATCATGCGCTTTTCCTATTCGTCGATGACGACCCCGGCGCAGGTCTTCGATTACAACATGCGCACCCGCGAGCGGGTGCTGCTCAAGACCCAGGAAGTGCCGTCCGGCCACGACCCGGAGCACTACGTCACGCGCCGGCTGATGGCGCCTGCCGCCGACGGCGAACTGGTGCCGATCTCGCTCCTCCATCACCGCGACACACCGCTCGACGGGTCCGCCCCTTGCCTGCTTCACGGCTACGGATCTTACGGCATAGCCGTACCCGCCGCGTTCAACACCAATCTGTTTTCGCTGGTCGACCGCGGCTTTGTCTACGCGATAGCCCATGTTCGCGGCGGCAAGGACAAGGGCTATGGCTGGTACGACGACGGCAAGCGGGCGAACAAGATGAACACGTTCACCGATTTTGTCGCTGCCGCCCACCACCTTGTCGCCGAACGCTATACGCAGCATGACCGCATCGTTGCGCAAGGCGGTTCGGCCGGCGGCATGCTGATGGGCGCGGTCGCCAACATGGCGCCGCAATGCTTCGGCGGCATCGTCGCCGAGGTTCCCTTCGTCGACGTGCTCACCACCATGCTCGACGCCAGCTTGCCGCTGACGCCGCCGGAATGGCCGGAATGGGGCAATCCGATCGCGTCGGCGGAGGATTACCGGACCATCGCCGCCTACTCGCCCTACGACAATGTCGCCGCACTCGACTATCCGCCGATCCTGGCGCTGGCCGGCCTGACCGACCCGCGCGTCACTTATTGGGAGCCGGCCAAATGGGTGGCGCGGCTGCGCGACCGCAAGACAGGTGGGAATCCGGTGCTGTTCAAGATCAACCTGGATTCAGGCCATGCCGGCGCCTCCGGCCGGTTTTCAAGACTGGAGGAAATCGCCTTCACCTACGCCTTCGCGCTCAAGGTGACGGGCAAGGCCGAGCTTGCGGCGTGAGCATCGGCGGATGAGCGGTCATTGCCTTCCGTTCCGCGACGTGGCTTCATTGGCGGTGAGAGTTGCGGAGCCCACCAATGATCGATCTCGCCACGTTGATAGCTTATGTCGCGGTTGTGCTTGGCTTTGTCTTCATCCCGGGTCCCGCCACTCTTCTGACGGTGGCGCGGGCAACCAGTTCCGGAACCAGGGTGGGCATTGCGACCGGCGCCGGGATCGCGGCCGGCGACGTGGTTCACACCTTCATGGCGATCGTCGGCATTTCGGCGATAATTGCCACGTCGGCGGCGCTTTTCAACATCGTGAAGTACATCGGCGCAGCCTACCTCATTTATCTCGGCATTCGCGCGATCATCGAGAAAACGCCGGCCTATCCGGCCGCCGGCGCACTTGCGATCCCCGCTGCCAAAGCATTTCGGCAGGCTGTTTTGACCGAGGTTCTCAATCCCAAGACCGCGCTTTTCTTCCTCGCATTTCTTCCGCAGTTCGTGCGGCCTGAAACGGATCGGTGATGCTTCAACTGGCGATATTGGGCATCATCTTTGTTCTGTTGGGCCTCGTCAGCACGGTGGTTTTCGCCGTGGGTGCGGGCGGCCTCGGTGCATTCCTGCGCCGAAACCCGACGGTGCTGAGATGGCAAGGCAAGGCTGTCGGCGGTATCTATTGCGCCTTAGGCATCCGGCTGGCGCTGCAACAGCGCTAGGGTCTCGACAGGCGACGAGCCGTACGAGGCTTCGGATAATGGGCAGGCACAGCTGATTTTCCGCTCGCAATTGCAAAGGCCGCGCGCTACCCAGTGCGCGGCCTTTTCACAGCCGCGCCAACACACAATCACCCAGGGATCTGCCATGTTGCTCGTCGATGTCTATCTCGACAAATCGCCCATCCAGGGCATCGGCGTCTTTGCCAAGAACCACATTGCCCGCGGCACGCTGGTCTGGAAGCTCGACCCGAAATACGACCGGCGCATCGAGGTAGCGGCCTACGAGCGGGAAACCGGGCCGGTCAGAACCTATCTCGACCGCTACGCCTATCCGGACCGGCGCGACCCGAATTACATCGTCTTCGAAGCCGACGATGCGCGCTACATGAACCATGCCGACGACCCGAATTGCGACGTCTCGCAGCCGGAGGAGACCTATGCCTTGCGCGACATTGGGCCCGGCGAGGAAATGACCTGCGACTACAATCACTTCTTCGAAACCGGCTTCGACTTTCTCGGCGACCGCTGACGCAACGGCCGTCAGCTCGACGGCTTCTTGCGCGCCGGATAGCCGTTGGGGTGCGGCGGCACGGCTTTCAGGTAGGCGGCGATCGCCGCGCGGTCCTCCGGGGTCAGCACGGCCATGTTCCGCTGCACGTCGACCATTGCGCCGCCGACCGTATCGAAATCCGGCGTGAAGCCGGTTTCGAGATAGTTGGCGATGTCGGCCTCGGACCAGTCCGCGATGCCGCCCTCGCCCGACGTGATGTTCGGCACGATGCCGCTGCCTTCGGCGGCGGCCGCACCTGCCAGCCATTGGCTCTTCCTGGTGCCGCCGGCAAGATCCCGCGGCGTGTGGCATTCGCCGCAATGGCCGGGGCCTTCGACCAGATAGCGGCCTGTCAACACCGGATCCGGTGTGCCGTCGGGAAAGGAAACGACCGGCTGGTCACTCAAATAGAGCAGCTTCCACAAGCCAAGACCGCGTCGGACGTTGAAGGGAAATGCCAGCGAATTGGCGGGCGCCTTGCCGGCGACCGCGGGTAACGTCTTCAGGAATGCATAGAGATCGGCAATGTCGGCCGGCTTCATGCGCGCGTAGGAAGTATAGGGAAATGCCGGATAGAGATGCTCGCCCGACGGCGACACGCCCTTCAGCATGGCGTTGGCAAAGTCCTCGACCGACCAGGCGCCGATGCCGTCCCTGGTATCCTGCGATATGTTCGGCGGCACGAAGGTGCCGAATGGCGTCTTGAGTTCAAGGCCGCCCGCCAGCTGAAGACGGGCGTCGCCTTGCGAGCCAGGCTTGGCATGACAGGATGTGCAGCCGCCGGCGTAGAAGATGCGCTTGCCCCTGGCGGCGTCGCCAGGACCAAGCTCAGCCAGCGTTGCGGCATCGAGCCTGACCGGAGCCGACAGGAACCAGCCGGCAATCGCGGCCGCGCCGCCCACAACGAGGGCGGCGCCGACAAGTTTCTTCAGCAAGCGCATTGCCCGCTATCAGCCTTTTTTCACCCTGTAGTTTTGATGACAGTTGCCGCAGCCGCCGCCAATGGTGTTGAACTGCGCCTTCAACGCGTCGGCATCCGCAGGTGCTGCGGCGACCGCCGCCTTGACGTCGGCGAGGTACTTGCCTTCAGCCGTCTTGAAGCCGGCCATGTCCTGCCAGATTTTTGGGGACGCCGTCGTGTCGCTGGTGTCGCTGCCCGCCGGGAAAAGCGTGTCGACGCCGGCATGGAATTTCTCGGCATTGACCTGCAGTGCCTGCAACGCCGTCAGCACCGAAGCGGCGTCGTAGGGCGTCTCGCCCTTGACCACTTTCGACAATCCGGCGGCGATCTTGCCACGTTCCTTCATCAGGGCCTGCCGGTCGGCTACCGGGTCGGCAAATGCCGCCGAACCGGCGAAGGCGAGCATCGAGATGGCGAGGATAAGCTTTCTCATTCACTTGGCTCCATGTTGAAGGCAAATTCAGAATGCGGTCCCACCCCGATGACAAACGGCAAGGATGGCTTAAAAATTCCGACGCTTCGCCTCACGCTTGCGTGAAATTTTTGCAGCTGTCGTTCTGATGCAGAAAAAGAAAAGCCCCGGTTCTGCCGGGGCTTTCTGGAACGGATCAGGCCTTTTCGTAGAGTTCGAGCACATAGTCCCAGTTGATGAGACTGTCGACGAAGGCTTCGAGATATTTCGGCCGGGCGTTGCGATAATCGATGTAATAGGAATGTTCCCAGACATCGACGCCGAGGATCGGCGTCGCGCCATGGACGAGCGGGTTCTCGCCATTCGGCGTCTTCGAGATCGCCAGCTTGCCGTCCTTGACCGAGACCCAGGCCCAGCCCGAACCGAACTGGGTGGTGCCGGCGGCGATGAAGTCGGCCTTGAACTTGTCGTAGCCACCAAGATCGCTGTCGACCGCCTTTTGCAATGCGCCCGGCAGCTTGTTGCCACCGCCGCCCTTCTTCATCCATTTCCAGAAATGGATGTGATTGTAGTGCTGGGCGGCATTGTTGAAGAGGCCCGCATTCTTGCCGAAGGACTGTTTGACGGCCTCTTCGACCGACAAATCGCCCATGCCCGCCTCGGCGGCCAGCTTGTTGCCGTTATCGACATAGGCCTTGTGGTGCTTGTCGTGGTGATATTCCAGCGTTTCCTTGGACATGTAAGGCTGCAAAGCCTCGTAATCATAGGGCAAGGCGGGCAATTCAAAAGCCATCGGTCGTACTCCCTCGTGGAAAAATCCGGTGTCGATACCGGACTAACATAGGACTGGATTGGTCTGGAACAACTCCGGAAACGAAGCGCCGGCCGCTTTTTAGCGGGTCAGCCGGGCGAAGTCGAATGCGCCCATTCCCAATAGAGTTCGCGCGCCTTCTTGGCCACCGGTCCCGGCTGCAGATTGCGATCCTCGATACGGGTGACCGGCACGACTTTCGAGTGGTTTCCGGTCGAGAAGATTTCGTCCGCCTCCAGGAAATCGCGGATCGACAGCGTCTTTTCCGTCGTCGTGAAACCGTATTCGCCTAGCAGGGCCATGGTGCGCGCGCGGGTAATGCCGGACAGGAAGGTGCCGTTCGGCGCCGGCGTCAGGACATGGCCGTCCTTGACCAGGAAAATATTCGAGGTGCCGGTCTCGGCGACATTGCCCAGCATGTCGAGCACGAGCGCATTGTCGAAGCCGCGCATCTTGGCTTCGAGGATGGCACGGCCGTTGTTGGGATAAAGGCAGCCGGCCTTGGCGTTGGTCGGCATGGTCTCGATGGTCGGGCGCCGGAACGGCGACACCGTCACCGAAAACCCCGCCGGCGAGATCATCGGCGATTCGTAGAGGCAAAGGCAGAAACGCGTCGAGGCCGGGTCGGCCGGCACGCCCATATAGCCGCCATGCTCGGCCCAATACATCGGCCTGATATAGACCGCCGTCTTGCCGTCGAACTTCTTCAGCCCGTCCCAGGTCAGGCCGACGATCCTGTCGGTGCTCATCGTCGGTTTCAGACCGAGCGCGATCGCCGAGGCATTTACCCGCGCTGCATGGCGATCGAGATCGGGAGCGACGCCCTCGAACCAGCGAGCGCCGTCGAACACGCTGGTGCCGAGCCACATGGCGTGGCTGCGCGGCCCTAGAATGGCAACATTGCCCTCGTACCAGTCGCCGTCGACGAAGGTCCATGTCGCGGATTGCGCCGCTGTCGCCAATGTCATTGCCAGGTTCCGTTCGATGCTTGTTGCGGCGCATTGGAAGATGCTTTGGCGGCCGCCGTCAACCGGCATGGCTGAGATTTGTTGAGGCCAGCGGGCTGGCGGACTGCAATCAGCGCTTGCGCCTTGCCTTATGCGGCCTCAAAACTGTCGAATGCAGTTCGCGGCTTACGTTTTCGACGCCTATGGCACGCTGTTCGACGTGCATGCGGCCGTGCGCCGTCACGCCGACCAGATCGGGCCGGACGGCCAGTTGCTGTCCGATATCTGGCGCGCCAAGCAGCTGGAATATTCCTGGGTCAGGACGCTGATGGGGGCCTATGCCGATTTCTGGCAGCTCACCGAGCAGGCCCTCGACTTCGCCCTGCGCAAGGTTCCATCCGCCGATGCCGGGCTGAGGGCGAAGCTGCTCGAGGCCTATTGGCGGCTGGACTGCTATCCGGAGGTACCGGCCGTGCTCAAGGCGCTCAAGGCATCGGGGGCAAGGCTGGCGATCCTGTCCAACGGTTCGCCTGAGATGCTGCAAGCGGCCGTCAAGTCCGCCGCGCTCGACCAGGTCCTGGACGACGTCTTTTCCGTCGACAGCGTCAGGCGCTTCAAGACCGATCCGTCGGTCTACGACATGGTCACCACGGGCTGGCGCCTCTATCCGGGCGCTGTCTCTTTCCAGTCATCCAACCGCTGGGACGTCGCCGGCGCCACCAAATTCGGCTTCAGGACAGTGTGGATCAACCGCGCCAATCAGCCTGAGGAATACCGGGATTTTCCACCGGCCCTGATCCTGCCGTCCCTTGAAGGTCTGGTCGCCGGGGGGTGACACCGGAAATGTTGCGTCGGCGCAACAGTGACGATCCGGTCACAGCTTTGCCTTTGTTTGTCCACCCTGCGGCCAGAATTGGAACCGCCTATCGCGCCGGGCATTGCTCGGGCAACCGCGCGCAACAGGACGCATTTATGCTTTGTTGCGATTTGAGACTTAAAAAAGGCAATCATGTTCACACCCCCATCGTCCTCTTTTCGCCTGAGCCGTCGCGGTTTTCTCAACGCAGCAGCCCTTGGCGCCGCCTCGGTCGCGGTCTCCAGTTGCACCACGCTGTCGCAACAACCGGTCGAGCCACCGCCGCCGACCTATGTCGAGCCGGCGCTCGGCGACTATGTGACGATGTATGGGCCGATGTCGGATGGCGGCTTCGAGCTGCCGGCCATACCGGCCGACAAGATCGACCCGCAGTTCCTGCGCCAGATCGTTGACGATCCGACCGGGCAGCAGCCGGGCACCATCGTCGTCGACACCACCAATCACTTCCTCTACCTGGTGCGCCCGGGCGGCCAGGCGATCCGCTACGGTGTCGGCCTCGGCCGCGCCGGCTTCGAATGGTCGGGCGATGCGGTGGTCCAATGGAAGCAGAAATGGCCGAAATGGACGCCGCCGGACGACATGATCGCCCGGCAGCCGGAGTTGAAGCCGTACAGCGCCGACAATGGCGGCATGCCCGGTGGGCTCAAGAACCCGCTTGGCGCGCGGGCGCTTTATCTCTTCCAGGGCAACCAGGACACGCTCTACCGCTTGCACGGTTCGCCGGAATGGCGGTCGATCGGCAAGTCGGTGTCGTCGGGCTGTGTGCGCCTGATGAACCAGGACATCATCGATCTCTATGATCGTGTGCCGAACAAGACCCCGGTCGTGGTGACGGCCGACATCGGTCAGCCGATGGTGGCGACAGCAAACCGCAAAGCCATTCCGATCGACGCCGGCGTGCCGGAAGGATCGATCCTGCTCGGCCCGATAAAAGCGGTGACCAACTCGATCTTTTGAGCTGGCGGAAGCACTGGGGCAGGATTGCTCCGGCTCCTGCTGGTTTTGCCGGATGTCGGGTTGCCCGTGCCGGTGCCCGCCTTTAGGTGCGGTGCTTACGCCGAGCAGCGGATTTTGCCGCGCTCTGTGCAGACGCCACCAGTGACAGCTCATGACCCGAAGCAGACTCTCGCAAACCGAGCCGTGCACGACAGCTTTGCGCCTCATTGTCGCCTTCAGGATGCCGGTTGCCAATCCCGAAACCAGTCATTCCTCCGGAAAGGCTGTGGGGCGGCCAACCGGGCATCGGCAACTGGCACTAAGCTGTCTTCCCACCGTCGGGGAGAGGTCGGCTCATGGCCAGAGCAGAGATCGCCAAATCGAAGTCGGAGATTGCCCCGATCATCGCCTTCAACTCTTTTCTGCCGATCGTCGTCTTAAACATGTGCCCTTAGTAAGGTCACCGCCCAGGGATCCAGCCAGCACGGTGTGGCGCAATTGGCCAGTGGGGAAGGCCCTGTGTTGTTTGCTGGCCGAACGGGTGCGCAATTGACAGGCAGTTCTCCGGAAATCTAACAGCGGCTTCCACTTGTTGCTGATGTTCGTGCCGTCGAATGGCGGTAAATGGTTGTGAGCCGCCGATCCATCTGACAAGGCATGTTCGTTCTTCCATTTGGACATTGTGACCGCAAAATCAGCCAAATCGAATCGCTCTGCGCGCAATTCCAGCGTCCAACCTTCGCTATTCTTGCCCACACATTGCTCCAGAGAGGATCCGCCCAGGACGAAGGTCATTCGTGGATTCGCGCGTCTTGCGTTTCACCGGCAATCCTGTGGCTGCCCGTCAAGAACTCACCGACAGAAAGTTAGCGCAGTTCGAGCAAATCAGACTGTCACGCTTTCTATTTAAGCGACAGCAGACCAGCGGCACCAAATTAAACGTGTATATCTTATACATTGGCATTGCGTCGCGGGATGTAAATTGATTCATCAATTACAGAGAAATGAATACTGAGTGATTTTTTTGGGGGGTGACCGGATATGAATTTCCTGTCGTATAAGCCTGGCCACGATGGTGCCATCGCCTTTCTTCAGGACTTCCGCCTGGTGTTCTCCATTGAGGCAGAGAAGGACTCCAACTACAGATATTCCGCGATTTCAGTAGCCGATGTACTGGACGCCATCGGCGAGCTCGGCGTCATTCCAGACGTCATCTGCATGGGCGGGTGGTGGCCGCGTGATCATCACGAGTATTTACACGGCTCCCACAGAAACGGTGGGTATCGAGGCGTCTCGAGCAACAGTGCCATCATGGATAAGGGCAGGCTTCTGCGTGGTAGGGCCGACTACTTTTCCTCCTCCCACGAGAGGTCGCACATACTCTGCGCGTTCGGCATGTCGCCTTTGCCCAAGGGGACCGCCTGCTACGCACTAGTGTGGGAAGGAGAGATGGGTACGTTCTACGATATCGACTCCGAGCTCAATATCACGCTAATCGCCGATGTACTGACCCAGCCGGGAAATCGATATGGACTGCTCGACGGCCTAGCTGACCCTACGTTCCCCAAGGACGGGCCGTACCCCCGCGCCTCGGACGCGGGAAAGCTGATGGCCCTCGCTTCGTTCTCGAAGCGTATTGCCCCCACCGAGGCAGAGAGGGACCTGCTCCGCTTCATGCTGAATGGTCCCTATCGAAAGCTCAGCGACTACCATCGCATCGCTCAGGCGCCGCATCTCGACGCGGGCCTGGGTGATCCCGAATTCCGCAACTTCGCGGGGATCTACAGCGATGCGATCTTCGATGTTTTCCAGCAGTTCGCGAGGAAAAATCTGGAGAAAGGGCGACCGCTGGTCATAGCGGGCGGTTGCGGTCTCAACTGCGACTGGAACACCAAGTGGAAGGAGACAGGCCTCTTTTCTGAGATATTCGTCCCTCCGGTTGCGAACGATTCGGGGTCCGCTATCGGCACGGCCATCGATGCGCAGTTCCGCCATACCGGCAATCCGAAGATCGACTGGAACGTCTACTCGGGCCTGAGCTTTCGCACGGAAAGCGCAGTCGATTTTAGCAAATACGATGTGTACGAGAAGAATCACGACACGGTCGCCCACATGCTAGCCAATGACGTCATCCTGGGCTGGGCGCACGGCAGATACGAAATCGGCCCCCGCGCGCTAGGCAACAGATCCATCCTCGCTGCTCCGTTTGGTAATGAGACAAGAGTGCGACTAAACGAGATCAAGGAGCGCGAACAGTTCCGCCCAATCGCCCCCGTTTGCCTTCGGAATGATGCCAAGAGGTGGTTCGGATGCGATCACGAGAGCCCGCACATGCTGTATACGTATCACGCGACTACAGAGGAACTCCGGGCCGTCACACACGTGAATGGAACCGCTCGCCTCCAGACGGTCACCCCCGACACTAACAACGACCTCTATAACCTCCTTGTCGCGTTTAAGGCTCGCACTGGCTACGGAGTCTTGTGCAACACGTCTCTCAACTTCAAGGGCAAGGGCTTCATAAACAATATGACCGATCTCGATGCATATGCTCATGAGCATGGTCTTGACGGGTTCGTCGTCGAGGGACGAGCACATCTTCTCAAGAGTTCCCCGCGATACCAGGCGTACCTGAACGCGGCAAAGCCCCAAGTCGCAGATCGCTTACCAGCTTAGCGCAGGAACTCGGGCAACTTTGCGCGGCGGTAGGCACGCGCGGAAGGCCTCAGTTCTCGAACCAACTTCAGGGACCATGACAGACATAAATCCATATCCACCCGGCTTCGAAGAACGCGAGGACCTTCGATCCGCTTTCATCCGCGAGATCACCTTGCAGCAGCTAGAAGTCTCGACGAGAGCAGTCGAGGACCTCAACGTGGAGTCGGCCTCGATTCCAAGAAGGCTGGTCAGATACTGGCACGATCCGACCAACCTGCCGGAGGACGTCCGCGCCTGCCTCGAAAGTTGGGATCGCCTCGCCGACGAGGGCTTCGAGTTCCACATGTTCGACGACGCCAGCGCGGCAGCCTACATCGCGAATACCTATGGTAAACGGGAGCGCGAAGCGTTCGACCGCTGCAGCCATCCGGCGATGCGCTGCGACTATCTGCGCATGTGTTTTGTGCTCGCGGAAGGCGGCCTTTACGTCGATGCGGATGACGTGCTGCTCGGGGATGGCTGGAGACACATCTTTCGGGACGGCAAGCTCAAGATGCAGCCACTGTGTTACGACATCACGGCTAGCGGAATGATGCCAAGTGCCGAGATCTGGCGACCGGATCTGCCCACGGACGGCCGCATCTTTTACGTCAATAATGACCCGATCGCTGCACCGGCCAATCATCCAGTCCTGCGATGCGCGCTTTTCCGAGCGACTGAAAAGCTGCTCAGCGAAGATCGCTTTCCCGAAATCCAGTCCACGACAGGGCCCGGCAACCTTACTGCCGCGCTGGCAGTCCACGCGCACCAACTGCAGTTGGCCGGTCTTCCGTTCGATTTTGAGCTACTGCGCGATTGGGAGTTAGTCGCAGAAATGCGCTGGGACCTGTCCTACAGGGGTGATACCCGTAACTGGCGCAACGTGTACGGCTGCTAAGACCCGATGCGCAGCGAGTCCGTGCAGTGAATCTCCAGAAAACCTTTGGTCGGGTCCAGAGGCTCGCGTTCCGCGCGTCACGCGTCATGCTCGGCCTGATCCATGGCGGTCGGATCTCGGCGTTCGGTACGGGCACGGGGAAGATCGGGATGGTCCTGATCGTGAATTTGGACCGGCAACCGCAGCGGCTGCGGCGGACGCTACGCGAGCTGAGCCGCTTCAGAACCTCTGACGGCACGTCTCTGACCTCTCTGGCGCGGCGGCTGACGGCAGTAGATGCTCGCGACGGCCGTGCCGTAGCAGCAACGGCTGATGTCGACCAGACCTACCTTCTTGGCGATCAGCTCTACGTTCAACCAGATGGGAGGCTGGAGGAGTGCTTTGGCGTCAAGGAGCCGATCAGGATGACACGGCAAGAAGTAGCCGTCGCCAGATCGCACATTGAGGCATGGAAAGCCATCGTCGCAGGCCCCTGCGATAATGTTCTGGTGCTTGAGGACGATGTCTGGTTCAGGCGCGGGGCCGCTGCGGCGATCGACCTGGGATGGCGCGCAGCAGGTAGGCGTTGTGCGGGCGAGAGAGGTCCGCGTCTGCTCTATCTCTCCTACGAAGACGCCGGTGGGACGGCCGCACGTGTCGACATCTGCGACGCCCTGTTTCGCCCGAAGCGCGGACTCTGGTTTCTGTCAGGCTACGTCCTGTCTCGAGAAGGTGCGGAGGCTCTGCTGCGCTCGATGCCGGTCATCGGCCCTGTCGACATGTGGATCAACTATCGTTTCGATGAGCTTGGCGCGCTGGCACTGTCCTCGCCAGCAATCCTGCAACGTCCGGATGGAGGGTCGGACAACTGCTATTCCGTCCTACCTTACCTCGCACGAGCTGGAATCGTTGATGCAAATGCCGTCCATATGCCACGCCGAACCGCCGTTGGCACTGTATTGGCATGGACCGCCGGTCGCGACCGGGAAGGTTTGGCCATGGCGTTGTCGATGCTCGGTCTTCGTGTGCGGGCTTTCGATGGTGATGAGGACACGATTCGAGAGAATGAGCTGCCAGCTCTCCTCGAGACATTCGACGCCCTCGTCGACGCTCCGCTGTCGGCGGGCGCGATCTCTGCTGCAATCGGACGGACGGGCGCTAAGTTCGTGTTCGAAGCGGATGCCTGTCTCGGCTGCGGGATCGAACTAGATCGCTTGCCCTCCGCCAGAACTGCGGTCTTGCCAAACTACGAGTCGGGCTATGCTTCATGGCAACCGCTTTGCGCCCTGCTATGTCTCGCTGTGCCGATCCAGGCTTTTCCCATCGGTCCCCCGCGGGAATGGAGGGTCTTCCGCGACGACCGTGCGGCAGCATCGCGCCTCGAGAATAGTGCCGCGCCTTGGGCCGGCCCGATGGATGACTCGCCTTGGATCCTTCTTCCAGGAAGCGGCTGGCCTTCGCCACCACCGCCGGACCGAGCCGTGCAGTCCAACAGCACGCGCCTCGTCCGGGCTACGATGAGGACCCCGACACCGCTGCTCCCAAGACGCGTGGAGACGTTCCCAGGAAATCTAGCCGCGTTTGCCCGAGAGGGTCTGGTGCACGATGCACGCGGGACACACCTCGTCCTTAGCAAGACGGCGATCGGAGATAGACCGTATCGCTCCGGCGCCTTTGCCTCCGCGCGCACTTTCGGGCACGGAAGGTTCGAGGCGGAGATAAGGGCCGCCCGAGGTTCAGGTCTCGTCACAGGCTTCTTCCTTCACCGGGACGCACCTCGGCAGGAGATCGACGTCGAGCTGACCGGCGATGATCCGTACGGCATGCTGGTCAATGTCTATTTCAATCCTGGAGACGATAGAGCGGCGATAGGTTTCGGCTATCGGGGTTCGCCCTACCGTATCGAGCTCGGGTTCGACGCCTCCTTAGACTTCCATCTTTACGCGATCGACTGGCGACCAGGTTTCATCTCTTGGTGGGTAGATGGCAGAGTCGTCCACGAACGTGTAGGATGGGATCCTACACCAATTCCGCATCTTCCAATGCGTCTGCACGCCAACCTGTGGGTTCCTCGTTCGGAGGAACTCGCCGGACGGATCGATGAAAGTGCCCTACCTTCGACGGCAACCTTCAGGAACGTATCGATTTGGACGTGAACACTCGCGGAAAATGTGCAGTCGGCGGATGAATTAAGGGCAGCTTATCATATACTCTGAACCGAAACCTGCCGGTCCGCTTCCGGCCCAAACTGGACCAGCCATAACGGCTTCCTCGGAAGCGGAACGGCCGCTTTCGGCGAACAGC
This sequence comes from Mesorhizobium sp. M0408, assembly GCF_040321495.1. Taxonomy (NCBI): domain Bacteria; kingdom Pseudomonadati; phylum Pseudomonadota; class Alphaproteobacteria; order Hyphomicrobiales; family Phyllobacteriaceae; genus Mesorhizobium; species Mesorhizobium sp. M0408. The sequence goes on along the minus strand of NZ_JAMYRO010000011.1, from coordinate 119,487 downwards.
GCGAAAAGCAGTCGCTCATGGGCTTATGCTGAAACAGAATTGCCCAATTCTGTTTCATTTGGTCTAGTGCCATCGTGAAGCTGATGGTGCGCAGCTTCTACAAAAACTGGGAGAGAAAGAATGTTGCCGTGCTGAAGCGTATACTTACCGGGTTTATCATCGTTGTCATGTTGGCCGATGCGACGATGGCAGGGCCATTCGAGGATGGCGTTGCTGCTGATAAGCATGGCGACTATGCCGAGGCCGCAAAGTTGTATCGTCTGGCAGCCGATCAAGGCCATGCTCAAGCACAATACAACCTCGGTCACATGGCCGGCAACGGCCAAGGCGTCCCGCAGAATTATGCGGAGGCGATGAAGTGGTTTCGTCTGGCCGCCGACCAAGGGATTTGAAGGCTATTAGCAGCTTAGGTTTCATGTACGCCAACGGCCAAGGTGTCTCGCAGGACTATGCCGAGGCGATGAAGTGGTTTCGTTTGGCCGCCGACCAAGGGAATTTAAAGGCTATTAGCAGCTTAGGTTTCATGTACGCCAACGGCCAAGGCGTCTCGCAGGACTATGCCGAGGCAATGAAGTGGTTTCGTTTGGCCGCCGACCAAAGGGATTTGAAGGCCCGTGACGTCTTAGGCTTCATGTACGTCAACGGCCAAGGCGTCCCGCAGAACTATGCCGAGGGGGCAAAGTGGTATGGGCTGGCAGCCCAAGAGGGTTTTGCCGACTCCCAGAACAACCTGGGCGTCTTGTACACCAATGGCCAAGGCGTCCCGCAAGACTACGTGGTTGCACACATGTGGTTCAACCTAGCGGCGGCGCAGGGCTACGAGGTGGCGGTTCAGAACAGGGATTGGGCCGCCAGCAAGATGACTCCCGACCAGATCGCAGAAGCACAGCGCCTGGCGCGAGCTTGGAAACCAACGAACGGATAAGCCTCATCATTTACGCAAAAGGCAACGTCTAGGTTGAAACAGATTGGTAGTATTCTGTTTCACAGATCGAACGTCCGCTTTAAGAGCGATGACGGTGACGATACGAGCGTGCGTGATGGGTCGGCAGCGGAATGTCGGTTTTCTGGCCTATTCATCCGGGAATCGGACAGTCCGCTCTCGGCCCAAACGTCTGAGTAGTGGTTCGGCAATGACCGCCCTTTCCGCATAGCCGCCGTCCTCTGTCCACCATATCTGGCTGCCGGCGCTTGATGCCAGGACAGAATTTGCCCACACCGACGCCCGCCCTTCGGTGCGATGCCCCTCACCGCCCCCTGGACAAGCTCCCCAAAATCCCGCGGACGATGGCTCGTCCGACCGACGAACCGACCGAGCGCACGACTGATTTGATCGCCGCCTCCGCCACCGTCTGACGGTTGGAGGGGCGCGGCGCGCGGCGGCCGCCGGTCGGCTGGGGGTCGTCATTGCCGAAGCCGGGAATGGTCCAGCGCGAACGGCCGCTCTCCTGCTGCTGGGATTGCGCCTCCTGGGCGTCCTTGGCCTTTTTCTGCAGGATCTCGAAGGCCGATTCGCGATCGACGGTCTGGTCGTACTGTCCCGCAACCGGGCTCTCATTGATCAGCTTGCGGCGCTCGTCGGGCGTGATCGGGCCAAGGCGCGACGATGGCGGGCGGATCAGCGTCCGCTGCACCATGGACGGCACGCCCTTGGCTTCCAGCGTCGAGACCAGCGCCTCGCCGGTGCCGAGCTGCGTGATAACGGTTGCGCAGTCGAAATCGGGATTGGGTCTGAACGTCTCGGCCGCCGTCTTGACGGCCTTCTGTTCGCGCGGCGTATAGGCACGAAGTGCGTGCTGCACCCGGTTGCCGAGCTGGGCCAGCACCGTTTCAGGGATATCCAGCGGATTTTGCGTGACGAAATAAACGCCGACGCCTTTCGAGCGGATCAGCCGGACCACCTGCTCGACGCGGTCGACCAACACCTTCGGGGCGTCGTCGAACAGAAGGTGCGCCTCGTCGAAGAAGAAGACCAGCTTCGGCTTGTCCGGGTCGCCGACCTCGGGCAGTTCCTCGAACAGTTCCGACATCAGCCACAGAAGGAACGTCGCATAGAGCCGCGGATTCATCATCAGCTTGTCGGCGGCGAGCACGCTGATGGCGCCGCGTCCATCGCGCGTGGTGCGCATGATGTCGGCGATCCGCAATGCCGGCTCGCCGAAGAAATTGGCAGCGCCCTGCTGCTCCAGGACCAGCAGCGTGCGCTGGATGGCGCCGACCGAAGGTTTCGTAACATTGCCGTAGCGGGCGCCGATCTCTTGGGCGCGGTCGGCGATATTGGCCAGCAGTGACTGCAGGTCCTTCAAATCGAGCAGCAGAAGGCCTTCCTCGTCGGCGATGCGGAAGGCGATGTTCATGATGCCTTCCTGCGCCTCGGAAAGGTTCATCAACCGCGACAGAAGCAGCGGCCCCATCTCCGAGATGGTGGCGCGGATCGGGTGGCCCTGCTCGCCGAACAGATCCCAGAAGATGACCGGGAATTCCTGGAATTCGTAAGGATCGAGCTTGACCTGCTCGGCCCGCTTCACCAGAAAATCCTGCGCTGTGCCCATCATGGCGATACCCGACAGGTCGCCCTTGATGTCGGCGCAGAATACCGGCACGCCGGCATTGGAGAAACCCTCGGCCAAAATCTGCAGGGTCACCGTCTTGCCGGTGCCGGTCGCGCCGGTGACCAGGCCGTGACGATTGCCATATTGCAGCAAAAGCTGTTCGGGCCGCTGATAGCTGTCGTCCGGCTTGCGGCTGGCCCCTATGAAGATACTGGTATCGTCGGCCATGTGTCCGGTCTCCGCAAACCTATAGGGTTGAATGCCCTGATCCCTTGAAGAAAAGGGAGCCCCGCCGCAGGTATAGTGAGGCCATTGCGCAGCGACAATGGGCGTTGTCGAAAATGGCTTTTGGAGCTTGCAGAACCTGCCCATGTTTGGCAATCGGTTGACGGTCACCATCACGGAAGGCGCGTTGCACGGCATGTGTGCTGCATTGTGATATCGGGCCGGGGACCGTAGACTGACATAGTCGGCCGCTGCGGCCGCTAGAACGAGGAGAACCGATGGGCGCCGGTGCCTTGACCCAGGATGCCGAACTTCCAAACGTCGACCGGCAACGATGGCTGGCGCTGGCGGAGAAGGCGCTGGCCGGCGGGTCCTTCGAGGAAAAGCTCGTCTCGCATACGGACGACGCCATCCGCATCGAGCCGCTCTACGAGCGTTCGGTAACCGCCGAGCCTGTCGTGCGCGCCAACCCGGGATCACCGTGGATCGTCAGCCAGCGCATCGACGATCCGGACATAGGCCGCGCCAGTGCGCAGGCGCTGGAAGACGTCGCGCAGGGTGCCACCGGACTGTCGCTTGTCTTCGAGGGTGCGCCGAACGCCTTCGGCTATGGCTTGCCGAGGACGGCGGAGGCGCTGGAGGGCGTGCTCGACGGCGTGCCGCTCAACCGCATCCAGATCCGCATCGACGCCCATCCCTGGAGCCGTGCCGTGGCCGACTGGCTGGTGGCGTTTTTGACCAAGCGCCGCTCCGACCCGGCAAAGCTCAACCTCTCCTTCGGCATCGATCCGGCGGCGATCTTTGCCGGGACCGGCAGGCTGCGCATGTCGATCGAGGCTTTACAGGCTTCGATGCCGCAATCGCTGGCGCATTTCTTTTCGATGGGTGTGCCCGGCGTGCTGCTGGAGGCCGACGGGCGGGTATTCCACAATGCCGGCGCCACCGAGGCGCAGGAGCTTGGCACCATGCTCGCCTCGGCCGTCTCCTATTTGAGGCTGTTCGAGAAGGCGCGCCAGCCGCTCGTCTACGCGGCGCCGCATATCGGTTTTGCGCTCAGCGTCGATCAGGACCAGTTCGTTTCGACGGCCAAGGTCAGGGCGTTGCGCAGGCTGTGGGCGCGTGTCCAGGAGGCCTGCTCGATACCGCCCTCCACCGCCAGCATCCATGCCGAAACCTCCTTCCGGATGATGACGGCGGCCGACCCGGAAACCAACATCCTGCGCACCACCATCGCCGCTTTCGCGGCTGCCGCCGGCGGCGCGGATTCGATCGCCATCCTGCCGCACACGATCGCGCACGGCCTACCCGCGGATTTTGCTCGCCGCGTTGCCCGCAACGCGCAACTGATCATGGCCAATGAAAGCCACATCGACCACGTCGCCGATCCGGTTTGCGGTTCGGGCGCCGTCGAAGCGCTGACTGCGGAGCTCTGCGCGGCGGCCTGGCAGGAGTTCCAGCAGATCGAGGCGGAAGGCGGCGTGCTGACCAGCCTTGAGCAAGGCCACATCCAGAGGCGCGTCCAGGCAGCTTCCGCCCGCCGCAACACAGCCTACCAGGCGGGCGAACGGGCGATCGTCGGCACGACGCTGCACCCGTCGAAGACCGAGCGTCCGGTCGAGACGCTGGCGGCGGAGCGGCGGCCTGCCTTCACCGAAGGCGTTGCGGTGTGCGAGCCGCTATTTCCGATCCGCATCGATCAGTCGATCGGAGCCGTGCCATGATCCCGGATTTCAGCCAGATCGCCTGGTCGCCGCCACGGCGGGCGCCGGTCGAGATCAAAGGCCAGCGGATGACGCCGGAAGGCATCGCCGTCAAGCATCTCTACAACCAGGGCGATCTCAAGGGCTTGCCGCACCTCGATACCTATCCAGGCCTGCCGCCTTTCGTGCGCGGCCCCTATCCGACGATGTATGTCCAGCAACCCTGGACGATCCGGCAATATGCCGGCTTCTCGACTGCCGAAGAGTCCAACGCCTTCTACCGTCGCAACCTTGCCGCCGGCCAGAAGGGCCTGTCGGTCGCCTTCGACCTCGCCACGCATCGCGGCTACGACAGCGACCATCCGCGCGTAGCCGGCGATGTCGGCATGGCCGGCGTCGCCATCGATTCCATTCTCGACATGCGCCAGTTGTTCGACGGCATCCCGCTTAACGAGATGACGGTATCGATGACGATGAACGGCGCGGTGCTGCCGATCATGGCGCTCTATATCGTCGCGGCGGAGGAACAGGACGTTGCGCAGAAGGACCTCACCGGGACCATTCAGAACGACATCCTGAAAGAGTTCATGGTGCGCAACACCTACATCTATCCGCCAAAACCTTCGATGCGGATCGTGTCGGACATTTTTTCCTACACGTCGAAGCACATGCCGAAGTTCAATTCGATCTCGATCTCCGGCTACCACATGCAGGAGGCGGGAGCGACGGCGGACCTCGAGCTCGCCTACACGATTGCCGACGGTATCGAATATGCGCGCGCCGGCGTCGCGGCCGGCCTCGACATCGACCGTTTCGCGCCGCGCCTTTCCTTCTTCTGGGCGATCGGCATGAATTTCTTCATGGAAGTCGCCAAGCTGAGAGCAGCGCGCCTTTTGTGGGCCAGCCTGATGCTGAAGAACTTTTCGCCGAAAGACGAGCGCTCGCTGTCGCTGCGCACCCATTGCCAGACTTCGGGCTGGTCGCTGACGGCGCAGGATCCCTACAACAACATCATCCGCACCATGATCGAGGCGATGGCCGCCACTCAAGGCCACACGCAGTCGCTGCACACCAATTCCTTCGACGAGGCAATGGCGCTGCCGACCGACCATTCGGCCCGCATCGCCCGCAACACACAGCTCATCCTGCAGAAGGAATCCGGCACGACGCGCATTATCGACCCGTGGGGTGGCTCCGCCTATGTCGAACGGCTGACACATGATCTTGCGGCGCGCGCGCTTGCGCATATCGAGGAGGTCGAGAGCCTCGGCGGCATGGCCGCAGCGATCGAAAAGGGCCTACCGAAGCTGCGCATCGAAGAGGCTGCCGCGCGCACCCAGGCGCGCATCGATTCCGGCGAACAGATCGTGGTCGGTGTCAATGCCCAGCGTCCCGCCACGGACATCGAAGTCGACGTGCTGAAGATCGACAATGCCGAAGTCAGGGCGCGGCAATTGTCGAAGCTGCAGCGGCTGAAAGGTACGCGTGACGTCGCCGCCGTCGAGAGCGCGCTCGATGCGCTTACCCGTGCTGCCGGGAGTAACGGAAACCTGCTGGAATTCGCCATCCGGGCCGCACGCGCCAACGCCACGGTCGGCGAGATTTCGCTGGCGCTGGAAAAGGTTTTCGGCCGCCATGTCGCCTCGGTGCAGACGATCTCCGGCGTCTATCGCAACGCGCTCGGCGACAATCCGGTGGTCGACCGGCTGCAGGACAAGATCGTCGCGTTCGAGGAGAAGTCCGGCGGCAAGCCACGCATTCTGGTCGCCAAGATGGGGCAAGACGGCCATGATCGCGGCCAGAAAGTGATCGCCACCGCCTTTGCCGACCTAGGCTTCGACGTCACCGTCGGGCCGATGTTCCAGACTCCGGACGAGATCGCCAGGCTGGCGGTCGAGCATGACGTGCACATCGTCGGCGCCTCGTCGCTGGCAGCAGGCCATTTGACGCTCATTCCCGAACTCAGGCTTGCACTGAAGAAGTTGGGCCGCGACGACATGCTGATCGTCGCCGGCGGCGTCATCCCGCCGCAGGATTACGACTCAGTCCGGCAGGCAGGCGCCACTGAAATCTTCCCGCCCGGCACGGTCATCCCGGAAGCGGCGGAGCGGCTGATGGACCGGCTGCTGCAGGCCGGCTGACGCTTTGTTATAATGTCTGTTGTAACAAGAAACGCGCTGAGTTATAATCAGTGTTGCAACAGGATGCCTCACCATGAAAACGACCATTCGCAAGATCGGCAATTCCGAAGGCGTGATCCTGCCGAGGGAGCTTCTCGATCGTCTGAACCTGAAGGCCGGCGACCAGCTTCAAATCGTTGAAACAGGTGACGGTTTTGCGCTGAGGCCGGTGGACGACAGCTTCGAGCGGCAAATGAAAGCTGCCCGCGAGGTCATGGACAAATACAAGGTCGCGCTTCAGAAGCTCGCCGAATGAGCTGGGAGTTTCTGACGAGGCGTGCAGTCGAAGCCATGCACGCGGAGCAGTTGCGCCGACACGGCGGAGCACAAGGCTTGAGGGATGAAAATGCCCTCGAATCGGCGCTCGCTCGCGCCGAAAACAAGGCCAACTACGGAGACCCGTCGGTTGAGGAACTCGCAGCCGCCTATGTCTTCTGCATTGCCAGAAATCATGCCTTTGTCGACGGCAACAAACGCACCGCCATTGTCGCGGCCGGCGCATTTCTGATTGTGAATGGTTATGCCCTGTCGGCCAATGACGGCATGCTTTACGAATTCGTCATGGGCGTCGCCGCCGGCGAAATCGACGAGGCCGGCGCCGCGGCGTTCTTCCGCGATCATGTCGTTAAGCTCGAAGACTAACTGTCGGAGAGCTTGACGATTTCCCATTCCTTGCCATTGACCACGGCAACTTCGCCGACCTTCTTGCCGAACAGCGCCATCGCCATCGGCGACATATGGGAAATTGTCCCCTTAGCGGGATTGGCTTCGTCCTCGCCGACGATCTTCCAATGCACCTTCTTGCCGTCGTGGCTTTCCAGGGTGACGCCCATGCCGAAGCGAACCATGTCGCTGCCCGGTTCCGGCACGGAGAGCTCGGCGCTTTCCCGCCTTGCCGTCCAATAGCGAAGATCGCGCGAAACCAGCGCGATGCGCTCGCGGTCGGCCCTCTTCTCGGCTCTGCCCAGTTCGTCGCGCAGAGCGGCCACCTCGGCATCGATCAGCGCCATGCCGCGTTCCGTGACCAGATTGCGGTGATGGCTGATCGGCCGCTCGCCGATGCCGGCAATGGCGTTTTCGCTGTCTTCCTCGCGGGTGAAGGCCCTGCTCATCTGACGAACTTAGGCTTGGAATGGCGACTCCACAAGCCATTGCTGATGAAGAGGCTAATGGTGAAGATCTGGGTTCAGTACCCGAGATTAGACAGCTGTTTGGGTGTAAAGCTGACCATGCGAATGCCTCAACTTGGCGCACTATCGCGCTTCGAGGGCCGCAAGGCTAAGGTCCGGTTGCGCAACTAGGTAGCGGAGCCCCTTGGTTCCGACGTCGCCTTGCTCAACGATATTGAAGCCGTGCCGGCCGAGATCCGCTGCAACTTTGTCCAAATCGACGTAACCATGCCGGTGGAGCCGAAAGGTGCTCTTCCGGCGCGGCGGTTTCGCAAAATCGACGATAAGCACACGACCGCCCGGCCTCAGGACGCGGAAGGCCTCTCTGCCGAATTCCTCGCGGCCCTTCTTTGGCAGATGGTGGAACATCAGCGTGCTGAGGACGACATCAAATTCCCCATCCTTGAAAGGCAGTTCCTGAGCGGTGGCGGTCGAGAACCCGACTTGTAGCCCGGCTCGCCGGGCCTTTGCCGTCGCGCGCGCAACCATTTCGACGGAGACGTCGACGCCGTGCACACGCCCCTCCGGCCCCACCTTCTGTCTGGCAAGGAGCGCGGTGGTGCCGGTGCCGCACCCGACATCCAGGACCACTTCTCCCGGTTTCAGCTCCGCAAAGCTTAATATCCTTTCGCGAAAAGCACGTTCGCGACCGAAGGTCAGAAGCCACGCCAGCATATCGTACAGGGCGGCGGAATGAAGCGTGATGCCGACATGCGGCGCCTTCTCCTCGCCGGCGGCCGGTCTGCGGTCCTTGGCGGACAGCCGCCCGTGAGCGCTTTGCCATATCAATAAGCTCGCGACTACGACGAGTGCACCAGCATGAAGCAGGAGGACGGGAACTCCCAAGGAAAAGACCGCATTTGCCTGTCCCAACGAGAAAAATGCCGCGAGCACCACGGCCATTTTGACGAGCGCGACTAGCGCATGCCCTCCAACTATTGTTCCGAAAATACGTTGGTGCATTGCTTTATCTCCGGCCAGCCGGGCATCGCGCCGGGCCTTCCGCAAGAGCATAGGATACTGGACAGTGTGTCCAGTATCAGTTTTACTGGCCACATCGCACCGACGCGCCCAATACTGGACGATTTGGTGTCCTTTGGCCGGAAAAGGATGTTGCCGATGCCAGCCGGACCGATCGACCGTCGGGTCGCCAGGACCCGCAGCCGACTGCAGCAGGCGCTTTTCAGACTGACCGCCGAGAAGGGATATACGGCGATCACGGTCGAGGACATCTGCAGGGAAGCCGATGTCGGCCGCTCGACTTTCTACACGCACTATCCCGACAAGGACTACTTGAGGAAAGCAACGATCGACGAGCATATGAAGGGCTTGCAGGCACGTGGTGCCGAACGCCATTCGCAGAGAAATGCCAAGGGCTTTTCCTTCAGCGGTCCGGTGTTCGAGCATGCTCTTGCCACGCGGGAGATGCACCGTGCGCTGATGGGCGGGAAAAAGCGCGAAATGCCAGAAGAGATCCGCGGCTGGATAAGCAGGCAGGTTCGCCATGAGTTGGCGAATATCCAAGGTGATGAAGGCGGAGTCAGACTTGAGATCGCCACACGCTTCATCGTTGGCGCGTTCTTTGAAGTGATGCACTGGTGGCTTGAGAGGGATACGAAGCTGTCCCCCGCGGAGATCGACCAGACATTCGTGCAACTTGCCTTCAACGGGGTAAATGCGGTGTTCGCCGAGCCAACGAGGATCGAAGAGAGGCTCAAGAGGGGCTTCGTTTGATCGCCCACAGAAGGGCCGAAAGCGATATTCCGTCCTGGCTGGCAAGCTTCAGATTTTCACCACGAGTTCGACCGGGCTAGTCTGGCACGAATCCTGCGGCGTGAGCGTTGGCCGCAAGGGATCTGTGCCGATGTTGAACAGAAGAACGCTGCTTGCGCAGACCACCGGCTTTGCCATCATGAGGCTTTCGCTTGGCAAGGCAGCGGCGAAGAACCTGCCCGGCATTGAGAAAGCCGCGACGCGTGGCGCGATCAACGCGACCGAGCTCGGCGTCCGGCCCGGCGCGCTAGACGATCAGAGCAAGGCTTTCACCAAGCTGCTGCGCGACGCGCACGACCGCGACATGCCGGTGTTCCTGCCGCCGGGGATCTATATCGTTTCCAACCTGTCGCTGCCCGGCCGCGTGCGCCTGTCCGGCGTGCCGGGCGCATCGCGGATCGTCTATGGCGGCAATGGCCATCTCATTATGGCCGAACGGGCCGAGCATATCGAACTCAGCGGGCTGGTGTTCGATGGCAGCAACCGCTGGATGGGCGACTACACGCAAGGCCTGCTCGATCTGCGCCGCATCGCCCATCTGGTCGTCGACAACTGCCAGATGACCGGCAGCGGCAAGAACGGTCTGGCGCTCGAACATGCCTCGGGCCGAATCGAGCGCTCGGCGATATCCGGTGCGGCCGATGCCGGCATCTATTCGGTCGAGGCCGATGGCCTGGAAATATCAGGCAATAGCGTCTCCGACTGCGCCAATGGCGGCATTCTCGTGCACCGCTGGCAGGCGGCGGAAGACGGCACCATCGTCAGCGGCAACCGGATCGAGCGCATCCAGGCGCGCAGCGGCGGAACCGGCCAGAACGGCAACGGCATCAATGCGTTCCGCGCCGGCAACGTCATCATCTCCGGCAATATTGTCTCGGATTGCGCGTTCTCGGCGATCCGCGCCAACAGTTCCAGCAATTTGCAGATCACCGGCAACACCTGCTCGCGTTCGGGCGAGACGGCCGTGTATTCCGAATTCTCGTTCGAAGGCGCCGTCATCGGCAACAACATCGTCGATGGTGCTGCGAACGGTATTTCGATCGTCAACTTCAACGAAGGCGGCCGCATGGGCGTGTGCTCCGGCAACATCGTCCGCAATCTGTCGACCAGCGGTCCCTACCCTGCGGACGCGCCCGGCTTCGGCGTCGGCATCAGCGTCGAGGCCGACACCACCGTTTCCGGCAATGTCGTCGAGAATGCGCCGCTCTACGGCATGCAGATCGGCTGGGGACCGTTCATGCGCAATGTGGTCGCCACGGGAAACATCGTCCGCAAGGCCGGAACCGGCATCGTCGTCAGCGTGGTCGAAGGTGCCGGAACGGCAATCATCTCCGACAACGTCATCGACGGGGTCCAGAACGGCGCGATCGTCGGCCAACGCTGGGCCGAGCGAGTGACCGGTGACCTCGCCGCATCAGGCAATGCCGGCTACGCGCATTTGACCGTCGAGCGCAACCACGTCAGTTGAGGGTGGCCGTCGGCCGGAGCGCGCCGACTTTGGCGCCGATCCGGCTTTCGATGGGCGGATTTGCCTGTTCGATCAATTTCACAGCGAGCGCGTGGTCGGCGTGCAGCAGCTTAGCCAGCACGGCCGCGACCATCACTTCAGCGGCGCGGCCGGCGCCATCGTCGCATTTCAGCGCGATGCCAAGGCCAAGCTCCGGAAGGGCTGCACAAAAAACACCTTCGGCGCCTCCCTTGACGAAAATCCGACTCGGGGCGGCCTCCATCATCGCGACGTCGGACCTGCCCGTGCCGGCGACGAAAAACGGCTCGGCCATGCAGGCAGAAAGCAGCCGCTTCGCCGCCCGGGCGCGCACCGGCTCGAAGCCGGCACCTGTCGCCATGCGGGCAAAGCCAAGGGCAAAGCTGCGCAACGGCACGGCATAGGTCGGAATCGAGCAGCCGTCGGTGCCGCGGTGATCGGCGTCATGGGCAGCACCGGTCACCGCCTGCATCGCTTCGCGCACCATCTCCTGCGAAGCATGGCCAGCCTTGACGTAACCACGATGGGCGATGCCGCTGTGAACGCAGGTGCATAGGAAGCCTGAGTGCTTGCCGGAACAATTGTTGTGCAAGGTGTTCGGCGCACGGCCGGCGCGCGCGAGCGCCAGCGTCGCCCCGTGGCTCGACGGCCAATGCGCGCCGCATTCGAGTGCCGTCTCGTCGAGGCCGGCTTTCGCCAGCATGGCGCGCGCCAGCTCGACATGCGGCGGCTCGCCGGAATGGGAGGCGCAGGCCAGCGCCAGCTCCCGGTCACCGAAGTCGTAGGCATCGGCAGCGCCGCTCTCGACCAGCGGCAACGCCTGGATCGCCTTGACCGCCGAGCGCGGGAACACAGGCTGTGCCGTGTCGCCGATCTCCCAGACGGGCTTGCCGTCGGCGTCGAAGACGGCAACAGCGCCGCGATGGGCGCTCTCGACGATAGCGCCGCGCAAGACTTCGACCAGAACCGGATTTGTCATGTCACCTCCCGCAAATGCGGGCGGGTTTATCTGATCCGGTCGAGAATGGAAACGTAGTTGGCGACCGCGGCACCACCCATGTTGAAGATGCCGCCGAGCTTTGCTCCCGGCACCTGGATGCCGCCCGCCTCACCGACGAGTTGCATCGCGCCCAGCACATGCATCGATACACCGGTGGCACCGATCGGGTGGCCCTTGGCCTTCAGCCCGCCAGACGGATTGACCGGCAGCCTTCCATCTTTCGCCGTCTCGCCATCCAGGGCCAGCTTGGCGCCCTCGCCCGGCTTGGCCAAGCCCATCGCCTCATACTCGATCAGTTCGGCGATGGTGAAACAGTCATGCGTCTCGACGAAGGACAGGTCGCCGAGCGTCACGCCCGCCTTCTTCAGCGCCTGGTTCCAGGCCTGCTCGCAGCCTTCGAATGCGAGAATGTCGCGCTTCGACATCGGCAGGAAATCCTGAACATGCTCATTGGCGCGGAAGGCGACGGCGCGGCGCATCTTCAGCGCCGTGGCCGTGTCGGCAAGGACAAGCGCGGCGGCACCGTCCGACACCAGCGAGCAGTCTGTGCACTTCAGCGGACCGGCGACGAAGGGGTTTTTTTCGCTTTCCTGCCGGCAGAACTCGTAGCCGAAATCCTTGCGCATCTGCGCGTAGGGATTGTCGACGCCGTTCTTGTGGTTCTTGGCGGCGATCATCGCCAGCGCATCCGACTGGTCGCCGTAGCGCTGGAAATAGGCTTGGGCGATCTTGCCGAAGACGCCGGCGAAGCCTGCCGGCGTGTCACCGTCCTCCGGCAGATACGAGGCCTTGAGCAGGTTCTTGCCGATCTCGGGACCGGGCGTCGTCGTCATCTGCTCGGCGCCGACCACCAGCACGATACGGGCGGCATTGGCGTCGATGGCGCGGATGCCTTGCCTGACCGCCGCCGAGCCGGTGGCGCAGGCGTTCTCGACGCGGGTCGCCGGCTTGAAGCGCAGCCGGTCATCGGCCTGGAGGACCAGGCTCGCGGTGAAATCCTGGGCGGAAAACCCGGCGTTGAAGTGGCCGAGCACGATCTCGTCGACGTCATCTGGACCGATGCCGGCATGATCGAGCGCCTCGACTGCCACCTTGGTGATCAGGCCCTCCAGCGTCTCGCCTTCGAGCTTGCCGAAGCGCGAATGCGCCCAGCCGACGATGCATGCTGTCATGGCAACCTCCATCCTGCGGGCCGGGCAACGTATGTCGCGGCCCGCCTCAGCATTGTTCAAGCATGAACCGTTCGGCCGGCTTCGTGAAGGGGCCAGAACCGCACAATCGCTTGATCTTGATCATCTGGTCATAGTGCCTGGCTTTTGCCAGCAAATCAGGCTGGATTTTTGTTGATTGATGCGTCAATAAAAAATAATCTTGTCCCAACAGGCCGGAGCAGGAATGCCGAAACTCGGAATGGAGCCGTTGCGCCGCAGGGCGCTCATCGACGCAACGATCTCGGCGATCGGCGAGCGCGGTTCGCTTGATGTGACGATGTCGGAAATCGCCGGGCGCGCCGGCGTGTCCTCGGCGCTTGCCCACCATTATTTCGGCGTCAAGGACGAATTGCTGTTGGCGACGATGCGGCACATCCTGAGCGAGCTCACCGCCGATACGCGCCGTGCACTTCGCGCGGCCGGCACGGCGCGCCAGCGCGTCTCGGCGGTGGTCGCGGTCAATTTCTCCGACATCCAGTTCCAGCCCGAAACGATCGCCGCCTGGCTCGCCTTCTATGTCGAGGCGCAGAAATCGGCAGCACTCCGCCGGCTGCTCAAGGTCTATGCGCGCCGGCTGCATTCCAATCTGCTCAGCGGGCTGGCCGGCATCCTGCCGAGAAGCGAGGCCGACCGGGTCGCCGAAGCGACCGCGGCGCTGATCGACGGGCTCTATATCAGGCGCGCGCTGAAGGACGGTGTTCCTGATGCCGCGACCGCGATTGCACTGGTCGAGGACTATCTCGAAACGAAGCTCAGCGGACGGCAGAAGCAGTGACATCCAAGCGACCCAACATCCTGATCGTCATCGTCGATCAGCTCAACGGAACGCTGTTTCCGGATGGGCCGGCGGACTTCCTGCACGCGCCGCATCTGAAGGCGCTGGCCGCGCGTTCGGCGCGTTTTTGCAACAATTACACGGCCTCGCCGCTCTGCGCGCCGGGCCGCGCCGCATTCATGAGCGGCCAGTTGCCGTCACGCACCGGGGTCTATGACAACGCCGCCGAATTCGCGTCTTCGATCCCGACCTTTGCCCATCATCTGCGCGCCGCCGGTTATCACACCTGCCTCTCCGGCAAGATGCATTTCGTCGGGCCGGACCAATTGCACGGTTTCGAGGAGCGGCTGACCACCGACATCTATCCGGCCGATTTCGGCTGGACGCCCGACTATCGCAAACCCGGCGAGCGCATCGACTGGTGGTATCACAATCTCGGCTCCGTCAGCGGCGCCGGTACTGCCGAGATCACCAACCAGCTGGAATATGACGACGAGGTCGCCTTCCATGCGGTGCAGAAGCTTTATGATTTTGCCCGCGTCTCCGACGATGCCGCACGTCGGCCCTGGTGCTTGACGGTTTCCTTCACCCATCCGCACGATCCTTACGTCGCACGGCGGCAATATTGGGACTTCTACGAGGATTGCCCGGCGCTCGAGCCTGAGGTCGGCTTCATTCCTTACGACAGGCAGGACCCGCATTCGCAGCGGCTCTACCGCGCCAGCGACTATGACAGGTTCGACATCACCGCTGAGCAGATACGCCGCGCACGGCGCGGCTATTTCGCCAACATCTCCTATCTCGACGACAAGCTCGGCGAATTGATGTCGGTGCTCGAGCACACACACATGCTCGACGACACGATCATCCTGTTCTGCTCGGACCATGGCGACATGCTGGGCGAGCGCGGCCTGTGGTTCAAGATGTGCTTTTTCGAAGGTTCGGCGCGGGTGCCGCTGATGATCGCCGGCAAGAGCATCGCCGCCGGCCTGATCGAGACGCCGGTCTCCAATCTCGACGTGACGCCGACGCTTTGCGACCTCGCCGGCATCAACATCAGCGCGATTGCGCCGTGGACTGACGGCCAGTCGCTGCTGCCGTTGCTGAACGGAAAGAAACGCTCCGCGCCGGTGCTGATGGAATATGCCGCCGAAGGCTCCAACGCGCCGATGGTGGCGATGCGCGAGGGCCGCTACAAATTCATCCATTGCGAGATCGATCCGCCGCAACTGTTTGATCTTGAATCGGATTCGCAGGAATTGACCAATCTCGCCGCCGATCCGGCCAATGCGGCATTGGTGGCCGCTTTCACCGACAAGGTGCGGGCGCGCTGGGACATGGCGGCCTTCGACGCGGCGGTGCGTGCCAGCCAGGCACGCCGCTGGGTGGTCTACCCGGCGCTGCGCAACGGCACCCATTATCCCTGGGAATTCCAGCCGCTGCAGAAGGCATCGGAGCGCTACATGCGCAACCACATGAACCTCGACCTGCTCGAAGAGCAGAAGCGCTTTCCGCGAGGCGAATGATGGCAGATAGTCTCGTCCCCTCGCTCGACCATCTCAGGCAGGCCTATGCCGTCACCTCCAAGGCGACGCAGGTCACGCCGCTGCTGGAATCGGCGGCACTCGCGCGCGAGACCGGCGCCGCCCGCGTCTTCGTCAAGGCCGAATCGCTGCAATGGGCAGGATCGTTCAAGGTGCGCGGCGCCTACTGGCGGCTGAAGAAGCTCTCGCCTGACGAAGCCAAAAAGGGCGTCGTCGCCTACTCCTCCGGCAATTTTGCGCAGGGGCTAGCGGCGGCTGGCCAAGCGCTTGGCATTCCCGTCACCATCGTCATGCCGATCGACGCGCCGGCCGCCAAGCGCGACGCCACATTGGGTTACGGCGCGCGCGTGGTGCTGACTGACCATGGCGAGCGCGCGCGTGAGGAAGTCGCCGCCGCCAAGGCGCGCGAGATCGCTGCGAGCGAAGGCCTGGCGCTGCTACACCCGTTCGACGATCCGGAGATCGTCGCCGGCCAGGCCGGTGCCGGGCTGGAGGCACTCGACCAGATCGCCGCCAGGCAAGCGGAGGCCGATCTCTTGTTCTGCTCGGTCGGCGGCGGCGGCCTGATCGGCGGTGTTTCACTGGCCTTTCACTACCTGTCGCCAGCCACGAAGATCATCGGTGTCGAGCCGGAAGGTTTTGACGGCATGGGCTCGTCGCTGGCGCATGGCGCCATCGAAACCATGCCGATCGGGCCGAAATCGATTTGCGACGGGCTGATGTCGCGGCGGCCCGGCGACGCGCCGTTCGCAGCGGTGAAGGCCGCCGGCGTTCGCGGCGTCACCGTCGACGATGCTTCGGTGCGGCGCGCCATGCGCCTCGCCTTCGAGCGGCTGAAGCTGGTGCTCGAGCCATCCGGCGCTGCTTCGCTGGCGGCGTTGCTCGGCGGCAAGGTCGACGTCACCGGCAAGACCGTTCTCGTAATGGCAACCGGCGGCAACGTCTCGCTGGCCGATTTCATTGCGCATATGAACCACGGGCGCGCATGAACCATGCTTGAAGCGGATTTCGTCATCATCGGCTCCGGCTCGGCCGGTTCGGCCATGGCCTACCGGCTGTCGGAGGACGGCAAGCATTCGGTGATCGTCATCGAATATGGCGGCAGCGATATCGGCCCGCTGATCCAGATGCCGTCGGCACTGTCGATCCCGCTCAATATGAGCCTCTATGACTGGGGCTTTGCCAGCGAGCCGGAGCCGCACCTCGGCGGCCGCGTGCTGGCGACGCCGCGCGGCAAGGTCATCGGCGGCTCGTCGTCGATCAACGGCATGGTCTATGTGCGCGGCCATGCCCGCGACTTCGACCATTGGGCCGAACAGGGCGCGACCGGCTGGGGCTTTGCCGATGTGCTCCCGTACTTCAAGCGCATGGAGGATAGCAATGGCGGCGAGAATGGCTGGCGCGGCCATGGCGGCCCGCTGACTGTGCAGCGCGGCTCGAGGACGAACCCACTCTACGGCGCCTTCGTCAAGGCAGGCCGTCAGGCCGGTTTCGAGCTGACCGACGACTATAACGGCGCGAAGCAGGAAGGCTTTGGGCCGATGGAGCAGACCATCCGCGGCGGCCGTCGCTGGTCCGCAGCGAGCGCCTATCTGAGGCCGGCGCTGAGGCGGAAAAATGTCAGCCTGGTCAAGGGTTTCGCCCGGCGGGTAATCATCGAGAATCAACGCGCCACCGGCGTCGAGATCGAAGTGCGCAAACGAATTCAGGTGATCAGAGCGCGGCGCGAGGTGATCGTTGCCGCGTCCTCGATCAACTCACCCAAGATCCTGATGCTGTCCGGCATCGGCCCCGGCCAGCACCTTAGGGAGAACGGCATTCCGGTGATTGTCGACCGGCCCGGCGTCGGTCGCAATCTGCAGGACCATATGGAACTCTACATCCAGCAGGAATCGACGAAGCAGATCACGCTGAACTCGGTGCTGAACCCGTTCTCGAAGGCGCTGATCGGGGCACAATGGCTGTTCTTCAAGTCCGGCCTCGGCGCCACCAATCATTTCGAGGCGGCCGCCTTCGTACGCTCGCGCGCCGGCGTCGACTATCCGGATATCCAGTATCACTTCATCCCGGCCGCGGTCCGCTATGACGGCAAGGCGGCGGCCAAGGCGCATGGTTTCCAGGCGCATGTCGGGCCGATGCGGTCGAAGTCGCGCGGTTCGGTCACGCTGCGCTCGCCCGATCCCAAATCGAAGCCGGTGATCCGCTTCAACTACATGTCGCATCCGGACGACTGGACGGAGTTCCGCCACTGCATCCGGCTGACCCGCGAGATCTTCGGGCAAGCGGCCTTCGATCCGTACCGAGGCAAGGAACTGTCGCCGGGCTCGCATGTACAATCGGATGAAGAGCTCGACGCCTTCATTCGCGACCACGCCGAAAGCGCCTACCACCCTTGCGGCACCTGCAAGTTGGGCCGTGCCGATGATGCGATGAGCGTCGTCGATCCGGAATGCCGCGTCATTGGCGTCGAAGGGCTTCGGGTCGCCGATTCCTCGATCTTTCCACGCGTCACCAACGGCAATCTCAACGCGCCGTCGATCATGACCGGCGAGAAGGCCGCCGACCACATTCTCGGGCGTACGCCGCTGCCACCGTCCAACCAGGAACCATGGATCAATCCGCGCTGGCAGGTGTCGGACAGATAGGCCATGATCCGGCGGACGCATATTCCGCATGCCGCGACAAGACGATTTGGAGAACAGTCATGCGCGCCCAGCCAACGGCATCGCATTATGTCAACGGCCGCTATATCGACGACGAGCGCGGCGCAGCGCTGCCGGTTATCTATCCGGCAACCGGCGAGACCATCGCCATGCTGCGCTCGGCGACGCCGAACGTGCTGGAACTCGCGATCGAGGCCGCGCGTGCGGCACAGCCGGCCTGGGCTCGGCTGAAGCCGGTCGAGCGCGGCCGCATCCTGCGCCGTGCCGCCGACATTTTGCGCGCGCGCAATGCCGATCTGGCGCGCATCGAGACGCTGGATACCGGTAAGCCGATCCAGGAGACGCTGGTTGCGGACGCCCCGTCGGCGGCCGACTGCCTCGAATATTTCGGCGGTGCCGTCACCACCTTTAATGGCGAGGCCGTCGATCTCGGCGGACCCTTTGCCTATACCAGGCGCGAGGCGCTCGGCGTGTGCGTTGGCATCGGCGCCTGGAACTATCCGATCCAGATCGCCGGCTGGAAATCCGCACCCGCCCTCGCCATGGGCAATGCGATGGTTTTCAAACCATCGGAAAACACGCCGCTTTCAGCGCTGGCGCTCGCCGAAATCTACACCGAGGCCGGGCTGCCCGACGGGCTGTTCAACGTCGTGCAGGGTTTTGGCGATGTCGGCGCCGGCCTTGTCGGCCATGATGTTGTCGCAAAGGTCTCGGTGACCGGCTCGGTGCCGACAGGCCGCAAAGTGCTGTCGCTCGCCGGCTCGAAGATGAAGCACGCAACGATGGAGCTCGGCGGCAAGTCGCCGCTGATCGTCTTCGAAGACGCCAACCTCGAAAATGCCATCGGCGGCGCGATGCTCGGCAATTTCTATTCGACCGGCCAGATCTGCTCCAACGGCACGCGGGTCTTCGTGCAGAGCGGCATCCATGACCATTTCGTCGAGAGGCTGACCGAACGGACGAAGAAAATCCGCATCGGCGATCCACTCGATCCGGACACGCAGATGGGGCCGCTGGTCTCGAAGGCGCAGCACGACAAGGTGGTCTCTTACATCGAGGCCGGCAAGCAGGATGGCGCGGTGCTCGCCTGCGGCGGCAACGTGCCTTCGCTGCAGGGTTTTCAGGGCGGCTTCTTCGTCGAGCCGACGGTGTTCACCGGTGTCGTCGACACGATGCGCATCGCCCGCGAGGAGATTTTCGGGCCGGTCATGAGCGTGCTGAAATTCGACAGCGAGGACGAGGTGATCGAGCGCGCCAACGACACCGAATTCGGCCTCGCCGCCGGCGTGTTCACCCGCGACCTGGCGCGCGCCCATCGTGTCATCGCCGAACTGCAGGCCGGCACCTGCTGGATCAACGCCTACAATCTGACGCCGGTCGAAATCCCCTTCGGCGGCTTCAAGCAGTCCGGCATCGGACGCGAGAATTCGCTCGCGGCACTGGCGCTCTATTCGCAGCTGAAGTCGGTCTATGTCGAGACCGGGGATGTCGCCAGCCCGTACTGATCCTTGGGCGCCGTGCCGTCCAGATACTGCGTCAGCGCGCAGACGAGATGATAGAAGATGCTGGCCGGCACCTCGCTCGCCAAGGAGCGGCCACGCTCGTCGATGCGGTCGATCCACAGGCCGAGCGGTGCCGGATTGATGTGCCAGCGGAACAGCCGGCCGACCCGTGCTTCGATCTCCGGCTTCAGGTCGGGACCGCCCGAACCGTCCAGCGCGATCGCCGCCTTGATCGCTTCGGCCTGCGGCCAGCTGCGCGAGACGCGGTCGAGCGGCAGTCCTTGCCGCGAGACGGCGCCGTAGGCGAGGCCCGTGGCGCGGTTCAGGCCATTGGCAATCGCCGACGCGTAAAGCTTCCGGGCAAGGCCGGTCAAGCCGCTCTGGCCGCTGCGGCCGGCGAAGTCGACCAGCAGCGAGGCCCATTCGAAATGATGGCCGGGTTCGGTCCACGTGCCCTTCTCGCCAGGGGCCGGCCGCCATTCATGGTCGAAATACTCACCCAGCGTCCAGCTTTCCGGGTCGAAGAAATGGCTGCGAAACAGATCGACGATGCGCGCGGCGCGACGAAGATAGGCGCGCTCGCCGGTCGCCTGATGCCAGGCCAGGAATGCCTCGAGCAGATGCATGTGCGGGTTGGAGCGGCGCTCGCCCTCGCCGCTCGAGGTCTCGCGGAAGCCGGTCAGGCGTTCGTCCTCGAGATGCGCGTCGATAAACGCAAAGGTCTCCTGGCCAAGCCGCAACGCATCGGGATTGCCGCACATATGGGCATGCGCCAGCGCCAGGAGCACGCAGGAATGGTCATAGGCATCCTCGGCGGCGTCGGCGACGGTGCCGTCGACGTTGAGCGTGCGTACCCAGCCGCCATTGTCGGTACGCCGTGCCTGGCCATGAATTCGAGGCCGTGGCTGATCAGCCGATCGGCCGGGCCGTTCCAGCCGCGCGCCTTGGCGACGGCGAAGGCGTAGATCTGCCTGGCCTGCGTGCGCATGCGCTTGGGTTTCATCAGCGGGGCGGCATCGAAGCCGAGCGCCTCGTGGAACCCGCCGTGGCGCTCATCGACGCCGACCGTCGACCACAACGGCACCGTCTCCTCGAACAGCCAATGGTGCACGCGGCGCTGCCACGCGCCGCTTTCGATGACGCGGTCGTCGGCGGGCGTGAACCTGGTCTCAAGGCGGCCGCTTTTTTCGAGCTGCTCGACGATCTTCTTGACGTTCTGGCTGTGACTGACCGGAGCAACGAAAGTGGCGTCGGCGGTCGACACGATGGCGACGTCCTTCAGGCCTATGGCCGACAGCAGGCGGCCGTCGCTGCGGATATAGGAGTTCTCGCAATCGATGGCGACGACATCGCCGACGATGACATTGCCCTGCGTGTCGGAGGGGCCGACGTCGAGCAGCGATTGCCAGGAGCCGAGATCGTTCCAGCGAAAGCCGGCCGGCACCATGGCGATGCCGCTGGCGCGCTCCATGATCGCATAGTCGATCGATGTCGATGGGATGGCGGCATAGAGATCCAGAGGCATGTAGAGGCCGGAAAGATCCGATGTCGCAGCCTGGTAGGCAGCCTCTGTGGCACTCCAGATGTCGGGCTGGAAGGCCATGAACGCGTCGCGCATGGCACTGGCGCGAAACAGGAAGATGCCGGTGTTCCAGTAGAAATTGCCGGCCTCGAGATAGCTCTGCGCCGTGGCGAGATCGGGTTTTTCGACGAAACGCGAGACATCGCAGATGCCATCGCGCTCGCCGGCCACCTCGATGTAGCCGTAACCGGTCTCGGGTTGGGCGGGCTTGATGCCGAACACCACCAGCCTGCCTTGGCGCGCGGCCGCCGTGCCGGCCTCGATGCTCCGCCAGAATTGCTGTGGGGTCGCGATCTCATGATCGGACGGCACCACCAGCACCAGGCTGTCGCCGAATTCCGACAGCGTGCGCAGGCTTGCCAAGGCGACGGCCGCGGCGGTGTTGCGTCCGGTCGGCTCGAACAGCGGGCCGCCGCCGGAAAGCTCGTGACCGGCAATGTCGGCATGGACGCGGTCGGCATGCCTTTCCGAGGCAATCAGGAAAACCGGCGTTTCGCCTTCCGGCCGCGCGGTGAGCCGGCGCAGCGTCTTGGCCAGCATTGAGCCGTCGCCGGAGAAATCATGGAACTGCTTGGGATTGTCCTCGCGCGACAACGGCCACAGCCGCGAGCCGACGCCGCCGCTCATCACAAAACTGACGATCCGTTCGGTCATGAAAACAAGCCTCGTGCTCAAAAGGTCTGATTGTAGGCGCCGACTTCGGGGCTGCGGCGCAGCACCGCATCGACGGCTTCGAACATCTGCCGGCGCCGCTCGGACGATACCGGGCTCTCCACCACCACCACAAGCTCCGGCTTGTTCGATGATGCCCGCACCAACCCCCATGTACCATCCTCCGCCACGACCCTGACGCCGTTGACGGTGATCAGTTCGGCGATCTTCTGGCCGGCGAAGACCGTGCCCTCGTCCTTCATCTTGCGAAAATCGCCTACGACCCGCTCGACGACGCCGTATTTGAGCTCGTCGGCGCAGTGTGGCGACATGGTCGGCGTGCCGAAGGTCAGCGGCAGATCGCGATAGAGGTCGGCCATGCTGCTTTGCGGGCTGCGATCCAGCATCTGGCATATGGCGATGGCCGTGACCAGGCCATCGTCATAGCCGCGGCCGATCGGCGGATTGAAGAAGAAATGGCCCGATTTTTCGAAACCGGCGGCGGCGCCGAGTTCGGCGACGCGCCGCTTGATATAGGAGTGACCGGTTTTCCAATAGTCGGTGACCGCGCCATTTTCCCGCAGCACCTTGTCCGTCATGAACAATCCGGTCGACTTGACGTCGACGACGAAAGTCGAGCCGGGATAGAGGTGCGAAATGTCGCGCGCCAGCATGACGCCAACCTTGTCGGCGAAAATCTCGTTGCCTTCATTGTCGACCACGCCGCAGCGATCGCCGTCGCCGTCGAAGCCTAGCCCGACATCGGCGCCCGTTTCCAGCACCTTGTCGCGAATGGCGTGCAGCATCAGCATGTCTTCGGGGTTGGGATTGTAATTGGGGAACGTATGATCGAGCTCGACGTCGAGCGGGATCACCTCGCAGCCGATCCTTTCCAGTGCCTCGGGAGCGAAAGCCCCGGCGGTGCCGTTGCCGCAGGCGGCCACCACCTTGAGCTTCCTCGAGATACCCTTTCCCGCTGTCAGATCGTCAAGGTAGGTTTTGCGGAAGTCCGCAACGAAGTCATAGGAGCCGCCACCGACAAGATCGAAATCGCCTGAGAGCACGATCGCCTTCAACGCGCTCATCTCCTCCGGACCAAAAGTCAGCGGGCGCGCCGCGCCCATCTTGACGCCGGTCCAGCCATTCTCGTTGTGCGAGGCAGTGACCATGGCGACGGAGGGCGTGTCGAGCGCGAACTGGGCGAAATAAGCCATCGGCGACAGAGCAAGCCCGACATCCTTGACCCGTGCGCCGGCCGCCATCAGCCCGGAAACCAGGGCCAGCTTTATGGCAAGCGAATAGGAGCGGAAATCGTGACCGGTGACGATGTCGGGTCCGGCACCCAGGCGACGGATCAGCGTGCCGAGCCCCATGCCGAGCGCCTGGACGCCGATCAGATTGAGTTCCGGCGTTTCGTTCGAGCCGGGATGGCCGAACCACCAGCGCGCATCATATTCGCGAAACCCGGACGGCTTGATCAGCGCCGAGGTTTCAAACTCAAAAGTGTTTGGTCTGACATCGCTAACGATCTTCATCGACAAGGCTGCAAACTCCAGGCGGCTGAATCAGGTGCTTCGAGGCAAGTGGACGGTTACCCAGATGCCCTTTAAGCCGTGTTTGTGCGACAGGAAACTGAAACCTGTATGACGTGGCGGCGAAAGCGAAAGAAATGCGACAGAAGCGCTGCCATTGGCGCTTGCAGTAACCAAACGCGGCGGCTATAAGCCCGCGGTCTGGTCACGGAGTGTAGCGCAGCCTGGTAGCGCACATCGTTCGGGACGATGGGGTCGCAGGTTCAAATCCTGCCACTCCGACCAGAAAAAACAGCGGCTTAGCTGTTTTTGTTCCCGAAACAACCACCATCCGCCGCAGTTCTGACCGATCGCGCTATGCGCTCAGGCGAAATCGCGTCACGTCGATGGCCGCGGCCATCAGTGTCTGCGTATAGGTTGCCTGCGGATTGCTGAAGATCGCCTCGGCCGGTCCCTCCTCGACGATCTTGCCCTGCTTCATGACGATGATGTAGTCGGCCATGGCGCGCACGACGGCGAGATCGTGGCTGATGAACAGATAGGACAGTTCGTGATCGGCCTGCAGCTTGCGCAGCAATTCGACGATCTGCTTCTGCACGGAGCGGTCCAGCGCCGAGGTCGGCTCGTCCAGCACCACCACTTTAGGCTTGAGTATCATGGCGCGCGCAATGGCGATGCGCTGCCGCTGGCCGCCGGAGAATTCGTGCGGATAGCGGTTGCGCGTGTTCGGGTCGAGCCCGACTTCGAGCAAGGCATCGACCGCGCGGAGATCGCGCTGCCTGCCCGACAGATTGGGCTCGTGGACGAGGAGCCCCTCGGTGATGATCTGGCCGACGGTCATGCGTGGCGACAGCGAGCCGAATGGATCCTGGAAGACCAGCTGTAATTCGCGCCGCAGCGGCCGCATCGCCTGGCGGTCGGCGTGGGAAATGTCGCGGTCACCAAGCCGGATGATACCGTCGCTGGGCAGGAGCCGCAGCAAGGCGCGGCCGAGCGTCGATTTCCCCGAGCCGGATTCGCCGACGATGCCGATCGTCTGGTTGCGCTTCAGCCGTATCGAAATGCGATCGACGGCGCGCAGCAGCAGCGGCTCGCCGCCAAGAAATCCGCCGCCGATCTTGAAGGTCACCTCGACGTTCCTGCCTTCAAGCAGGACAGGGGCATTCGGAGGCGGCGGCGCCTTGGTGCCGGTCGGTTCGGCGGCAAGCAGCATCTTGGTGTAGCCGTGCTGCGGGTTGGCGAAGATCGCTTCCGCCTCGCCCTCCTCGACCACCTCGCCATAGCGCATCACATAGACCCGATCGGCAAAGCGCCGGACGATGCCGAGATCGTGGGTGATGAAGACGATCGCCATGCCGAGCTTGCGCTGCAATTCGGCGAGCAGCATGAGGATCTGCGCCTGGATGGTGACGTCGAGCGCGGTCGTCGGCTCGTCGGCGATCAGTATGTCGGGGTCGTTGGCCAGCGCCATGGCGATCATGACGCGCTGGCGCTGACCGCCCGACAACTCGTGCGGATAGGATTTCATCCGCCGCTCCGGATCGGGAATATGGACCAGCCGCAGCAGCTTGAGCGCCTCCTCGCGCGCCGCGGCGGCGCCAAGTCCGCGATGCTTGCGGATCGGCTCGATCAGCTGGTTGCCGATCGAATAGAGCGGGTCTAGCGACGTCATCGGCTCCTGGAAGATCATGCTGATCTTGCGGCCGCGGATCTTGTTGAGCTCGGGTTTGCTCAAGGTCAAAAGATTGCGGCCGCGATAATCGACTGTGCCGGTGGCTTCGCCGTTCGAGGCGAGCAGGCTCATCGCCGCCATCATCGTCTGGCTCTTGCCGGAACCGGATTCGCCGACGACGGCGACGGTCTCGCCTGATTTGACGTGGATATTGATGCCCTTCACCGCCTCCACCACACCGTCGAGGGTGCGGAAGCGGACCCGAAGGTCCTTGACGCTGAGGATGGTTTCGGAAGCGGCCATCTCAACGATCCTTCGGGTCGAGCGCATCGCGCAGCCCATCGCCGACGAAATTCAGCGCGAACAGCGTGGAGACGAGAAAGAAGGCCGGGAAAAGAAGCAGCCAGTTGGCCGAGCCGATGTTCTGGGCGCCAACCGAGATCAGCACGCCCCAGCTGGTCATCGGCTCCTGGACGCCAAGCCCGAGGAACGACAAAAAACTCTCCAGGATAATGACCTGCGGCACCAGCAGCGTCATGTAGATCACCACCGGCCCGAGCAAATTGGGGATCACATGGCGCAGCAGAATGCCGCGCTGGCCGACGCCCATCGCTTCCGCCGCCTGGACATATTCCTGCCGGCGGATCGACAGCGCTTGTCCGCGCACGATGCGCGCCATGTCGAGCCACAGCACCGCGCCGACCGCCAGGAACATCAGCACGAAGTTCCTGCCGAAGAACACCACCAGCATGATGACGAAGAAGATGAACGGCAAAGAATAAAGCACGTCGACGACACGCATCATCACCTCGTCGACCCTGCCGCCGGCAAGGCCGGCGGTGGCGCCGTAGAGCACGCCGATGACCACGGCCACAATGCCGGCAAGCAGGCCGATGGCTAGCGATATGCGCCCGGCCATCAGCGTTCGGGACAGGAGATCGCGACCGGTATTGTCGGTGCCGAACAGGAAATATTGCTGCTTGATCGAGGCACTCATCACCATTTCGAGACCGTCCGGCGATTTGCTCTCGATCTTTGTGTCATCAAAGGTATCGGAACGATCAAGGTAGCGAATGTTGCGGTCGTCGATCGGCTTGGACGATTTTGCGGTAACGAACACACGGCTGCCCTCCTGCCGCCACTCCTTGATGTCGACGCGCATACGCCTGATCGCCTCATCGAGAGCGCCTTCGATCATGTCGGCCTTCGGATAGGCGGAGAAGCTCGGCGGCGTACGGACATAGTCGGCATAGATGGTGGTGTATTGGTGCGGCACGAGATAGGGCCCAAACACGCTGATGACGGCGATGAAGGCAAGATAATAGAGGCTGAACATGGCCGCGCGATTGGCCTTGAGGCGCGCCCAGGCGTCGCCCCACAGGGACCGGCCGACGACCGGTGCGGCAACTGCGATATCAGTCATAGCGCACCCTCGGATCGACGACCCCATAGAGGACGTCGACGATCAGGTTGAAGACAATGGTGAAGAGCGCGATGACCACCACCGTCCCCATCACCAGCGTGTAGTCGCGGTTGAGTGCAGCAACGACAAAATGGCGGCCGATGCCCGGGATAGAGAAGATGGTCTCGACGATGACCGAGCCGGTGAGAAGGGCTGCGGCTGCCGGACCGGTGAAGGAGACGATCGGCAGGATGGCGCCGCGCAGTGCATGCTTGACGACGACCGACCAGTCGGACAGGCCGAGAGCGCGCGCGGTGCGGATGTGATGCGAGTGCAGCGATTCGATCATCGAGCCGCGCATCAGGCGGGCGACGATGGCGATCTGCGGAAGGGCGAGCGTCAGCACCGGGCCGACCTTATTGATGAGGGCTCCATCGCCCCAGCCGCCGATCGGCAGCAGCCTCCAGGTCAATCCGAATGCAAGCTGGATTACCGGGGCGATGACGAAGGTTGGAATGGTGCTGCCGGCGGTCGCCAGCGCGATCACCGAATAGTCGGCAAGCTTGTTCTGGTTGAGCGCGGCAACACTGCCGAGCACGCTGCCGAGGAGCAGCGCCAGAATGAGCGCCGAAGCGCCGAGCTGGATTGAGATCGGCAGGCCCTCCTTGAACAACTCGCCGACGGTGAAATCCGGCATGTTGTAGCTGGGGCCGAAATTGCCGCGCAGAAGATTGCCGAGATAGTGGACGTACTGCAACCAGAGCGGATCGTTGAGGCCGAACTGAGCTTCGAGATTGGCCCTGATCTCGGGGCTCAGGCCCCGCTCCTGGTTGAACGGGCCGCCCGGCGCGACGCGTATCAGGAAGAACGCCATGGTCACGATGACGAACAGCGTCGGAATGGCGGTCAGAAGCCGCCGGAATACGTAACGCAGCATCGGTGCCCCGCTTGATCCAGAACAACGCGCGTCCAGCTGGACGATTGCGCTCTAGCCTTCAAATCTTCGCATCGGCTTTCCGGAAATCGATCCGATTCACGGAGGTCCGATGCGACGGCAAGCCACCGCGCATTCGATGCGCGGTGGCCCGGCCAGGGATCAGTCCTTGCTGATGAAGCGGGACGGATGGATGTCCATCACATTGTCGTCGAAGCCATGCAACTTCGAGGAAACGATATCGTGGTAGCTGTAGTAGAGAAGCGGGATCTCGCCGACGTCATCGATGAGGATGCGCTCGGCCTCGGCGAGTTCCTTCATGCGTTCTGCAGGGTTGCCGCCGGCGGCCGCCGCCTTGTCCATCGCCGCCTCGTATTTTGGGCTGTTGTAGACCGAATAGTTGTTGCCGCTGGCTTTGCGGGAGATGCCGAGGAAGGTTTCGGGATCCTTGTAGTCGGCAATCCAGGCGGCGCGCGCCACGTCATAGTCACCCTTCTGCTCGAGGAAGGAGTAGTGGGTCTTGGTGTCGGTATTGAGGAGTGTTATCTCGACGCCAAGCGGCTTCAGCTGTTCCTGAATGGCGACCGCTGTGTTCTTGTGGTTCTCCGAAGTGTTGTAGCGGATCTGCATTTTCAGCGGATGCTCGGGTGTATAGCCGAGTTTCTCGAGGATCTTCTTGGCAGCGTCCTCGCGGTCGATCTGCGGCATGTCGGCGTATTTGGCCATTGCCGGCGTATAGCCCTCGATGCCGGGAGGCACCATGGAATAGCCGGGCAGCATCGAATTCTGCCAGACTTTCTCCGCCAGGAAGTCGCGATCGATCGCCATCGAGATGGCGTTGCGCAGCTCGACATTATCCCACGGCGCCTTATCGGTCTTGATCGCATAATAGTAGATGCCGAGATATGGCCCGACACGGACCTGGTCGCCGAATTTGGTTTTGAGATCGGCGAGTTGTTCGGTCGGCAGGTCGCCGTAACTGTCGAGTTCGCCCGCCTCGAAACGCTTCATCGCCGACGAGCGATCCTCGGTCGGGATGTAGTTGACGACGTCGAACTTGACGCTCGCGGCGTCCCAGAATTTCGGATTCTTGACCAGCTTCAAATGGTCGTTGGGAATCCACTCCGCCGCTGTAAAGGCCCCGTTGGAGACCAGCTTGCCTGCCTTGATCCAGTCGGCGCCAAGCTTTTCGATAGACGCCTTGTTAACAGGATAGGTCGCCTGATGGGTCAGCATCTCCAGGAAGTACGGCGTTGGCGCCTTCAGCGTGACTTCGAGGGTATTTGCGTCAATCGCCTTGACGCCCATATCCTCCGGCTTGCCCTTCTTGGTATTGACCTCCTCCGCATTCTTGACGGGATAGAGCATGGAAGCGTATTCGGCAGCGGTGGCCGGATCTTCCAGCCGACGGAAGGAATAGACGAAGTCGTCCGCCGTCACCGGGCTGCCATCCGACCAGAGGCCGTCCTTGCGCAGCTTGAAGGTGTAGACCTTGCCGTCGTCGGACACCGTCCAGCTTTCGGCGGCGCCCGGAATGAGGTTCGTCTTCTGGTCATGCATGACCAGTCCCTGGAACAGGTCGCGTATGATATCGGCTTCGTAGACCGTCGAGGTCTTGTGCGGATCGAGCGTCTCCGCTTCGGCGGCGGCTCCGCGGTTGTAGACGGTTTCGGCGAAAGCCGGCGTGTAGAACGTACCGGCGGCCAAGACCATGGTCGTGGCGAGTACCGTCGCCTTCAGCACATGTTTCAGCATGGAGTTCTCTCCCTAATGACGTCGCCCTTCAGCCACGTCTCTAAGTGTTGACGCCCCGAAACCGATTGGTTGGTTCCTTTCGAGCGCGCAGCCGGTTCCCTCTCCGGCAGCTGGTGGCCAAACAGTAACGTGGAGATTTTTTATTTCAACAGACTCTCGGGGTCACCCAAAGTAAGGGGGCCGGGGCAGTCGTTTTGCGGGCGGCCAATCAATGGTCGAAACCATGAGTTTGACTGGGTTTCCCGGCCAGAACGCCGATCTGGGAAATAATCTGGCCGATCATTTCAGTTTACCGGATTGTATTAATTGGTTCTTAGGCAACCAAGGGTTACAAATTTCGATGGAATCGGCACATCGACCTTGGGTTCCAACGGGCAAGGGCAATGAACAAGATAGACAGTAATACTGTCGCATTGAAGCGTAAAATATTGCGCCACGTACGGACGAATCTACGCAAAATTGGAGAAGAGTCCGGAACTTCCGCGGTCGAGTTCGCCCTGCTTTCCCCAATCTTTATCCTTCTTTTGCTCGGAATGGTTGCATATGGTATCTATTTTGGTGCAAGCAACTCCTTGCAGCAAATCGCCGCCGATGCCGCCCGCACCGCAATTGCCGGATTGAATCAAACCGAGCGCCAGGCGCTGGTGGCGAGTTTCGTCAAAAACAATGCCAGTGGATACCCGTTCGTCGATTCCGGCAAGCTGACCTATCAGGCGACGGACAGCACGGCCGACGGAAATCAGTTCGTCGTGTCGATCCAGTACGATGCCAGCAACCTGCCGATCTGGAACCTGTTACCAAGCCTTGCGATGCCGCAAACCACGATGTCGCGCAGATCTACCATCAGGATTGGAGGCATTTGAAATGTCGCAGTTCTTGCTGAGGAGCATCGGGCGGATCGCTCGCTCGATGGTTGGCGACAAGAAGGCGAACTTTGCCGTCATGACGGCGCTGACAGCGCCATTCGCGCTGGGGCTGGCGGCCTTCGCTGTCGACGAAGGTTCGATCTACACGGAGCGCAGGGAAGCCCAGGCGATGACCGATCTGGCGGCGATCACCGCGGCGTCGAACATCAACAATATGGAAGCCGCGGCGGTAACCACGCTCAGTGACAACCGAATGCCCGGCATCATTGTTCAAAAGGCAGGTCAGACAATGGTTCCCACGGTTGGCAAAACCGTCGTGTCGGTCACCGGCGGCCGATACTCAGCGGCGTCCTCCGTTGGCGTCGACAAGCGCTTCGAAGCCGGTAAAACGCCTTACAACGCCGTTCGCGTCACTCTGCAAAAAATCCCCGCCCGGTATTTCGCCAGTTCGCTCATCCCTACTCCGGTTGTCGGCACCGAAGCCATTGCCAGCGTGACCCCGCAAGCGATGTTCTCGGTCGGGTCCAGGCTCCTCAGCGTCAATGGCGGCATCCTCAACGCGCTTCTCAGCAAGTTGCTGGGCGCCAACATTTCGCTCAGCGTCATGGACTACAACGCGCTGATCTCGGCCGATGTAAACGTGCTTTCGTTCGTCGATGCCCTTGCCGTACAGTTGCAACTGACAGGTGTCAGCTATTCCGACGTGCTGGCGTCAAAAGCGACGGTAGGCCAGATCGCGACCGCCATGGCCAATGCGTCCGGGTCGGGCAGCGCCAGCAAACTTGTGCTGCAGACGATCGCGTCGAGGGCCACCAACACGGTCAAGATACCCCTCAGTCATCTTATCGATCTTGGCTCGATCGGTAAGCTCGGCCTCGGACAAAAGTCTCCCGGCTTTTCCGTCGACGCAAGCGCGATGGGCATGCTGGGTGCCGCCGCCTCGCTGGCCAATGGCTCAAACCATGTCCAGGTCGATCTCGGCGCCACTATTCCGGGACTTACCTCCACCACGCTCGCCATCGCCATCGGTGAGCCAATGCAATATTCACCCTGGCTGGCCGTCGGGGAAAAAGGCACCGTGGTGCGCACCGCGCAGACGCGCATCAAGCTGGTCACCACAGTGGGCATCGGCAATTCCAATCTCGGCGGCGGCATCAGCCTGCTGTCCGTCAACCTGCCTCTGCATGTCGAAGTCGCCTATGCGGAAGCCAAGCTAACCGACATCAGCTGCCCGACGGGCCGGCCCGATAGCATCAAGGTCTCGATCGCCGCGCAGCCTGGCGTGGCCTCGCTGCACCTTGCCACCAGCGACGCCGACAACAACCCATCGGCTTTCGCCGATTTCAGCAATCCGCAATCGTTCTCCGATGCCACGATTGCCCAGGTAAGCGTGAAGCTTCTGCTGCTTACCCTCAATCTGCTCGATGTGAAGGGTTCTTCATCACTTGCCATCACCAACAACGATCCGACCGCATTGACGTTCGACAGCACCGATATCGCCAACAAGACGATAAAAACTGTCGCCACAAAAAACCTGACGCAATCACTCACGACATCGCTGGTCAGCGGCCTCTCGCTCTCGGTCAACGCACTGGGCCTCGGGCTGGACGTGACGGCCCTGCTCGGAACGGTTAAGCCGGCGGTGGTAACGGTTCTGAACGGCGTGACGGCGCCGGTCGACGAACTGGTCTATAACGTGCTTGCAGCTGTCGGCGTGCATGTCGGCGAGGCCGATGTGCGGGTTGTCGGCGCGACTTGCGGGCGCTCCGTGCTCGTTCAATGAGATAATGAAATAGAGCTCAGCCGATCCGGCCGAGGAAGCAGCCCAGCGGCGGCAGCGACAGAGTTCTTTCCTGCAAGACGCCGGCAGCACCGCCAAGGTCTATCGGCTCTATCGCTTCCAGATCCGGTGGCAATTGCCAGCCGGCCGGCTCGTCGGCGAAATTGAAGACACAGAGCAGCTTTTCGTCATCGCCTTCGCGAATGAAAGCAAGGACGTCGCCTTCGGCATCGAGGAACCGGATCGAGCCTCGAACCAGCGCCGGATGCTGCTTGCGCAAGGCCAGCATCGCCCGGTAGCTCGCCAGGACGGAGGTTTGCTCGCCGTCCTGGACGTCGACCGCCTGGGCGCGATGGCTTGCCGGGACCGGAAGCCACGGCTTGCCGGTCGAAAAGCCGGCATTGTCGGCGCCAGCCTCCCAGACCATCGGCGTTCGGCACCCATCCCGTCCCTTGATTGCCGGCCAGAAGCGGATGCCGAAGGGATCGCGCAAATCCTCGAACGCCGGTTCGGCCTCCTCCAGCCCGAGTTCTTCGCCCTGGTAGAGGCAGATCGATCCGCGCAGGCAAGAAAGCAGCACGATCGAGAATTTCGCCACCCTGTCCGGATCGCCGCCCGGCCTTGTCCATCGACTGACATGGCGCACGACATCGTGGTTGGAGAACGCCCAGCAAACCCAGCCGTCGAATACCTTACTCTCGAAGGCCTCGACACAGCCACGCACATGCGACGCCGAGAATTGCGGGCCGAGCAGGTCGAACGTGTAGGACATTTGGAGCTTGTCGCCACCGCCGGTATAGGCGGCGAGCGTCTGCAAGGAACGCGTTTCGTCGCCAATCTCGCCGACAGCGACGCGGCCTTCATATTCGTCAAGCAAGGCCCGGAAGCGCCTGAGGAAAGCAAGGTTTTCCGGCTGGCTCTTGTCGAACAGATGCTCCTGATAGAGATAGGGGCTGGTTGCCGTATTGGTGCCGGCGACGCTTTCCGCCAAAGGCGGGTTGCTGCGCAGCCAGCGGTCGTGGACGTAATAGTTGACCGTATCCAGCCGGAAACCGTCGACGCCGCGCTCGAGCCAGAACCGCACCGTTTCCAGCAAGGCGTCCTGCACCTGCGGGTTGTGGAAATTCAGGTCCGGCTGCGAGGCGAGGAAATTGTGCAGGTAATATTGCCTGCGCGTTGCGTCCCATTCCCAGGCCGGGCCGCCGAAAAGCGACAGCCAGTTGTTGGGGGCGGTGCCGTCGGGCTTCGCATCGGCCCAGACGTACCAGTCGGCCTTGGGGTTGTCGCGGCTCGTGCGGCTTTCGACGAACCATTCGTGCCGATCCGACGAATGCGACAAGACCTGATCGATGATCACCTTCAGGCCGAGCCGGTGTGCCTCGGCAACCAGCGCGTCGAAATCCTCTGATGTGCCGAACATCGGATCGACGGCGCAGTAATCCGAAACGTCGTAGCCCATATCGGCCATTGGCGACTTGAAGAAAGGCGACAGCCAAACCGCGTCGACACCCAGCGATGCGACATGGGCCAGCCTCGAGGTGATGCCGCGGAGATCGCCGCTGCCGTCGCCTGTCGTATCCTGGAAGGAGCGCGGGTAGATCTGACAGATGACGCAGCCGCGCCACCATTCGGCATTGTCAGGCATCATGGCTCTCCCCTGCGCCCGCCCGCGCTGTCCTGCTTTCGATCATGAACAGGACCGTTCGCCCAGGCACCGGCCGCGAGATATCGCTACTATCCGGTTCGATAGCTGGGCGCCAAAGAAAACCCGCCCGTTCCGGCAGCGTGAACATGCAGGCCCGGCGGTCGCCGTTGATGACCACTGCAAGGCGACTGTTCTCACCGCTCCCGAGAACCATGACCAGCCGGTGCCGCCTGGCATCGTGCCAGGCGGCCTCGTCGAGCGGCATGCCGGTTTCCGTCAGCCAGGCTACGTCTGGGATTTCCGAGCCCGCAGGCGGTTCTCCGGTCAGGAACGTTGTGTCCAAAAGCGCCGGCACGACACGACGCATCCTGGCGAGCAGAGCCGTATGGTGCTCGAGCGCCAGGTCGCGCCCGGCCCAGTCGAGCCAGGTGATGTCATTGTCCTGCGCGTAGGCGTTGTTGTTGCCGCGCTGCGTGCGGCCGAACTCGTCACCGGCCGTCAGCATGATCGTGCCGCGCGAGGCAAAGAGCGTCGCCAGCAGCGCGCACTGGTCATCGAAACGGGCCGTAACGATTGGCTGGTCGCCGGTCTCGCCCTCGAGGCCATTGTTCCAGGACAGGTTGTCGTCGTGGCCATCGCGGTTCTGTTCGCCATTGGCCTCATTGTGCTTGTGCTCATAGGCAGCGATATCGGCCAGCGTCATGCCGTCATGCGCGGCGATGAAGTTGATGCTGCGGCTCGTTGTCTGGCCTGGTTTGGCAAAGACATCGGACGAACCAGCAAGCCGCGTCGCCAAGGCACCGACAATGCCGCCGTCGCCGCGCCAGAAACGGCGGATATCGTCACGGCATTTGTCGTTCCATTCGAGGAAGGGCGGCGGAAAATTGCCGAGCTGATAGCCATCCGGTCCGATATCCCAAGGCTCGGCGATCAGCACCCGGTCGCCAAGAACAGGATCTTTGCGAATGGCGTTCAGCAGCGGCGCATCGGCGTCGAAAACGCCGTCGACCCGACCCAGAACGGGCGCCAGATCGAAGCGGAAACCGTCGACGCCGGCATGGCGGACAAAGTGACGAAGCGTGTCGAGAACCATTTCCCGGACGACTTGATGATCGCACGCAACCGTATTGCCGGTTCCGGTGTCATTGACCAGAGCGCCGTCCGGCTCGTGCCGATAATAGGCGCGGCTGTCGAGGCCGCGCAGCGACAATGTCGGGCCGAGCCGGTCGCTTTCGCCGGTGTGGTTGAACACAAGGTCGAGAATGGTGCCGATGCCGGCCTCGCGCAGCGCGGCGACCGTTCCGCGCAACTCGGCCAGACCGCCGGGCGCCAGTCGCGGATCGAGCGCCATGAAGGTCACGGGATTATAACCCCAGGCGTTGCGCAGACCGAGCGGCGGTAAATGCCGTTCGTCGATCGATGCAGTCACCGGCATCAACTCAATGGCTGCCACGCCGAGTTTTTGCAGATGCTCGACAACGAGGGGGTGAGCGAGCGCTCCAATTGTGCCGCGTTGCTTCTCGGGAATGTCCGAATGCAGCTTTGTGAAGGCGCGTACCGGCACTTCGTAGATGAGGCCGCCGGACCGAAACAGAGGCGGCAAGGCAGGCAAGGGTTCCGGCAAGGCGCCAGCAATGGCCTTCGGCATCAGCGACGCCGTGTCGGCCCCCGCGCCACGGCGGGCGGCTAGCCGGCCGTCATAGGCATAGGGCCTGTCGATCTCGACGGCATAGGGATCGGCCAGCAGCTTGTCGGGATCGAACCAGAGACCGTGTTCCGGCGCGTAGTCGCCATCGGCGCGGAACCCGTATCGGGTGCCGGCGGCGAGACCGGCAACAAAAAGTGCGTGGACGCCCTCGCCTTCCGACTGGAGTTCCAGCCGGTCGATTTCGCGGTTGCCGTGTTCGTCGAAAATCGAGACCCAGATGCGCCGAGCCGACGAGGACCATGCGGCGAAGCGGATACCTTCCTTGGTGATAGTTGCGCCGAGTTGGCTCACGCGCGCTCACAGCAGCAGGTCGTAGACAGTTTGAGGCGTTGCCATAGCTCCCCCTTCTCCCCTTGTGGGGGAAGGTGTCGCCGACGGATGAGGGGTGCTCCAGCTTGGCACCCACGGCGATCCGTCCAACACCCCTCAACCGTCTCGGCGCTACGCGCCGATCCACCGCTCGGGGGCGAGCCACGGGTCTCGCCCCGTCCTTCGGACCCCACAAGGGGAGAAGGAAAGGCGCGCCGCTCTAGGCTCACGTAATCACGCTCGGCTTGGCGCGGCCGGTATGGCTGAGAATCCCGGCAATGTCGTCGGCCGCCACGATCAGATCGGCAAGTGCCTCCTGGGTGTCGAGATCGTGGCGGTTCTTGTCCGGCTCGTAGCGCTCGACATAAAGCCGCAGCGTCGCGCCCGAGGTGCCGGTGCCGGACAGGCGGAAGACGACGCGTGAGCCGCCTTCGAACAACACCCTGATGCCCTGGTTCTTGCTGACCGAGCCGTCGACCGGATCGTGATAGGCGAAATCATCGGCGCTGGCGATCGTCATGCCGCGCACGCTGGTGCCAGGCAGCGAGCCGAGCTTGGCGCGCAGCTCGTCGACAAGCGCGTTGGCACGATCGATCTCGACCTCCTCGTAGTCGTGGCGCGAATAATAGTTACGGCCATAGGCCGCCCAATGCTGGGTGACGATCTGCTTGGCGCTTTCGCCGCGCACGGCAAGGATGTTGAGCCATAAAAGCACAGCCCACAGGCCGTCCTTTTCGCGGACATGGTTGGAGCCGGTCCCCGCACTCTCCTCGCCGCAGATCGTTGCCATGCCGGCATCGAGCAGATTGCCGAAAAATTTCCAGCCGGTCGGCGTCTCGTAGATGCCGATGCCGAGCTTTTCGGCGACCCGGTCGGCAGCACCGCTGGTCGGCATCGAGCGGGCGATGCCTTTCAGCCCGGCCTTGTAGCCCGGCGCCAGATGGGCGTTGGCGGCGAGCATCGCCACCGAATCAGACGGGGTGATGAAAATTCCCTTGCCGATGATCAGGTTGCGGTCGCCGTCGCCATCTGAGGCGGCGCCAAAGTCTGGCGCATCCGGCCCCATCATCTCGTCGTAGAGGTGTTTTGCATGCACCAGATTGGGATCGGGATGATGGCCGCCGAAATCCGGCAGCGGAATGAAATTGCGGGCGGTGCCGTTGGGCGCGCCGAGCCGGTTTTCGAGGATCTCCTTGGCGTAGGGGCCGGTCACCGCATGCATGGCGTCGAAGCGCATGCGGAAGCCCGACTTGAACAGCGCCCGCAATGCGTCGAAATCGAACAGGCTTTCCATCAGTTCGGCATAGTCGGCGACAGGATCGATGATTTCGACGGTCATGTCCCCCGTCTTGACCGTGCCGATCGTGTCGATGTCGACCTGCCCGATATCGGCGATCTTGAAGCTTGAAATCGCCTTGGTTTTTTCGAAGATCGCGTCGGTCAGCTTTTCCGGCGCCGGGCCGCCATTGCCGGCATTGTACTTGATGCCGAAATCCTCATGCGGGCCACCCGGATTGTGGCTAGCCGACAGGATGATGCCGCCAAAGGTCTTGTATTTGCGGATGACATGCGAAGCGGCCGGCGTCGACAAGATGCCGCCCTGCCCGACCATCACCTTGCCGAAGCCGTTTGCCGCGGCCATGGCGATGGCCTTCTGGATGACCTCGCGGTTATAGAAGCGGCCGTCGCCGCCGATCACCAGGGTTTTGCCCTCGAACCCGTCCAGCGCATCGAAGATCGACTGGATGAAGTTCTCGGCATAGTGCTCCTGCTGGAACACCGGGACTTTCTTGCGCAGCCCGGAGGTGCCGGGCTTCTGGTCGGGATGGGGTTTGGTGGCGACGGTGCGGATCATCAGTCAGGCAGCCCTTTTCGAAAGCAGCAAGCGATAGTGTTGGACATATTTTTCGGCGCTTTTGTCCCACGAAACGTCGGCCTTCATGCCTTGCCGCTGCATCGACGTCCACACTGCGGGATTGGCATGCGCCTCGACAAGGCGGCGGACGGCGTGCAGCAAGGCGGCGGCATTGGCGGGCGCAAACTGGAAACCGGTCGCAACGCCGGCAGAGATGGCGGCTTCGTTGGCATCGATGATCGTGTCGGCAAGGCCCCCGGTACGGGCGACGACCGGCACGCAGCCATAGCGCAGGCCGTAAAGCTGTGTCAGCCCGCAAGGTTCGAAGCGCGATGGGATAATGATTGCGTCGCAGCCGCCCTGCATGGTGTGGGAGAGCCCCTCGTCATAGCCGACGACGACGCCGATGCGACCGCGATTGCGGGCTGCGGCGGCAAGCAATGCGCCTTCGAGCCCGGCATCGCCGGAGCCGAGGATCGCCAGCCGCGCACCTCTTGCAACGATGCCGTCGACGGCCGCCGCCAATATGTCCATGCCCTTTTGCCAGGTCAAACGGCTGATGACGCAGACGATCGGGCTGTCATCGCGATCGAGGCTGAAGCGGTCCTCGACCGCGGCCTTGTTGGGCATTCGCGCCTTAAGCGTCTTTGCCGTGTAGTTGGAGACCAGATGCTTGTCGGTTTCCGGGTTCCATATCTCGGTATCGATGCCGTTGACGATGCCATGGAGATCGACGGAGCGCATGTTGATCAGGCCGTCGAGGCCCATGCCGAATTCAGGCAAGCGGATTTCCTGCGCATAGGTCGGGCTGACCGTGGTGATCGCCCAGGCGGCCTGCAGGCCGGCCTTGAGGAAGCCGACGCCGCCGTAATATTCGACGCCGTCGAGCGCCATCGCCGCTGCCGGCAGGCCAAGCTCGCCAAAAATGCCGGCGCCGAACTGACCCTGGAAGGCGAGGTTGTGCACGGTGATCATCGACGGCGTGCCGACCGCCTTGCCGTAGCGCATGTAGGCGAGCGACATTGCCGACTGCCAGTCATGGGCATGGACGATATCGGGCAGGTAGCCCGAGATGGAGCCCCCGGCGATGTCACCGCCTACCTGGCTCAAGGCAGCGAACCGCCGCCAATTGTCCGGCCAGTCGGCGCCGGCCGCGTTGCCGTATGGACCGCCGGGGCGGTCGAAAAGATGCGGCGCGTCGAGCACGAACAGGTCGAGGCCGGCGATCTGGACGGCGTGCACCGACGCCTTGCCGCCCTGCAGCAGCGGATATTGCTGAACCGCCTTCTTTTTCTTGAAGGCGCCCATCACCTGCGGGTAGCCGGGGACGAGCGTGCGCATGGTGACGCCCTTGCCGGCCAATGCCATGGGCAAGGCGCCGGTCACGTCGGCGAGCCCGCCCGTCTTGACCAGCGGAAAGATCTCGGGCGCCACCGACAGAACCTGCATGCACTACGATCCCAGCCTGTTGATCATGTCCTGCGTGACGAGGCAGATGCCTTTTTCCGAAACGCGGAAACGCTTGGCGTCGAGGACAGGATCCTCGCCGACCACCAGCCCCTCCGGGATCCTGACGCCGTGATCGATGACCACGCGCTTCAGCCTGGCGTTGCGGCCGACATGGACGTCCGGCAGCATGACGACCTCCTCCAGCGTCGAATAGGAATTGATGCGCGCGCCGGTGAAGATCAGGCTTCGCTTCAGCGAAGCGCCCGAAACGATGCAATCGCCCGACACGAGAGACGACACGGCCGACCCGCGGCGGCCATCCTCGTCATGCACGAACTTTGCCGGCGGCTTCAACTCGGCATAAGTCCAGATCGGCCAGTCGCGGTCGTAAAGGTCGAGTTCCGGCGTGATGTCGGTCAGGTCGATATTGGCCTCCCAATAGGCGTCGACCGTTCCGACGTCGCGCCAATAGGCCTCGTTCTCGGCGGTCGAGCGCACGCAGGATTTGGCGAAGCGATGGGCGATCGCCTTTCCGTGCTCGACGATGTAGGGGATGATGTCCTTGCCGAAGTCGCGGCTCGAGCCGGGCTCCGCCGCATCGCGACGCAATTGCTCCATCAGGAACTTGGTCTTGAACACATAGATGCCCATCGAGGCCAGCGCAAAATCCGGCTTGTCGGGAATGCCTGGCGGATCGGCGGGCTTTTCGATGAAGGAGATAATGGTGTCCTTGGGATCGACATGCATGACGCCGAAGCCGGTGGCTTCCATGCGCGGCACTTCGAGGCAGCCGACGGTGACATCGGCGCCGGCCTCGACATGCTGGCGCAGCATCATTTCGTAGTCCATCTTGTAGACGTGGTCGCCGGCCAGGATGACCATGTATTCCGGCCCATAGGCCTCGATGATGTCGATGTTCTGGTAAACGGCGTCGGCGGTGCCCTCGTACCATTGCGTTTCCGACACACGCTGGCTGGCCGGCAGGATATCGAAACTCTCGTTGCGCTCGGGCCGCAGGAAGTTCCAACCGCGCTGCAGGTGGCGGATCAGCGAATGCGCCTTGTACTGGGTGGCGACGCCGAGGCGGCGGATACCGGAATTGAGCGCATTGGACAGCGCGAAATCGATGATGCGGGTCTTGCCGCCGAAATAGACCGCCGGCTTGGCCCGGCGGTCGGTCAGTTCCTTGAGCCGGCTGCCACGGCCGCCGGCCAGCACATAAGCCATGGCGTCGCGTGCCAGCGGCTGTGTTCGTTTTATTTCAGCCATTCCTATCCTCCCAGGTTAGATGCTCCAGACATAGCTCAGTCCGGGACGAATTCGAGCATGATCGTCGACAGCGGCGGCAAAAGCATCGTCGCCGAAATGCCTCCTCCTTCCGCCTGAGCCTCGACGCCGCCGCTATTGCCCTTGCCGGAACCGCCATAATCCGTGGCATCGGTGTTGATGATCTCGCGCCATTTTCCGGCGTGCGGCAACGGCACGCGGTAATTGTCGCGCGGCACCGGCGTGAAATTGGAAATGACCGCGACCGGGTTGCCGCCCGGCGCGCTGCGCAGCCAGGCAAATACTGAGTTCGCGCTGTCGTCGACGATCAGCCAGGAAAAGCCCTCCGGCTCGCAGTCGCGGGCATGCAGCGCGGGGCGCGAGCGGTAGAGATAGTTGAGATCGCGCACCGTCTGCCAGACGCCGCGGTGGAGCCGGAAATCGAGCAGGTTCCAGTCGAGCGCGCGCCCCTCGCTCCACTCGCGGCGCTGTGCGAACTCCTGGCCCATGAACAACAGCTTCTTGCCGGGATAACCCCACATGAACGCGTAATAGGCGCGCAGCGTCGCGAATTTCTGCCAGTCGTCGCCGGCCATCTTGTTGAGCAGCGTGCCCTTGCCGTGCACCACTTCGTCATGGGACAGCGGCAGCACGAAATTCTCGCTGAAGGCGTAGACCAGACCGAAGGTGATGTCGTTGTGGTGATGCTTGCGGAAGATCGGCTCCTTGGAGAAATACTCCAAAGTGTCATGCATGAAGCCCATGTTCCATTTAAAACCGAAGCCCAGTCCGCCTTCATGCACCGGCTGCGAGACTTTCGGCCACGAGGTCGATTCCTCGGCGATGGTCATCACACCTGGATGGTGGCCGTAGACCTCCTTGTTCATACGCTGCAGGAAGCTGACCGCTTCGAGGTTCTCCCGCCCGCCCTTCTCGTTGGGAATCCATTCACCGGCCTTGCGCGAATAATCGAGATAAAGCATCGAGGCGACCGCATCGACGCGCAGTCCGTCGACGTGATATTTCTCGGCCCAGAACAGCGCATTGTTGACCAGGAACGAAATCACTTCGCGGCGCCCAAAATTATAGATCGCGGTGTTCCAGTCAGGATGGAAGCCCTTGCGCGGATCGGCATGTTCGTAGAGCGCGGTACCGTCGAACTTTGCCAGACCGTGTTCGTCAACCGGGAAATGCGCCGGCACCCAGTCGAGG
This sequence comes from Mesorhizobium sp. M0408, assembly GCF_040321495.1. Lineage (NCBI taxonomy): Bacteria > Pseudomonadati > Pseudomonadota > Alphaproteobacteria > Hyphomicrobiales > Phyllobacteriaceae > Mesorhizobium > Mesorhizobium sp. M0408. The sequence goes on along the minus strand of NZ_JAMYRO010000011.1, from coordinate 78,089 downwards.
ATGACGCCGATGCCTGCACGGTGGGCGCCGTCGACGAAGCGGGCAAAACCGTCCGGATCGCCAAAGCGGGCAGTCGGCGCATAAAGACCCGTCGTCTGGTAGCCCCAGGACGGGTCATAAGGGTGTTCGGAGATCGGCATGAATTCAATGTGGGTAAAACCGGTCTCGACCACGTAAGGGATCAGCCTGTCGGCGAGTTCATCCCACGACAGGAAGCTGCCGTCGTCGTGAAGCCGCCATGACCCGGCATGGACCTCGTAGATCGATACGGCTTCGCGCCTGTGGTCGGCATTGCGCCAGTAGTTCCGGTGCGCCTCGTCACCCCATTCATGCGCCGGCGGCAATGCCGTCACCGAGGCGGTGGCCGGGCGCAGTTCGGACTTGAAGGCGAACGGATCGGCTTTGAGCGGCAATCTCACGCCATCCGGCCCGATGATTTCATACTTATACGGGCGGCCAGCGCCGATGTCGGGAATGAACAGCTCCCAGATGCCGGTGTCGCGGCGGACGCGCATGGTATGCCTGCGGCCGTCCCACTCGTTGAAGTCGCCGACCACCGAGACGCGCCTTGCATTGGGCGCCCACACCGCAAAATGCACACCCGATGCACCTTCATGGTCGATGAGATGGGCGCCGAGCTTGTCGAACAGCCTGAGATGCGACCCTTCGGCGATGTAATAATCGTCCATCGGGCCGAGCACGGGACCGAAGGAATATGGATCGGTCAGCCACCAGTCACCGCCGGAATTCCTGGCGTGATAGCGCAGCGGCTGGCGTTTGCGCAGCGACAGTTTGCCTTCGAAGAAACCGCGGTCGTCGCGTCTCGACAGCTCGCCGGCCTTCTTGCCGGTCAGCGTATAGGCGGTGACGAACTCGGCATGAGGGACGAAGCAGCGGGCGACAAAGCCCTTTCCCGCCTCATGCACGCCAAGCACGCCAAACGGATCGCCGTGCGTGCCGGCGACAATCGCCGCGACATCGCCGGCTGGCGCCAGTCCGTCCGGCCCGCTTGTCGCAACGGTCGCGCGCGGCTTGCTCATCAGGCAGTGACCCTCCCCGGGCACCAAGTGTATGTTTCTAGTGGAGTTTTGAATTCGACATTCGCATGCCGCCTTACCCTCCAAGGGATGCGAGGGTCAAATCCACTCCACTAGGACCACATTGTTCGTGGCCTCATGCAATCATATCAGGCGGGCACGTGCCATATGTCTTTCGCATATTGGCGGATCGTTCGATCGGACGAGAACCAGCCGACGCGCGCGACATTGCGGATGGCTCTGGCGTACCAGTCCGGGCTGTTGCGCCAGATGGCATCGACGTCGCGCTGGGTGGCGGCGTAGGCATCGAAATCCGCGGCGACCATGAACCAGTCGCTCTGGTAAAGACCGTTGATCAGGTCGCGATAACGGTCCGGATCGTCAGGTGAAAAGACTCCGGATGAAACCGCGGCCAGCGCCTGCGCCAATTCAGGCGATCCCTCGATCACAGCGCGCGGATCGTAACCATTGTTGCGTCGCTCGGCGACCTCATCGGTGGTCAGGCCGAAGATGAAGATATTGTCGTCGCCCACGCATTCCTTGATCTCGACATTGGCGCCGTCGAGCGTGCCGATGGTCAGCGCGCCGTTCAGCGCGAACTTCATGTTGCCGGTGCCGGATGCTTCCATGCCGGCGGTCGATATCTGCTCCGAAAGATCGGCGGCCGGCATCATGATCTCGGCCAGGCTGACATTGTAGTTCGGCACGAATACCACTTTCAGCAAGCCGCGCACCGCCGGATCGCGGTTGATGACCCGGGCGACGTCATTGGCAAGTTTGATGATCAGCTTGGCGTTGTGATAGCTGGGCGCCGCCTTGCCGCCGAAGAATTTGACGCGAGGCATCCAGTCGCGCTCCGGATGCGAGCGGATCTGGTCGTAAAGCGCGACCGCTTCGAGAATGTTCAAGAGCTGGCGCTTGTATTCGTGGATGCGCTTGACTTGGATGTCGAACAGCGCCGATGGGTCGACCTTGATGCCGAGCCGGTCGGCAACGAGCTTGGCAAGCCTCGCCTTGTTCGCCCGTTTGACGGCGGCGAACTTGTCGCGGAAGGCGGCGTCCTCAGCGAAAGGATCAAGCCGCTTTATCTCGTCGATGTCGTCGAGGAAGCCGTCGCCAATCGCCTCTCGGGTGAGCGCAGTGAGGCCGGGATTGCACTGTATCAGCCAGCGCCGCGGTGTGATCCCGTTGGTCTTGTTGTTGATGCGATCCGGGTAGAGCCTGTGGAGGTCGGCAAACACCGTCTCCTTCATCAATTCCGTATGCAGTGCCGACACGCCGTTGATCGAGTGCGAGCCGACAAAGGCCAGATTGCCCATACGCACGCGGCGATCGCCATTTTCCTGGATCAGCGAGATGCGGCTGATCTGCTCGTCCGAGAACTGGTCGGAGGCGCGCGCCTCGAGCAGCATCTCGGCGTTGATGGCGTAGACGATCTGCATGTGGCGCGGCAACAGCCGCTCGAACAGCGGCACGGGCCAGCTTTCCAGCGCTTCGGGAAGCAGCGTGTGGTTGGTGTAGCCGAAGGTGCGCTTGGTGATGCTCCAGGCCTGGTCGAAATCCATGCCGTGGACATCCATCAACAGGCGCATCAGCTCGGCTACGGCGATCGCCGGATGGGTATCGTTGAGATGGATCGCCGCCTTGTCGGGCAGCGATTGCAGGTCGCCATACTGGCTGAGATGACGCTGGACGATGTCCTGCAGCGAGGCGGTGGAGAAGAAATACTCCTGCCTGAGCCGCAACTCCTGGCCCGCCTTGTGGGAATCGGCCGGGTAAAGGACGCGCGACAACGCATCCGCCTTGTTGCTTTCGGCGAGCGCGCCGATGTGATCGCCGGCGTTGAACTTGTCGAGCAGGATCGGATCGATCGGCATGCCGGACCACAGACGCAGCGTGTTGACGCGGTTGGCCCGCCAGCCGACAACCGGCGTATCATAGGCGACTGCCAGAACATGTTCGGTCGGCTTCCAGACGTGGCGCTCGAGCCGGCCGTCCTTCGACGTGACCGATTCTACCGAGCCGCCGAAGCCGACCTCGAAGGAGCGTTCGCGGCGCTCGAACTCCCAGGGATTGCCGTGATCGAGCCATGTCTCGGGCAGCTCCACCTGCCAGCCGTCATGGATCTCCTGCCGAAACATGCCGTTGGCGTAGCGGATGCCGTAGCCATGCGCGGGGATATTGACGGTCGCCATGCTTTCCATGAAGCAGGCGGCGAGCCGGCCAAGACCGCCATTGCCAAGGGCAGCGTCCGGTTCGAGCGCAGCAATGATGTCGAGGTCGACGCCAAGCGACGACAGCGCCTCGCGCATATTGTCCATCAGGCCGAGATTGGAGAAGGCATCGCGCATCAGGCGGCCGATGAGGAATTCCAGTGACAGGTAGTAGACGCGCTTTTCCTGCTGGGCGTAGGCCTCTTGGGTCGCCTGCATCCAGTGATCGACTATGCGGTCGCGTACAACCTTGATCGAGGCGGTGAGCCAATCGTACTGGGTTGCAACGTTGGTGCCCTTGCCGACCCTGTATTTGAGGGCTTGCAAGACTTCCTCGGCGAGCGTCTTGGGATCCGGGTTTTTGAGCGTGGGCAGAGGAGCTTCGGTTGTCATCGCGCGCGTCATGCTGCCTCTCGTGACGTTGCCAGGATCATGCGGCTTTCACCATCTCTGCCAATGCTAGTGCATCCCACCGGATGTTCAATCGATTCGGGTGATCGCAAGCCGGGTTGCCCTGCGGCAATTTGGCCGTGAAACACCGCGTTGGGCGCCCTCCGCGACGGGCCTCAAGTTCTTGCTCAGGCCGCCAGCGCCGCTTCCGGCGGCACCTTGGCGCCGGTCATGAAGGCGACCGCGTCGGACATCGTATACTGCTTCGGATCGATGACGCAGAGGCGACGGCCGAGCCGGTGAATGTGGATGCGGTCCGCCACCTCGAAAACATGCGGCATGTTGTGTGAAATCAGCACGATCGGCAGGCCACGCCGTTTGACGTCGAGGATCAGTTCGAGCACGCGGCGGCTCTCCTTGACGCCGAGCGCGGCCGTCGGCTCATCCATGATGACCATCTTCGAGCCGAAGGCGGCGGCACGCGCCACCGCCACGCCTTGGCGCTGGCCGCCCGAAAGCGTTTCCACCGCCTGGCTGATGTTCTGGATCGTCATCAGGCCAAGCTCCGTGAGCTTGTCGCGGGCACGCTTTTCCATCGCCGGACGGTCGAGCATGCGCAGCCATTCACCGAGGAACCCCGGCTTGCGGATCTCCCGGCCGAGGAACATGTTGTCGGCGATCGACAGCGCCGGCGACAGCGCCAGGTTCTGGTAGACGGTCTCGATGCCGGCCTCGCGGGCCTCCATCGGCGATTTGAAGGCAATGGGCTTGCCTTCAAGCCGTATCTCACCTTCGTCCGGGGTGACCGCTCCGGAAATGGCTTTGATAAGCGATGACTTGCCGGCGCCGTTGTCGCCAATGACAGCAAGGATTTCCCCCGGATAGAGGTCGAAGTCTGCGCTGTCGAGAGCGGTGACGCGGCCGTAGCGCTTGACCAGGCTGCGCGCGGTAAGGATCGGTTCGTGAGTTTGGTTCATGCCGAGATCTTCCTGATCCACTGGTCGATACCAACAGCGATGATGATAAGGGCTCCGACGGACAATTGCGTCCATTGCGGGTCTGTCCCCCAAAGCCTGAGGCCGAGCGCGAACACGCCGACGATCAGCGCACCGAAGATGGTCCCGAGGATGGAGCCGCGGCCGCCGAACAGCGAAGTGCCGCCGATCACCACGGCGGTAATCGAATTGATGTTCTCGAACTGCCCGGCCTGCGGCGAGACCGATCCGATGCGTCCGATCAGGGCCCAGCCGGCGATGGCGCAAATGATACCAGTCAGCGTGTAGACCGCGACCAGCATCCGGCTGACGCGCACACCCGACAGTTCCGCGGCCTCCGGGTCGTCGCCCACCGCATAGACATGCCGGCCCCACGCGGTGTGATTGAGCACGTACCAGGCAATTGCCGCCATGATCAGCACCAACAGCACGCCATAGGTGAAGACGGCGCCCCCGATCCTGAACGATCCGCCGAAAAACTGCAGCAGCGGCGCCGTCGTCTCGAGATCCTGGCTGCGGATGGTCTCGTTACCGGAATAGATGAAGTTGATGGCAGCGTAGATCGACCAGGTGCCGAGCGTCACGATGAAGGGCGGCAGTTTCACCCAGGCGATGAGAATGCCGTTGATCAAGCCGCAAATCGCGCCGACAAGCAGCCCGACGGCAACGGCCACCGGCGCTGGGACACCGTAGTGCATGGCAAACTGGCCCATGACGACCGAGCTCAGCACCATGATGGCGCCGACGGACAGGTCGATGCCGGCGGTGAGCACCACCAGTGTCTGCGCGATGCCGACCATGCCGGTTATCGCCACCTGCTGGAGGATCAGGGTGAGGGTGAAAGGAGAAAAGAAGCGTCCGCCGACGACGACTGCGAACAGAGCCACCGAGATGATCAGGATGATCAGCGGCACCATGGCAGGGCTTTTGTGCAAGCGGTGTTGGATGCTCTCCAGCGTCGAGCGGGAATGCGTCTCGAATGAAGCGACGCTGGTGTCGCTAGTGGCCAGGACCGTCTCGAATTCCTGCGGTCCCTTGCTCCTGGTTGTTTCGACGCTCAAGTCGACCTCCCGCCTGTGATGTGGAGCGGCCGAAACCGCTCCACATTCTCTATTGTTCTTTTGAAGTTGAGCCGATCAGGGGATCAAATCAACCCCAGCACTTGCTGAGGCCTTGCTTCGTGTCGATGGATTCGATGCCGGCGGCAGGCTTGTCGGTGATCAGCGTCACGCCGGTGTTGTAGAAGTTCAGACCGGGCGACGGCTCAGGCTTCTTGCCGCTGTCGGCAAAGGTCTTAATCGCCTCGATGCCGAGCGAGGCCATGAGCAGTGGATATTGCTGTGAAGTGGCGCCGATCACGCCCTCGGCAACGTTCTTGACACCCGGGCAGCCGCCATCGACCGAGACAATCAGGACGTCCTTCTCCTTGCCGACGGCCTTCAGCGCCTGGTAGGCGCCCGCGGCCGCAGGTTCGTTGATGGTGTAGACGACGTTGATATCCGGATCCTTCTGCAGGCAATTCTCCATGGCAGTGTGCCCGCCATCCTCATTGCCGCTCGACAGATCGTGACAGACATTGCGTGCGTCGGTTTCGTCGCCGATCTTGTTGGGGTCGCCGAGGTCGATGCCGAAGCCCTTCATGAAGCCTTGATCACGCTGCACGTCGACAGAGGGCTGGCTGGCGATAAGATCCATGTAGGCGATGTGCGCGTCCTTGGCCTTGTCGCCCAAGGTGGCCTTTGCCCAGGAGCCGATAAGCTCGCCGGCCTTGAAATTGTCGGTCGCAAACGTCGCATCCGCGGCGTCGGCAGGCTCGAGCTGGGTGTCCAGAGCGATCACCAGCACCCCTGCATCACGCGCCTTCTTCACCGCCGGCACGATGGCCGCAGTGTCGGTGGCGGTGATCAAAATGCCCTTGGCGCCGTCGGCGATGCAGGATTCGATCGCCGCAACCTGGCCCTCATTGTCACCTTCCGCCTTGCCGGCGTAGGCCTTCAGATCGACACCAATTTCCTTGGCTTTCGCGGCGGCACCTTCCTTCATCTTGACGAAGAAGGGATTGGTGTCGGTCTTGGTGATCAAGCAGGCGCCGAGCCCGGCGGCCGATGCCGTTGACGCAAAGGCCATCAGGCTCAGTCCGGCCGCGGCAAACACGGTGGATTTCAACAGTTTTGACGTGGTCACGATTTTCCTCCCATGGAACCATTTAGGATGCCGGCCAACCGGCACCAGCAGCGCGTCCGACGAAATCTCCCAGTGTCGACGCCGATCTCAAGAGACACCAGTCCGCCAGCACTGTCAATAATTAAATCACTCTTATTTATTATTGACATCGCAGGATTGTTCACCCACTCTAGACCAAAAGCATTGAGGGGAAACGACGGGAGGAACAGGGGTGGAGACCGGCGTTACGAGGCACGGTTCGCCCGATGCGGCCGAAAGCCGTCTGCACCGCGGCACCAATCAAAGCGGCATGCGGGACCACAATGAGCGGCTGGTGCTGTCGCTGGTGCGTCAGCACGGCAGCCTGGCCAAATCCGATATTGCGCGCATGACGGGCCTTTCGGCGCAGACAGTGTCCGTCATCATGCGCGAGCTGGAGGAGGACGACCTGCTCGTCCGCCAGGCGCCGTTGCGCGGCAAGATCGGCCAGCCCTCGATACCCATGGCGCTCAATCCCGACGGCGCCTATTTCATCGGCCTGAAGATCGGCCGCCGCAGCGCCGAATTGGTGCTGATCGATTTCCTCGGCAATGTGCGCTCGATGCTGCAGCATTCATACCGCTATCCGGCGCCGCGCGAGACGGTGGAATTCGTCACGAGCGGCATGAAGAAGATGCGCGGCGAACTCACCCCTGCGCAGGACAAACGCATCGCCGGGCTTGGCATCGCCATGCCGTTCGAATTGTGGAACTGGGCCGATACCGCCGGCGCGCCGCGTGAAATCATGGACGAATGGCGCCATCGCGACATCCGCGCCGACATCCAGGCGCAATGCGAATTTCCAGTCTATCTGCAGAACGACGCCACCTCGGCCTGCGGCGCCGAGCTCGTGTTCGGCCAGGCGGCGGGTGCGGCGCGCGATTTCGTCTATTTCTACATCGGCGCCTTTGCCGGCGGCGGCATCGTGCTGAACGGTCGGCTGTTTGGCGGCCCGACCGGCAATGCCGGCGCGCTGGGCTCAATGCCAGTGCCCGGGCCTGACGGCAAGCCGACGCAGTTGATCGACGTGGCATCGATCGCCATGCTGGAGAAAGCGCTCAACGCACGCGGCGTCGAGGCCTCGCATCTGTGGACATCACCGGGGGACTGGGGCGAAATCGGTGCCGAGCTCGACGACTGGATCGCCAGCGCTTCGCAGGCGCTCGCTTATGCCATCGTGGCGGCGTCCTCTGTCATCGATTTCGAAGCGGCGGTGATCGACGGATGGATGCCGCTCGGCGTGCGCCGGCGGCTTGTCGATGCTGTCATCGAAGCCATCGGCAGGATCGACGGCGAAGGCCTGAGGCTGCCGGCCGTTCGCGAGGGAACGGTCGGCATCCATGCGCGCGCGCTGGGTGGCGCCAGCCTGCCGCTATCGGAGCGCTTCCTCATCGGCTCGACCACGATTTCCCGGAGCTTCTGAGCATGCTGATCGGTATCCCGGCGCTGCTCGGCCCGGAGCTTCTGGCGATGTTGCGCGCCATGGGACATGGCGACGAGATCGCGCTGGTCGACGGCAACTACCCGGCCGAACAGCAGGCACAGCGGCTGATCCGCGCCGACGGTCATCATCTCGCCCCGGTGCTCGATGCGGTATTGAGCGTATTGCCTGTCGACGACGCCGTGCCGCAGGCGCTGTTTCGCGCCTCGGCCAAAGGCGATCCCCTGCTCGCCGATCCGGTTCACCATGAGATGGAAGCGATCTGCGCCAGGCGTGCGCCGGGCCGCAAGGTGGTTGCGCTTGCCGGCGCTGACTTCTATGCACGGGTCAAGGCCGCGCACGCGATCGTCGCGACGAGCGAGCCGCGGCTTTATGCCAACATCATCATTCGCAAGGGCGTGATCTATCCGCCGGAAAGCAAGACTTCATGATCCTCTGCTGCGGCGAAGCCCTGATCGACATGCTGCCGCGCACCACGACCGAGGGCGAGCCGGCCTTTGCGCCTTATGTCGGCGGTGCCGTCTTCAACTCGGCCATTGCGCTCGGCCGGCTCGGCGCGCCGGCCGGCTTCTTCTCCGGCCTGTCGTCGGATCTGTTCGGCGGCCAGTTCAGGGAGGCGCTGGGGGCCAGCGAAGTCAGCTCGACCTATGCGCACACTTCGCCGCGGCCGACCACGCTCGCATTCGTGCGGCTCACGAATGGCCAGGCGACCTACACGTTTTACGACGAGAACACCGCCGGGCGCATGCTGACCATCGAGGACCTGCCGGAACTCGGCAGCGAGATCGAGGCCATGCTGTTCGGCGCCATCAGCCTGATCTCGGAACCCGCCGGATCGGCCTATGAGGAGTTCATGCGACGCGAGCATGAGCGCCGCGTGATGATGCTTGACCCCAACATCCGGCCAAACTTCATTCCGGACAAAGCCAAGCACCTCAGGCGCATCCGCAACATGATGGCGATGGCCGACATCGTGAAACTGTCGGACGAGGATCTGAACTGGTTCGGCGAAGCCGGCTCGCATGAGGACGTCGTCCGCAACTGGCTGGATCACGGCCCGAAGCTGATCGTCGTCACCCACGGCAGCGAGGGCGCGGTCGGTTACAGCAGCCAGCACCGCGTCACGGTCGTGCCGGACAAGGTCGAGGTGGTCGATACGGTCGGCGCCGGCGACACGTTCAATGCCGGCATCCTCGCCTCCTTGCACGAGCAGGGCCTGCTGTCGAAGACGGCAATCGCCAGCTTGCCGGAAGAAGCCATCCACAAGGCGCTGACGCTCGGCGCCAAAGCCGCGGCGGTGACGGTATCGCGGGCCGGCGCCAACCCGCCATGGCGGCATGAAATCGCCTGACCGGCTGGTGCGCAGCCCATGGACTGCTCACCGGCGATCACTTTATGTTTCGTCCAGCCTGGCGGGCGGGATGCGAAGCCTGTATCAGGCCGGCCGAAGCCCGGATTTCCCCGCGTTTAAGAGGGCAGATCGGAAATCAGAGGTAACAGGCTGCGACACTTGAGCAATTCAGGGTTTTGCCCTGCGGCTTTCTCGGCCGTGCCAAGTCTGCTACCAGCGGCCGGTTATCTGGCTAAAACCGTTTGAGGCCGACATGCAGTTCATCGATCTTGGCGCGCAGCGCGAACGCATCCGCGACAGGCTGAAAGCGGCAATCGACCGCGTCGTCGACGAAGGCCGCTATATTCTGGGGCCGCAGGTCACCGAATTCGAAAACAAGCTCGCCGCCTATATCGGCACCAAGCACGTGGTCGCTTGCGCCAACGGCACCGATGCGCTGCTGCTGCCGCTGTTTGCCGCCGGCATCGGCCCGGGCGATGCGGTGTTCGTGCCGAGCTTCACCTTCGCCGCCACGGCCGAAGTGGTGGCGCTGACCAAGGCCGAACCGGTGTTCGTCGATGTCGATGCCGACAGCTACAATATCGACATCGCCAGCCTCGAGGCGGCAATCGCCATGATCAAGGCGGAGGGCCGGCTGAGGCCGAAGGCAATCATTCCCGTAGACCTGTTCGGCCTCGCCGCCGATTACGAGGCGATCATGGCCATCGCCGATCGCGAAGGCCTGATGGTCATCGAGGATGCGGCGCAGGCGACCGGCGGCTCGGCTCACGGCAAGATGTGCGGCTCGTTCGGCACCGTCGGCTCGACCAGCTTCTATCCGGCAAAGCCGCTCGGCTGCTATGGCGACGGCGGTGCGATGTTCACCAATGACGATGCGCTGGCCGAACAGCTGCGCTCGTTCGCCTTTCACGGAAAGGGCGAAACGCAATACGACAATGTCCGCGTCGGCATCAATTCACGGCTCGACACGCTTCAGGCGGCGATCCTGATCGAGAAGCTGGCCATCCTCGAAGACGAGATGGTGGCGCGGCAAGCGGTCGCCAATCGCTATGCCGAAGGTCTCGGCGATATCGTCAAGGCGGCGCGCAATCTGGGCGGCGGCCGCTCGGCCTGGGCGCAATACGCCATCGAAACGCCGAAACGCGACGGGCTCAAGGCACATCTCGGTGAAAAGGGCATTCCGTCGGTCATCTACTATGTGAAACCGCTGCACAGCCAGATTGCCTATCGCGATTATCCGCGCACGCCGACCGGCCTTGCCGTTTCGGAAGAGTTGCCGAAGCGCATCCTGTGCCTGCCGATGCATCCCTATCTGAGCGAGGCTGACCAGGACCGGATCATCGAAACGATCCGTAACTATATCGGCTCGAATTCGGCGCATGTAGCGGCGGCATAAATTCGAAAGTTTCGAAGAGTGGTCGCGGAATACATCGACGAGTTCATCATGTTCTGCGCCGGGTTGTGGATGGCTGGCGTCGGCTTCGGATTTCTCGCGGACCCGTTCCAAGCTCGCCCCGGCCAGCAGCAAGCATGGTGGACCAACTTTGGGACTCGCTTCAAATGGATGGGACCGCTGTTGATCCTCATCGCGATATTGCTCGCGTTCGCGGCACCTTCCTAGACTCGCGTCCGACGGCAGCTCGGCACGGTCGGCATCGTTGATCAACAACCGCCGATTCAAGCTTTGCGCGTCAAGGCAGGCGATCATCGGCACCGATTTTGCGATGCTTTGCTGCGCGCCGCAGCATAGTCTGCACCTGGCTCCCCTTTAGGCTGGTTCTCATGAAGAAGATTGGTTTCCTCTCGTTCGGGCATTGGACGCCCTCGCCGCAATCGCAGACGCGGACGGCATCCGACGCGCTTTTGCAGTCCGTCGACCTGGCCGTCGCGGCCGAGGAGCTGGGTGCGGACGGCGCGTATTTCCGCGTGCATCACTTCGCGCGCCAGCTCGCCTCGCCCTTCCCGCTGCTGGCGGCGGTTGGGGCGAAGACCAGCCGAATCGAGATCGGCACGGCGGTGATCGACATGCGCTATGAGAACCCGCTCTACATGGCCGAGGACGCCGGCGCCGCCGACCTAATCGCCGGAGGGCGTCTGCAGCTGGGCATCAGCCGCGGCTCGCCGGAGCAGGTGATCGAGGGATGGCGCTACTTCGGCTACGCCCCGCAAGAGGGCGAGAGCGATGCCGACATGGCCCGCAGACACACCGGAGTGCTGCTCGAAGTGTTGCTGGGCAAAGGCTTTGCGCAGCCCAATCCGCGGCCGATGTTTCCCAACCCGCCCGGCCTGCTTCGCGTTGAACCACACTCGGAGGGCCTGCGCGACCGCATCTGGTGGGGCGCCGCCACCAACGCCACGGCGGAATGGGCGGCGAAGCTGGGGATGAACCTGCAAAGCTCCACGCTCAAATTCGACGAAGGCGGAAAGCCGTTTCACATCCAGCAGGCCGAACAGATCCGGGCTTTTCGTGAGGCCTGGAAGACGGCCGGACACACGCGCGAGCCGCGGGTGTCGGTCAGCCGGAGCATTTTTGCCTTGGTCGACGATCGCGACCGCGCCTATTTCGGCGGCAATGAGAGCGGAGATCAGTTCGGTTACATCGAGGCAGACAGGCGCGCCGTCTTCGGCCGCTCCTATGCCGCCGAGCCGGACATCCTCATCGAGCAGCTAAAGGGCGACGAAGCCATCGCGGAGGCCGATACGCTGCTGCTTACCGTCCCCAACCAGCTCGGGGTCGACTACAACGCCCATGTCATCGAGGCGATTCTGACCCATGTCGCCCCAGGCTTGGCCTGGCGCTGACGAGTTTGAACAATCGACGCCGCAGGCAGGAACCTGCCCCTCCTGACCTGCTCAGGAGCCGAACAGGCGACTGTCCCAATATACGGGTTGATGCAGGCTGGCTGTGATCAAGGCAAACTCCGGATGGGTCGGATTGATCAACACGTTGTTGTCGAGGCGAGCCACGACGCTTGGCACGATCAAGATCGCGCTGCGGCGCTCGACATACCACGTCTCGCCGAATTCCTTCCTCACCTTTGCCGGCATCATATCCCACCCCGGCAGCGACGGCTGCGAAAATATCTCGTAGCTTAGCCCGCGCGGAACCATGATCTGGACGTAGTGCTGGTTGGGCGGCAGTCTGCCGCTGCCGTGCACCAGCTTTTCCAGCAACGCTGTCGAATAGTGCTCGCTGGTGTAAATCACTGGGCTGCCAGGCGTGTTCCAGCGGCCGGGCGCGATCGTCGAGCCCGTCGCGTCAAAGATCGGATAGATGCCGGCAGGATCGCCGATCCTGAAGCACGGCAGCGTCCGATCGAGTATCTGCGCCGTCAAGCGGCAGTGCCGTATTTCAGGCCTGCAAGGATATCGATCACCAGCTCGGCGCCGATCTCGTTTTGGATGACCATTTCGATCGGGCGTCGGTCTTCCAGCATGGGATGAGGTCGAAATAGAAAGTCACGAGCCTCATCTTCGATCTTCCAGACGTCGAGGGCCAAGTCCCATGCACGAGCCACCCGTGCCACCCGCATGCCCTCCTCCGAAGACAGTCGAAGAGCGCCCCTCTTGCGACGTTCATAGGTTGCCTTTGGAACGAGGCGGTATTTGAATTGGGCATCGGCCGGTGCCAGCAATTGTGAGACGCGTTCGAGCGCGCCGATGGGCAATCCGCCTTCAATTCGAGCCATCAGCCCGAATGGCGACCGTGCAGCCGTTTCCTTGGGCGACAGCCCCAGCACGTCGGCTATATTTCCAAATGCTAACATCTCTGCTTCCCATTCATATGAAGCAGTATATAGCCTCACATGAGGCTGAATGCAAGCGTTCTTGCGGTCTCACGGCTGGTTGCCGTCGGCTCGTTTAAGCATCGCAAATGCACGACTGATCCGTTGTAGCGCTGTGGCGTTGGCCAGCACTGCGTACAGCGCGAACCCACCCGCCAGAATCCAGGGCGAAGCCGCGCCCATGGCGGTCGCGACTCCGTCCGCGGCGAGCAGCACGCAAATGAACACCAGACGTTCCATCCGCTCGAAGAAATCCGGCCAACCATGGTTTTCTACGGGAATTTCCAGCGCCGTCCGTGCCTTGGCGTAACTTGTGAGTATCCCGCCGGCGAACGCGAACATTGCGATCGCCCACAGATCGGCGACCCAGCCGATTGCCGCAAAGACGGCCAATTCCTGATAGCGGTCGACGACAGCGTCGAAATAGCCACCGGCCTTGGTGCTCATATTTGTCCGGCGGGCGACCGCACCGTCCAGCGCGTCGAAGGTGAAGGCAAACGCCAGGCAAAGGCCAAAGGCAAGACTTGAATGGTGATAGACATAGGCGGCCGACGACAAGGCGACGAGCACGAGCCCGCTAGCCGTAACCTGGTTCGGCGTCATGCCGATCCCGATCAGCGGAGAGGCGGCCTGCTCCCATAGCGGGTCGATGCGACTTTTCATGAGACCGGCGATCATGGCGGCTCCTCTGATGATGTCGTTTCACCGAGCTTTACCAGCAATTTGCGGGTTTGTTCCACCGTCGCCACCGTTCGACTTGGTCAACGCAGACGGAGAACTGGCTCAGCAACGTTCTCAACCCGCCGCAACAGCGATTTCTTTCGGCGAATGCGGCCGGCGGAATAAGGCGCTCGCCAAGCTGACGGAGCAAATCGGCCGGCGGTCTGGCGGTCGCACCCGAACGATGTGACTATGATTGCTTGCCATCCGTCGGAAGCCGGCCGAAACTCGATGCATAAATTTTCACCCAAGTTTGCCTACCTGCTCGCGACCTCTCTTGGCGCGGGATTATCTCCAATATGGCCGGGCACGGTCGGCGCAATGGTTGGAGTGGCTGTTGCCGCAGCTCTGATACCTGCATCGCCTTGGCTGACCGTGCTTGCCTATGCGGCCCTGTTCGCCGTTGGCGTATGGGCGTCATCGCATGTTATCTCCCGTACCGGGACGGAGGATCCGCAGATCGTCGTCATCGATGAGACCTTCGGCGCCGCCGCGACACTTTCCATGCTTCCGATCGACCCACTCTGGTGGGCAGCAGGCTTCCTTGCTTTCCGGTTTTTCGACGTCGTCAAGCCTTGGCCCATCCGTATCGTGCATGACAAGGTAAGGGGTGGGGCCGGCATTATGCTGGACGACGCGGCCGCGGCTGTCGTCGCTGGGGCGTTGCTGCTCCTGCTGAACGGTTTGATTGACCATTTGCGGTAACGGCGACATTCGGTCTGCCAAGGCCACGGTGATCCATCGGAGTTTAGCGCCACAAGGGAAGACCGGACCGATGCGAAGCCACAGGATCGCGGCCATTCCAGGCGATGGGATCGGCAAGGAAGTCGTAGCGGCCGGGCTTCGTGCGCTGGCCGTCTGCGCCCTTGGCATCGCCCGCATTCCCGGCGACGACATCGGCGTGCCAGAACGCAGGAGGCACCCGCACTCGCCGCCGCTCACCGATGGTGTTCGTGTGCCTGCGTACGGAAACCAAACCCGTCAAGTGTTTCGATCAGCACCTGTACGCGATCAGGCACACCGTGCATTGATCGCCACGCGACAAAGCCGTCAGGCCTGACCAAGGCGGCACCGCCGCTTTCAACCCCGAGCGCGGAAGGCCACCGATGGTCCAAGTCAATCAGATCCCCGCACCCAAGGCGTGGCAGGTCAGCGGCATACGGAGGCGTTGGCTTACGGCGTCAGCGGCCTGACACCATGCTTCGTCGGCGCAGAGGAGAAGAAGATCGCGATCGCACAAATCGAGACTCGAAATCCGCTGGCCGGCGCGCTCGACCGCGAAATGCGGTAAACGCGTGCCAGGGCGACCCGACAGCTTGGCGGATTTTTGGAACGGGTGATCGTCCGGTGTGGATTCCCGAGCCACGATGCCTGCAGTGTAGCGTTGGCCAAATACCACGTCGTAATCCTCGACGATCGCAACAGGAGGAGGCAACCGCTTCGACGGATCGTCGAACCATTTCTGTAGGCGGGCGAGCGCTTGCGCCAACGTAGCCTCGATGACCGGCCGGCGCTCCATGTCATAGCTATCCAGCAACGAGGGATCGGCATGCCCGCGTGCTACCATCGCAAGCTTCCAGGCAAGGTTATGGGCGTCGTGGATACCTGAATTGCCACCGAAAGCGCCTGTTGGGGGCATCACATGTGCGGCATCCCCCACAAGAAACGCGCGGCCTCGGCGGAATTGGCGCGCTGTGAGGGCGGCCACTTCCCAGGAGCGCGCATCGACAAGCCTCGTCGTGATGTCCGACCGGCCCGCACCTCGTATGATCAGTTCCCTGCATTTGGCTTCATCAAAATCCTGTGGTTTCTCGCCCTTTTCGGGAAAGTACTGGAGCGCCAGAAGCCATCGTCCACCCTCCCTGGGCGTGAAGGTCCCGTTGAGGTCCGTCACGAAGCACGACGTGAAGCGCTTGCCGCCTATCGTCGGAGGCATGTCCGTGTCAAAGACTACATTCATCCAGTGCTGAAGGCCGCCTGCCCCGCTGCGGCTGATCTCCAGCCTTTCTCGCAGGGAACCGTTCGCACCGTCCGCCACGATCAGATAGTCGGCCGAGATGACCTCCTTTGCGCAGGTCGCGATATCGCGAATTTCCGCGCGGACGACGGTCTCGCCCTGATCGAAAGTCACCAGCTCCGCGCTAAAACGCACATCTGCACCGTTCCGCTCGGCGTAGCGGCGCAGAATCGGTTCCAAGACGTGCTGATCACACGTCGCCGGTTGCGTGGGGCTGAGGGCACTTGCATCCGGCCACGCCGGTCCTCCCCATTGAATCTCCGGATCGGCGAGATTCCTGGCGCGCGCAATAGCGCCTGCCTGCTGGTCCCCCGTCCGATTTGTACGAATCTCCGCCTCGAGGCCGAGGCTTCGGAATATCTCCATGCTGCGCGGGGAGATGCCGGCAAACTTGTACTGGATTGACGTGGTCGGGATGACGCTCGACGAGGACACACGCAATGTCGTTGTGAGCCAGTAGGGCGGCCGCCGTCAGACCGTTCAGGCCGCCTCCGACGACGAGAACCGTGGTATTGGTCATCCCGGATCTCCTCTCATTGGTTTGACCAAAAAAACATTTTGATTTATCAAATCATATGATTGGTCAAAGTATGTGTCAAGACTCGAAGGAGCGTGGAATGAGACCGGGCCAAGATCGCTTGCAGCACGCCACCGAGGCATGGCGCCTGATGTTTGATTTCCTGATGCGGTCGGCGCCGGACCGGTTGGCGATCCAGCAGAAATTGGGCCTGACGCCCAACGACTCGCGCGCCCTCTTCACGCTCGACAAAGATGCGGGCAAGCCGATCGGCGCATTGGCCGCTCAATGGCACTGCGACCCTTCGACGGCAACCTGGCTGACCGATCGGTTGGAGCAGGCGGGGCTCGCCGCACGTGTTCCGTCGCCAAGCGATCGCCGTGTCAAACTTGTCAAGCTTACGGCCAAGGGTGCTGCAACCATTGAGGAATTGACAAGGGAATATCACAAGCCCCCTGCCGAGATGCTTGCGCTTACACGCGCGGATCTGGATCAGCTGGTCGGCCTGGTCAGAAAGTTACAGGCTGGCAAGTTCGAAGGTTGATTACGTCCCCCCGAGGGGGCATCCCGTGCACCACATGAAATAGCAGGCGATAAGCGTCCCGGCGCCGCTCGAAAGCATCTACAGAGTCAGTACGCCATGCGTGCCGACAAGCGGCATCATGGCATCTACCTCGATCATGGGGAGTCGCCGACGGTCAGCGGCCATTGCCTATGCCGCGTAGTGGGATATCGGCGGCGGTGCGATGAACCTGCTATCTGCGCCAGCGCACTGCCAGGCAGTCCTGAGCTCGCGCGATCGAATTCAGGTCCATAGAACATCGCCTCACCCGACGACCACTTTACGACCGTGCTGATCCTCGCCGGTTGGTCGCCTGGCAAGTACCAGGCGACTTGGCGACGTGGCCCGTACGATTACGCTGGCATCAGCGGCTTGACGCGATCGACAATGGCGGCGACCGCTTCCTTCGGGCTCTTGCGACCGAGGACTGCGAGCTGAACCTCCTCGAGAAACGTCGACTGAGCGCGAGCGGCTTCGGGAAAAGCCGGGAAGGCCGGTCGCGCTTTGGCGAGCGCGGCAGCCTCGACCTTCGCCTGCGGCAGCGACCCGGCGAACGACGGCTCGGCATAGGTCGAGGTGCGGACGGGGCCATTGCCGTTGCGCGCCATGTCGAGTGTGGCGGCCTTGCTCGCTACGAAGCGGATGTAGCTCCAGGAGAGCTTCTTGTCCGTCGAATTGGCGGGAATGGCCATCGCCCAGGATTCGACGACCGGATGCATTTCGTGACCGCTGCCGAGGGTTTTGGAGCCGGGGAACTCGATCGCCTTGATCTTTCCCGGTGCGGTCGACTGTTCCTTGTTGTTGAGCTGCGCGTAGCGGGCGAAAGGCAGCACCGCGAAGGCAGCGCGCCCCTGCTGCATCCACGTCACCATGTCGTCGTTGCGCGTTGTGGCATAGCTGCGGGGCAGCGCGCCGGCCTTGAAGAGGTCGGCAAGCACGGACAGGCCTTTTTCCATCGCCTCCGGATCGGGGACCACCTTGAACTGCTTGTCGATGAAATCGCCGCCGAAGGCGCGGGCGAACATGACCGGGAAGACGGCGAGGTCACTCGCAAGGATCATGCCGACGACGGGCGTGCCGGACCTGGAGGTGAAGGTCAGCTTCTTCGCCTGCTCGACCAGCTCCTCCAGCGTGTTCGGTGGCGCCGAAATGCCGGCCTCCTGAAGCAGCTCCTCGTTGTAGAAAAGCCCCTGCGTAGCATGGCGCACCGGAACGCCGACGAGCTTGCCGCCGACGGTCATCGACTGGCGCAGGCCCTCGGCGATATCGTCGAAATCCTCGATCGGCTCGGCTTTCCGGAGATCGTCTAGCGGCTCGAACAGCGAGGCGATCTGCGACGTCATGCGGTTGTCGATGACATAGCCGACGTTGAAATCGGTCTCGCTCAGGCTCGCCTCCCGGAATAGCCGGTCCTGGAGCGGATTGCTGTCGAGCGTGGTCCAGGATATCTGGGCATTGTTCTTGTCCTCCCAGGGCTTGATGACATTGCCGGCGGCGCCGGTCGTCAGGTTGGCTTGGTGGACGCGATGGCAAAGCACGTTCAGCGTCTTTACCTGAGCATGGGCCAACCGGCCAAATGCGCCCGTCGCGCCGGCGGCCATCGCGGTCGTCAGCAGGGCTCTGCGTGTCATGTGCAAAGGCATTGTCTTCCTCCCTTTCTCGGTGACGTCGTCACCCCTTGGTCGCGCCGGCGGTCAACCCGGCGACAAGAAACCGGTTCATCAGGACCACGAAGACGAGAACCGGCAGCAATTGGACGGTAGAGGCCGCAAAGAGCACGCCCCAGTCGACGCCATCGATCGAGCTGATCATCTCAGAAAGGACCAAAGGCGCAGTCTTGGCGTGGTTGGCGGTGAAGATATAGGCGAACAGAAACTCGTTCCACGCGAAGACGACGACGAAGACGGCGACGGCGAGCATTCCGGGCGCTACGAGCGGCAAGATGATCTTCACAAGGATCGTCAGCGGCCGCGCGCCGTCGAGGACGGCCGCTTCGTCGAGTTCGCGCGGTACCTGGTCAATGAACGTGCGCATCAGGAGCGTGCCGAGCGAGACGAAGAAGGTCGCGTAGAGCAGGATCAGCACCAGATGGGTGTCGTTGAGCCCGAGCCGATTGACGACCGGGAACAGTGGCAGCGTCACGACGATCGGCGGGATCAGCCGCGATCCGATCAGAAACATCACCGATCCCTCCAGGAAACGGACGCCTCGATAGCGCGAGTAGGCAAAACCGGCGAGCAGACTTGCCATGACGGCAAGCGCCGTCGCCCCGGTGGTGATGACCAGGCTGTTGACGAGCCCGTCGAAAAAGGCCGGCCAGCGCTGCCACAGCGAGGCGTAGTGCTCGAAGGTCGGTTCGAAGAGGAGCTCCGGTGGAACCGCGAAAATCTCGCGACCGGGTTTGAACGACGAGAGCACGATGAAGCCGATCGGAAACAGTGACCAGACGACGATTGCCGCAACAGCGAGCGTCTTTCCGGCACCGATGGCGAGACGTCTAGAACGCATTGGCCGTGGATTCCTTGCGCAGCCGCCACACATAGCCAGTCGCAAGCAGCAGCGAGATGACGACCATCATCCAGGCCGTCGCGGCCGCCGTGCCGAACGAGTTGTAGCGGAAGCCTTCCTGATAAAGATAAATGGAAACGACCTCGGTCGTGCGCGCCGGGCCGCCCTGGGTCAGGAGCCAGACCTCGGAAAAGAGGCGGAAGGCGAAGATGTAGCGGAAGAGCAGCGCGATCAGCATCGCTGGCGCCAGAAGCGGCAGCGTGATGTTGCGGAAGAGCTGGAACGCATTGGCTCCGTCGGTGCGCCCAGCCTCGTAGAGCTCCTTCGGAACCGCGAGCCGTGCCGCATAGAGGATGATGAATGTGAATGGCAGGTGCAGCCAGATCGTGAGCAGGCCGACGAGGATGAGGCCGTGAGAAGGGATGAACGTCCAGTCGAGCGTCGGCAGACCGGTGTATCGCAGCATCAGCGTGATCGGGCCGACGTCTGGATCGAACAGGAAGCGCCACATTGCGACCGCCGTCACCTCGCTGATGGCGTAGGGAGCGAGCACCACGACGAGCATGACGCGCTGGAGGGGAAGCCCGGAAGCGAAAAGCAGGGCTAGGCCAAGGCCGAGCAGCAGTTCGATATGAACGGCAACGGCGACGACGAGGACCGTGTTCCAGACCGAACCCCAAAAATAGGGATCGGTGAGGACGCGGATATAGTTATCTAACCCAACGAAGGTTGCCGATTGGCCGAATGACGAGGCTTCGAAACTCAGCCACAGGACGAAGATCGCGGGGAGCACGATGATCCCAAGCACCAGGAGGTGCACGGGCGTCGCATAGAGGTAGGCAGGCGAAAACGCGAAGCGCCGCTTCTTGGTCTCGCCAGCCGCTTCAGCCGGCCCTTCCCCCCTATGGCCGACGGACGCCACGGAACCAAATGCCATTGCTCCTCCCTGAGCGGTTGCGCGTCAGCCGTCCCTGGCGGCAAGTGGAACGGTGCCCTCCACCGTTGTTCTGTACATCACCCGGCGATATCCGGGATAATCGTTGATGGCGGTGTGCAGGACATGGGGATTGTTCCACATACCGAGCGTCTTCGGTTCCCAACGCAGCCTGCAGTTGAACTCGGGCCGGACAGCCCGCGCCATCAGGAAGTCGATCATCGGCTTGCTTTCTTCCTCTGTCATCCCCTTGAAATTGGTCATCACGCTGCTGACGAAGACATAGCGCCGGCCTGTCTCGGGGTGGCGACAGATCACAGGATGCTCGACGACGGCATTCTCGATCGCCTCGACATCGGCCTTGACGCCGAGCCGGCTGTGGGCCGCGTTGATGGCGAAGACCCCGCGGCCGCTATGAACGCCCGTCAGCCCTTGCAGGATCTCGACCAGCCGCGGCGAAAGCGAGTCATATGCCTTCTCGAGGCTGGAGAAGCAGGTGTCGCCGCCAACCGGCGGCACCTCTTCACCGTAGAGGATCGTAATGCCCGGTGGCTTCGGTAGCCAGGCGAGGTCCATGTGCCAGTCCTCGCCGATCACCTTGCCCGTGTCGTCCGGCTCGCGCACGAAGCGCACGATATCGTCGAAGCCGTCGATCGGCGTGTGCACCGGATTGCCGCTAAATGGTCCGAACCGGCGGGCGACCTTGTGGACGCCGGCGGCGTCAAGCTCCTGATCGCGCACGGCGAGCGCATGATATTTGTAGAGCGCGCGGCGAACGTCCTGGAAGGCATCCTCGCTCGCGCTCGCCAGATCGATCCCACGAATTTCTGCACCGAGCGCTCCAGTGAAGGGGCTGACCTCGAAACGGGTGAATGCATCATCGCGCAGCACGTGATCCTCCCTAATACGCGCCTCGTCGCCATGATGGGCTGGGCTGACTTACCTGTAAGTAAGTAACTTGAAAGCCAAAGGCTGTCAACCCACCCTCGCCTTGTTCCACCGGATGTCTAGCCTCGACCCGAGCCCTTCCCCGCATCCTGCCAAGCGGCGCGGATGATCGCGGCGAGTGCTGCGAAGGTCCTGGCGACCTCGTCGAAGCTTCCGGTGTCCTGCGTCATCGGTGGACAGGACAGAAGGGTAATGCGCAGCATGTGCACGAGCTCGTCGCTGAGTGTGTGGGAGGAAAGCTCTCCGTCCTTCACCGCCTGGTCCACCGCATGACGCAGGCTCTGATCATAGACCCGGTTGACGCGCTCCAGGGCACGTTCCGCTGGTTCGCCGAGAACCGGGAGGTCGTGGCGAAGGCGCGAAAGCGGGCTCCACATATTGCGGGCTCCCTTCTCAGCGTTGAAACGTTCGTAGAAGCGGCGCAGATCCTCGAGCTGCATATCGAGACGGTCGAAGAACCGGATATCGGGGGTCGTCCAGAAGCGCTTGATGCGGGCCTCGGCGTTGGCGGCGAAGTCCGCGATCAATTCCTCCATCAGCTGACGCTTGTTGCCGAAGTGATGATGGATGTTGGCGCGCGTCGTGCCGATTGCCGTCGCTATATCGCCGAAGCTGAAACCATCGTGGCCGCGCAGGACATAGAACTCGGCCGCGACCTCTTTGATTCTGCTGCGGGTAGAGTGCGCCTCATCGCCGGGAGATCCTGAAGTGTTGGCTCTCATATCCCTTCCGAAATTCATGCCGCTCGCCATCGCGACAATCAGCATACGAAACGTGCTGCAACCGTCCGCCGGTCGGCACAGACGCGATCAGCGTTGCTACACCATACAATGTCATGGGATGTACCCGTCGTACATGGATCTTCTTCTACGCTCAGGTAGGAACTAATTTGCGCCAGTTCGCGACATTCAACGTTTCGCACGAACATCCCCTCCTCCTTAGCAGCAGCCCCGAAGGCCTTACGGGCCTCCTCCGGGGTCGCCCGATCCTCGACGGCGTCGATGCATAGTTGCACAGCCTTCCTCCACTTAGGTCCCATCTTGGTCCACTTCAGGAGTTCCTCGGCGGCACCCTCGACATTGTTACACCCGTAGGTGACCCCAGGTCGGTCGGTCTTGACGTACACCGGAGGGGAGAACCAAGGGGTTGCCACGACGCCTCCTACTCAGGGGAGAGATACATCTTGGCCTCCTTTGCGGCAGCCTCAAAGGCCTTTCGCACCACCTGAGGGTCAATCGAATCGCCCTCCAGATCTGACAGGCACAGCGTCACCGCCTTATGCCAGCAGGGTCCTCTCCGGGTCCACGTCTTGAGCTGCTCAAGGGCTGCCCTCGCATTGTTGCAGCCATGCCTGACACCGGTTTCAGTCTTCACGAACACCGGAGGGACGAACCAATGGGTTGCCATGATACCTCCTACTCAGGGGAGAGATACACGTTGGCCTCCTTGGCAGCCGCCTCAAAGGCTTCACGGACCTCTTGTGGGGAGGCTCTGCCCTCGAACGCATCGACGCAGGATTGGACCGCCTTCGTCCACTTCGGGCCCTTTGTGTCCCACCCCATGAGTTCCTCGGCGGCTCCCTCGACGTGGCTGACCCCATTGCGAATGCCCGGACGTTTCGTCTTCACGTAGACCGGTGGAGCGAACCAGAGAGGACCCATAAGGGGGAACTTAGAGCGGCAAGAGCCCGCCGACCAACCCCGCTTTAGCCGCAGCTAAGGGAACGATGTAGGCCCTCGCGGGTTTAGAGTTGCAGTGGTCCTTCTCGGATGCAGCCGCTGTGGGGGGGTCCGTCCCCTCTCCCTCACCGGCGGCGGGCTCCTTTCGCGAAGGCGGTTCGGTCAGAGACACATAGAACCTTATACCGCATCCAATTTAGCTACTTGTCATTGGGGGGAGTAATGTCCCCTCCTCTTTTGCAGCAGCCAGGAATGCCTTGCGGGCCTCCTCAGGTTCCATCTCGTCGAAAATCACGGCCATGCAAACGCGCACCGCGAGGTCCCAGCAAGGGCCACGCTTGGTCCACTTCATCAGCTCCTCGCCGGCTGTCTCGGCGTTGTTGACGTTGTGGATGATCCCGGGACGCTCGGTCTTGACCGGGACCGGAGGGTTGAACCAGTGGAGAGCCATACGTCACTCTTTGTCGGCCCGATCAAGTTCCTCCAGCAAATACTTTTGCTCAGCCGGCAGCTCCCGTTCTACAGGCAGATTTAGCATGTTGCGAAGGTAATTGCGGATTACCTCAGGTGATCCACCGCCGCACAACTTCGGCAATAACCTTCTGTTTGGCTTTATCGATTTCAACCACATTCGGGCCTACATCTTAAAAGGACCGAACTGCACCTCGAGCGGATTTGTTCCTTAAGGGGCCAGAATGTTTGATACAAAAATCTGGGCGGGTGATCGGATAACTGGCTCGCGCGAGCCCCCCCCGCGCGCCCTTCGTTTCCCACTGGCGAGGCCCTAACAATCCCGTCAGAGAAGTTGGAACCCAACATCGTGAGCCTGAGCCAGAAGTTACGCAGCCAGCAGCCGTTCTGCATCTATTGTGCCGGATCGGCTCGTGGCGTCGACATCGACCACGTGCCGCCAAGGGTCTGTTCGATGGCAAGTGGCGACCGAAGGGCGGGGAAGTGACTACCTGCAAGGCATGCTATGAAGGGACGCGCGAGATGGACGATGTCGCGGCGTTCGCAAGCCGTTCCTGCCCATGGTTGTCATTGGTCATGACGATCACCTGGGCGGTGCGCCAAGAGGGCTTGGGCACGGGAGGAGCACCGTCTAGGGACAAAGGCTGCCGATGCTTCGTCAGGAGTGTTCCGATATCAGCGAGTCCGCGCTTCTTGATAGGTCTTGCGACCAGTACGCCCGCGCGCGGGGCCACAGGTCGAGGCTAGGAAACTCACACTCGCGGGCACTGGTTGATCACCGAGCCAACACGAGCGACCTCGGCTAAGCGCCGTGTGTCCCTCTTACAGGCTTGGCTGCTATATTATTGCAGTGACCCTGCCCGACGCATCGAGGCGACAACTGACTTGCGCCTGACGGACTTCGATGCCACCTTGTTTAGCGTAGTCTATTCGCACCTCGATCGGTGCCGTGAGTGCGCCTCGACGTTGACGCAAGGCACCTGCGCTTACCGCGTGGACACGGACGGCGCCAAGCGGCGTCGCAGCGGACACGATCGCCGCGCGGCAGGCGCGCACCACTGCGGCTGGCGTACCGGTTTTCGCTTTCAGCGGTGCCAGAAACTCAGCGGGATAGCCCTTGGTGACCCGCTCGGACCCGCCGTCACCAGGTTTAGAGGGCAGGAGGACGGGTGGCAGGACGATCGATTGCCTGGCGGTCTTGGCAGAGGCAGTGGCTGTGGTGGCTGCGGCCGGACTACCGGGAGCGGTAACCGATTCGTTTTCGGCGGCTGGATCGTCGCCCACACCGACATCCGTCGAAATCCCTCCGCCTGTGTCACCTACGGTGCCGCTGGCACTAACGCCTGCGTCGACCGATCCGTCATCTGAGCCGACCGAAGCTCCAACGTTGGCTCCGCCTACACCGTCGACGCTCGTGCCCACCCCCACAGATCCGCCTTGCGAACCGGCGCTCACTCCAGCACCGACCCCGACACCGCCAACATTGCCGCTTATACCTGCATCAAGAGCCGAGGCAGGCCCAACTGTGATCCCGATCGTCAAAGCGGCCGCGACATACTTCTTCATTCTCGTCTCTCCTGCGGCATACATTTCGCTCACTAGTTTTCACTGGCGCGGCTCGAGCTTTTTCGGTGGTCGCGTTGGGAGCAATGCGGCGGGAAGAGCGATGGTTGACAGCAGAACAGGTTGCGGTGACTTTTGGACCTTCACTTTCTGTTTTTCCGGCAAGCCCGGTTTGCCCGAACGCGATAACCTACTTGCATGTGCACTCGCGGGGGTACGTGCTTTCGGCGCGCGCTCCACAGCCGCAGTGCGACGCTTGCCCTTGACAATATCAATTGCCTCACGCGCGGCACTGAGGCTGCGGGCTAGACCGATAGCCCTTTCACGCTCTTGGTCCAGCGCCGCACTCAATTCTATCGAGTTCTGCTTTAAAGCATCGCGTTCCATGCGAACGATGGCGAGGCCTCGTACAGCTGAATCTGCTCGTTCGCGTCCCAGTTCGAGTGCTTCTCGAGCTTGCTTTACAGCGGCCTCGGCCACCTGTCGGTCCCTTATGGCGTTGGCCTGCTCGACGGCTGCCAGATTTGCGCCTGTCTTAAGAGCATCGATCGTTTGGCGAGCCGTAGTAAGTTCTTGTTCCAAGAGCTCAACCTTGTGCCGCTCGTCATCAAGCGCTCGCTTGGCAGCAAGCTGAGAGACTTCCATAGAGGGGTGCGCTCCAAGCGTGGCAGCCTTCTCGCTGTTCCAGAGACTGGCTTCGGCCCTGTAGCTTTCGATAACGCGCTGCGCCGTCTCCAGATCGAGCGCGAGCGCTTCGTCTGTTCGCTGCTGCTCTTTTAGGGCTTGTGCTTGCTGAGCCACCGTGTCTGCCAGTACGTGTGCCTGGGCGCTTAGGTCACGTGCGCCGCGCTGCATAACGTCTAGCTCCGCTCGTGCTGCGGCCAATTCGCGGCGCAAACCCTCCTCATGCTCGCCGAGCGGCGTTTGCGCGCCCTCCTTGGGTGCCTGTGTTTCGCTGAGCACCAGCTCTCCAGATATATAGGATCCGAGCGCGCTCGGTTGCGGCTTGCCCGGTTGTTTGTCGACCTCGGTGTGTTCCGAAACCACGACCGACGAGCTGTCGTTAGCTGCGGCAACAGCTGACGCTTCGGGCGCCAACTGACTATTTGCCGGAGATGCCGACAGCAGAACAAGGCATAACGGAACGAGGGATAGCATGGCGCTACACCCCCTGCCGCGTATCTGCAGATGATTCATCACTGAACCTCACCGACCGCGGCCCTCACCGCTATTGTATTCTCCACTTACGCGCGCGGCGCTGGATCAATGCTAGTGAAGCACCCTCGGCAACGCCAAGGCACCGAATAAGGCGTAAAGCCTGCCTCCTATTTCCTTACTTGTCATCATTCGAACGAACGGAACTTTCGTTCATTTACTCTGGGGGTTGTCTGAAACCCCGAAAGGCTGCCCTGCTCAAAACGGCTCTGTCTGGTCACTCCAGAGCCTCCAAGATACTGGAGGTCACGCTCTGGAGGAGGACGAGCCCCATCAATCGCAACGAGGATGTGTTTGCGATCAATCCGCTTAGCAAAGTGCCCGTTCTCGTTCTCAATGACGGTTATACGATCTTCGATTCGAGCGTAATCTGCGGCTATCTCGACGATCTCGAAAGCAGTCGTCGGCTCATCCCCGAAAGAGGGCGAGCAAAATGGTCCGCCTTGCGCCTCCAGGCGCTCGCCGGCGGCATGTGCGACGCAGGCATTTCCATCCGCTGGGAAAACGAGCGCCGCCCTGAACATCTGCGTTACCCTGCCTTGGGCGCAGGCATGACGATGAAGCTCATCGAATCCTACAATTTCGTGGAACGCGCGGTCGAATTCGACGCGCCGCTCCATGTCGGCCACATCGCGCTCGCCACTTGTCTAAGCTGGCTGGAGTTCCGGGGACTGCCGGACTTCTTGCAGGGAAGGCCGCGACTGACACAATGGTATAGATCCTTCGTGGAACGCCCTTCAATGCGTGCCACACCCTACGGCGGCGACACGCGAGATTGACATCGATCTCTAGGCTTTCGAAATCCAATATGCGTCGGCAACTAGCCAAGCGTTCTCGAGGCGATTTGCTGGTCGTCCTCGATGGTATTGCGCGAGACCAGTGACCTTGCCTCGCGCAGCCTTTAGAGCGGCCATCAACGCCTTTTCTTCGTCACTGCGCCTAGCTCCGCTGCAGGGGTAAAACCCGCATGGCATAAGTGATCTTACAGGAAACGCACAGCCAGCCCTTTCCAGAAGCATCATGAAGCCTCGTTGGTCTTCACCTGTGAACGGCAGCGCCATCCGACCCTTGTCGGACAAATTTGAAAGCCACCGTTCCGGCACGTGCGTCACTCCGGCAAAGGCGGCCACGACATCGAGGTTTGGCAGATCGACTGCCTGCGTTGCATCACCGGATATCACTTCTACATGGGCATAATGAGCAAGATTGCTTTGCGCTCGCCGGGCCAGTTCTTCGTCGATCTCATATGCAATCACGCGCCCTTCAGAACCCGTCAGTTCAGCGAGGATGGCGGTGAAATAGCCGACACCAGCACCCACCTGAAGGACAGTCTGGCCGGCGGCGACGTTCAGATGGTCGAAAACCAATGCCCAAAGCGACGGCAACCCGCTGTTTAATCCGCGCTTTTCGTCAAGCGAGACCAGAACGTCGTGGTAAATCTCGTGAAGTGCGGCTGAAGGGCTGGTATGGACCGCCCCGATTTGCAATCTCGAATGGATACGCCAAGGCCCGTTGCCAAGGTACTGTTCGCGCGGAACCTTTGCGAAGGCCTCGATGACTGCAGGGTTGTGCAAGACAGGCGATGAGACACGCAGGTCTTCGGCAAACCACCGGCGCGGTTCACTAACATCGGTTCTTGTTGGCATGGAATATATCGGCTCCCGGATTGTGCGTACTCTGTGATGCTCTCAGAAAACCGAACGGCGGCAAGGGTCGCTGTCCTCACATCGCGGGGCGATGCCCGCTGTCAGTTTGCCTTCGACCGCTGCTTTGCCGAGCGCCCTGCCCTCTCCGTCCCTCGACCCGCCCGGCTGCTGGCGTTCGCAGTGTAAACCGAAAATGGCGCGTCGGTTCCAGGTGAGCGATTTCAAACTAACTTGTCGATGTTTTCCAGAATGAAGCACGACCGTTTTGGGTCAACGCAACCACAGCTTGAAATGTCAGGGACGCACCTGCTGCGGGACCTCGGATGATCCAACCTACGATTGGCCATGCACGGCAATGGAATTTCGTTCCACGATCTGGGCTGCCAGGACACGATGCTCGAAGGGTAACGTGGCCTCCGCCAACCTCTTCAACAGAAGCTCCGCTGCCGCCGCCCCGATCAAATGCGCCGGCTGGGCGATGGCTGTGATACCCTGGGCCACGAACTGCATCCAATCGAGATCGTCGAAGCAAAGCAGCGAAACGTCTCCTGGAATCGCAAGCTTTAGTGCGGAAGTCGCCTCCAGAACGCCTGTCGACATCACACCATCGGCGGTAAATAGAGCGGACGGCGTATTGCGCATTGTCAGCAGATCGAGCGCCTCCTTGCGAGCTGCCTCGCTAGAATAGACCGCTACGCGGCGGATCAACCGCAGATCCGGGTCGATACCTGCGGCACGATGGGCTTCGAGATAACCCAACAATCGTTGCCAGCTTGGATGATGGTAGCGAACATCGAAGCTGGAGAGATCAACGTTCGCCACAAAGGAGCCAACATCATCGCGGTGGCCCGGCCCGAGTTCCGCCAGTATTCCGATGCGGCTGTGTCCGGCGGCGATCATGGCCGCGATGCTGTTACGCGTTACAGAAACGTTGTCGACCACGACTGAATCGGTTTCCAGGCCCGCCACTATGCGGTCGAACTGCACGACGGGGCAGCGGGCCGCGACTGCTTCACGAAGATGATCCGGCTCGTCCACGAAGGTCGATGAGACGATCAACCCATCGACCTGCTTTTCCAGCAGCAACTGCACCGCCTCTCGCTCGAGGTCGGCATTTTCGTCACTATTCGTAACGATAACCCCGAAGCCGCCACCGCGCGCGACATCCCCTATTCCGCGCAGCACGCTGGCGTAGAATGGGCTTTCGATGTCGCCAACCACAACTCCGATAGTCTGCGTCTTACCGGTGATCAGGCCTTTGGCCAGGCGATTGGGGCGATAGCCCAGCGCAGCTGCGGCGGCGCGCACCTTCTCCTGAACCTCGGAGCTGCTGTAGCCGTAGCCACCAAGGACACGCCCGGCGGTGGCGGAACTCACCCCGGCCCGGCGAGCGACCTCTATGATAGTTGCGTTTTTCGACGATCTTTGAGTCACTCGGCAAACCCCGCCGCCCATGCGCGCGACCTAGCGGCAGTTAAGCCCGCCCCGCAAGGCCGAACACCGCAACACCCGCCGTTGCGCACACCATTGCAATCACAGCACCTCTGACAGAAAGCGCCGAAGACGCGGGCTTTGCGGATTGTCGAATAGATCCTCTGGTCGGCCTGCCTCGACTATCCGCCCCTCGTCCATGAATACGACCTGGTTCGCGACCTTGCGAGCGAAGTTCATCTCGTGCGTAACGACCACCATCGTCATCCCGCCCCGCCCGAGATCGGCCATCAAGTTCAGGACACCTTTGACCAATTCCGGATCGAGGGCACTGGTGACTTCGTCGAACAGCATGATTTCGGGTTCGAGGGCCAGGGCGCGCGCGATAGCCACCCGCTGCTGTTGCCCGCCCGAGAGATTGGCCGGCCGATGGTCTTTGCGCTCCAGCAGTCCGACTTCATGCAGCCTCGCTAAGGCCGCCCCCTCAGCCTCCTCGCGCGACATGCGTTTTACTTTGCGCAGCGCCAGGGTGATGTTGGCGAGGGCGCTGCGGTCGGGAAACAGATTGAACTGCTGGAAAACCATGCCGACGCGCCGGCGGAGTTGGTCAGGGGTCTGTTTGTAGATGCTTTCGCCATCGAGCAGAATGTCACCGGCTCGACACTCTACGAGGCGGTTGAGGCAACGCAGCAAGGTCGACTTGCCCGAGCCGGACGGACCGACGAGGCAGGTGACGGTCCCGGGCTCGACCTTCAGACTGACGTCATGGAGCACCTGGACGGCGCCGTAGGCCATGTCGATGTTCTTGACCTCGATGCCGCCGCCCTTGAAGCGGGTGGGCGCCGCTGCGGGCAATTTCGCTGCGCCCGGCACGCCGGCTTCGGCAAGCTCGGCGACTTCCTTGAGGCCGCTCTGCACAGCGGTGATACGTTTGCCGACGCGCATGCGCGCGTCGATGTAATTGACGAGGTGGGTCAGCGGCACCGTGATCACGAGATAGAACACGCCGGCCAGCAACAGCGGCGACAGGTTGCCGGTCAGCACGGCCTGGTCCTGGCCAACGCGGAACAGTTCGCGTTCGGAGGCGAGCAGACCAAGGAAATAGACCAGGCTGGAGTCTTTGACGTTGCCAATGAACTGGTTGACCAGTGCGGGCAGGACGCGGCGGATGCCTTGCGGGATCACCACCAGGCGCATGCCTTGGCCATACGTCATACCGAGAGTGCGGGTGGCGTCGATCTGACCACGCTCGACGCTCTGGATGCCGGCGCGGAAAATCTCTCCGATATAGGCGCCGGCGATCAGGCTGAGCGCCAGAATGCCCAGCGGATAAGGCGACGGACCGAACAGATCTCGGCCCAACCGCGCGAAGCCTTGGCCAATGATCAGGATCGTGACAATAGCAGGAAGCCCGCGGAAGATATCGGTGTAGACCCGCGCAAGGAGTTTCAGCGGCCGGTTCTCTGAAATCCCCATGACTGCGAGGACGATACCGATCAGCGTCCCGAAAAACGTCGAGGCAAGGGCCAGGATCAAAGTGTTCTTGAGGCCGACCATCACCATGTTTGGCAGAACTTCTGCCATCGCCTGGAAATCAAGGAAGCTGCGGGCGAAGGTATCGAACCAGCTCATATCAAGTCCATCTATGACTCGGCCGGGCACCGTTGCTCACGGGCCCGGCCGGAAACGAAAATGAATACGCGCGAATTTACTTCTTGGGCAGATATTGATCCGGCATCGGAGTGCCCGGGAACCACTTCTCATGCAGCCGTTTCCAGGTGCCATCGTCCATGGCCTCGCGCAGCGCCTTGTTGAGCGCCTCGCGGAAGGCATCGTTGCCTTTCTTGACCACGAACCCGGCTGGCGCATCGAAGGACGGCACATTCATTGTTATCTTCAGGTTCTTGTAGCGCTCCACATACTGCTTGGCCGACTCATAGTCAGTGAAATGGCCGTCGATCGTCCCGTTATTCAGCGCCGCCACCGCAGTGTTGTTGTCGGGGAATTTGACAATGTCGCCCTTCAGATTCTTCTCGGCATAGATTTCCTGCAGCGTTCCCTGGATCACGCCGATGCGCTTTCCGGCGGTGCTCTCATTGCTCGTCAGTGCCGGATCAGCCGAAATGATCGACAGGTAGCCGGCGAGATAGCCGTCGCCAAAATCCACGGTCTTCTTGCGCTCCGCGGTCGTGCCGATGGCGGCGACAGCGACGTCGAACCGGCCGTTGGCAACCGACGGCAGCAGCGCCGAGAATTCCTGGCCGGTGAAAACGACCTGTTCCTCCTTGAACCCGAGCCGGCGCGCCACATCGCGGAAGAGTTCAGCGTCGAAGCCAGTGAAGTTACCGTTGGCGTCGGTGAAGACATAGGGTTTCGCATCGCCCATGGTTCCGACGCTGATCACCGTCGGGTCGATGAGGTTGTAGGGGTTGTCGGCCGCGTTTGCCTGCGTTGACGAGGCCAACGTGCCAAGTCCTGTCAACAGCGCGATCGTCAGCGCCAGACCGGATTTCACAAGTTGGCGCCTGCTCGAATTCGTGTGCATGTCTTCTCCTCTTACGATTGGCCGAACTCGGCCCTGCGATCCCACTCGACGTCTCATCCATCAAAACGCTCTTAGGTGGCGTTTTGGCCAGATAGGTGAGAACGTTATCATTTCCTCTAGCATTGTCCATTTCTCGCGTCAATTGTTTCGGAGAATTTCGCTGCTAGACGGTTTTCCAGTCTTGAGCGTGCCGAGCTCCGCGAAGGATCTCCGGCGTCATCTTTCCTAACTCGATTGCTGTCGCATGGCCAATCGCCCCGTAGTACCGGCAGGTAGCGGCCGCCGCCTCCGCGGCATGGCCGAGAATGTCTTGAGGCGCCTCTTCCTTAAGCAGGCCGAATAGCGTTCTGGCGATGAAGGTGTCGCCCGCGCCCAGGGTGTCGACCGGTTCGACCAGCCGCGCCTGGGTGCGGTAAGAGACCGTGTCGGCGTGAAGCACCGCGCCGGCTCGGCCACGAGTCACAAGGACCCACTTTGAACCATATCCAAGGAGTTCGGCTGCGATTGCGGCCAATTCGTTGTCGTCGAGACCGTCACCCGAGACGGAAGCCAGATAGCAATAGGGCCCAATCTCGCGTCGATGTCCCGGTTCCCGCCGCGTAGAAAAGTCGTAAGACAGCAGGGACTTACTCGATACAGCGGCAACGCACGGGTCTAACCCGCTGGACTGGCCGATGTGGACGGCCTGAAAGCCCGAGAGAAAATCCAGATCTTCTTGCGTCGGCGTAAACACCGAAACTCCGAGATCGAAGTCCAGGAAAATCCGATCGGCGTTGCGGTGACCTATGAGGCAGTAAGCGGTCGGCCCCTCGAGGCGCCGTAATCGGGTGATGTCCACGCGCTCCGACGCCAGTGCAGTGCAGATAAGGTCCCCCGCCCGGTCTTTGCCGATCGCTCCGACATAGGCCGATCGCCCGCCGAAGCGGCTGACATAGACCGAGACATTGAGGCAATTTCCACCAGGATACATCTCGCCGCGAGCAAGATAACAATCGACCACGTTATCGCCTATCGCGGCAATCTTGACCATTGCAGGACTTTCAGTTTAAAGGATGTGATAACGTTCGCACAATGGCTGCCATCTGTCAATTGTGCGCCGGCCCGCAGCTCTGCCAACGAGACGAGGAAGCTCATGATTTCCGCCCTGCCCGCCGACGTGGAACGCGCCCTGACCGCTACGGCGGGCAGGCAGTTTTCGCACCTATTCCTCGTGGCGTGCGGCGGCTCGCTCTCGATCATGATGGCAGGCAAGTACTTGGTCGACCGTCACAGCGGTACATTCGCCTGCGACATCTACAACGCGGATGAGTTCGTCTGCCGAGACCCGCGACGGTTGGGACCTGACGCGCTCGTTGTCCTTTGCTCGCAGACCGGCACCACCCAGGAAACTGTGCGAGCGGCCAATCATGCAAAGAATCGAGGCGCAACGACAATCGGCATGACGCTCGACCAGATATCGCCCCTCGCGCAGGCGGTCGACCACGCCGTCGCCTACCAGGCCTCCTACACGACGGGCAAAGCAATCGATTCAGCCTGCAGCAACTACGGCGTGCTCTATATGTTGCTCGCCGGCCTAATCGATGCTCGGGAGGACGCCGGGCTAACTGCCGATCTGCTGATGAGCCTGAGCCACCTTCAGCCGGCGATCGAGCGTGCACACCGGACCTATGCCGACCGGTTTCAGGCCTTCGCCCCCCGTTTCGCGCCGCGCAATGCGATCTACACACTGGCCAGCGGTGCCAGCTATGGTGCGGCCTATTCGTACGCCATCTGCGTGTTGATGGAGATGCAGTGGTACGACTCGCAGGCCATACACGCCAACGAGTTCTTTCACGGTCCATTTGAGGTGGTGGACCGGGATGCTTGCTTCGTGGTCTTGCTGGGTTTGGACGAAACGCGGAGCCTATCCGAACGCGCCCGCGACTTCCTTTTCAAACATGGAGGCCGGGAAAACATCCTGGTGCTAGATGGAGCGGAACTCGACCTCAGCGGTATGTCCGATGACATCAAACCCTATCTCGTGCCCTTGGTCTTCTTCGACACTCTATGGCGTTTTGCGTATGAGCTGGCCGGCCTGCGTGGCCGGCCGATGCTCGATGGCCGGCGCTACATGAAGAAGCTAACGGACTATTAGTTCCGCCGCGCTCTGCGGCGATCCAACAACTCCCAGCCCGGCTTCTGCGTAGAAGGATTTCTCTATGACTGCATCTGCAAAACCGCGCCAAGTCGTCGTTGTCGGCGCAGGCATCTTCGGCACCTCTTGCGCGCTGCACCTCGCTCGTCTTGGCTTTGATGTAACCATTGTCAATGACGGCGCGCCGGCCAACGGTGCATCCGGCCGTTCACTTTCCTGGCTGAACTCAGCGCGACGTGCCGACACTGCCTATCACCGCTTGAGGCTTGCAGGCATCGACCGTTATCGGACCCTGGCGGCCACAAGGCCGGAAACCGCGTCGTGGCTTCGCTTTGACGGCGGCCTCACCTGGGATGCGGATGATGAGACGAACCAGATCGGGTCCGTCTGCCAGCTGGAGCAGGATATTGGTTATGACGCGCTTCTGCTCGGCCCTGCCGAAGTCGGTGCAGTGGTGCCCGGCGTCAACGCGAGCGCAATTACCCCTCAGGGTGCCATCTTCAATCCTGGCGAAGGATGGGTTGACCTGCCGTCTTTGATCGATCTGCTACTCAATGAATTCCGCTCCCGCGGCGGCAAGCTTATCCAGGGTGCTGGACGCGTGCGGATAGATGCCACAAGTGGTCGCGCGCGTGGCGTCGTCACTGCCGATGGTGCGCCGATAAAGGCGGATGCAATGGTCCTTGCCGTTGGGCCAGCGACGCCTGTCATGCTTGCGGAGATCGGCGTCCATGTCCCCGACGCCACGCCGATTTCACTTCTTTTGAAGACCAAGCCGACCAAGACCGAGCTCCGTGCCGTGCTGAATACGCCGCGCGTGGCGGTGCGCCCGACGCCGGATGGCGCATTTGTTTTGGATTCGGCATGGTCGGAGGAAGAAGTCGTGGTCAACCCGGACGGCACCTACACCGTGCACGACAAGACCATCAAAGGACTGCTCGACGAGGCCAGTGCCGTGCTCGACGGCAATCCGCGGCTCCAACTCGCTACCTATGCTGTCGGCCCGAAGCCTATCCCCGGCGACGGCGAGCCGGTGCTTGGCTCAGTCGAGACCGTCGCCGGTCTTCACGTCGCCTTTAGCCACAGCGGCGCCACGCTTGGACTGATCGTCGGCGAATTGCTTGCCAAAGAAATCGCCTCCGGCAATCCGCACCCGATGCTTGCAACCTTCCGCGCCAACCGTTTCAGCTGACAGGGCATCGCGGCCGAGGTCGAACTGGCCAGATGGGCCGCGGGCCTGGGGAATCCTGGCAAGGTCGCTAAACAGCGAATTTCTGCCTCTTGCAGCTTCAACGTTGGACCGAGGGTGGTCAAGGCCAAGAAGCTGAGGTGCCCGGAGGAGCATCTCCAACCCGAATCCGAGCGTGAACTCGGCCGCGCCAGCCATCGAGATGAACACGTCCCGCGGCAGGCCGAAGGTCAGAAACGGCTATATCTTCGACCAGCGGGTAGAACCACTCCGGATAGGCTCGATGTCGCGAGGTCCTAGAGGTTGTAAGGTGGGACACGAACGTGCGGCGCGTCTGTCTGGCGCCAGTCTCGAAAGTATTGGCGACTACACCGCCAGCGCCCCTGAGCACCGATGTCTTGCAATGGATTACCCAGCAAACATTCGTCGCCAAGAAACAAAAGCTTCGCTTCGTAAGCCGACGCATTGTACCAGTCGCAGGCAGCCGCGCAACGATTCAAGCCCGACCTTGACTGGAAGCTGGAGGACGAACCATCCAAGAGGGGCGGCATGTTGAGACACTCGTGGCCTTGGACGAACGGTAGCGCATTGCGCCTGAGCGCACCGGCCTGATGGTGCTGCGCGGCTACGCCTATCTCAACCTGCGCGGTTCGGCGATGCAGAACAGACAAAAAGAGCCCGGCCGGTCTACCTTGTGGGAATCAGGTGCAGTGCAGACTTCCCGCCCCTCACGGCCGCGACTGACAGCTTGCGGTCAAAGCTCGCAAGTTGGCCGCCACGCGCCTTGGCGAGCGCGAGAAGATACGTATCCGTGACCTGTGCCGAGGTCAGGATTTTCGCTGCATCGATGTCGCCCGAGCCAACCAGGCTCACATCGTCGGGCCAGAAGCTGTGCCCGTGCAGAGCCCGCAACTTGGTAACGATTTGCGCAACGACGGCGGGCGAGCCGGGAGAATTGGGATATCTTTGGTTGCCGACGATGCGCAGGACGCCGTTTTCGGTGATGGGACACGTAGCCCATGCGGCGTTGCCGGCCTGTTCGAACCAGTCATGCGCGTCGTCATGGGCGACGTGGCCAGGATCGATCAGTGCGATCAGCACATTGACATCGAGCAGGAACGTCAAGGCAGTTCGTCTCGCAGGGCATTGACCGTCTCAAGCGTGACAGGAGGTGCATCCGGCCGAGGCGACAGTAGAGGAATCCCGTTGCGCTCGCCGCCGGCTTGAGGCCGGCGCAGCGAGCGCCGGGCGAGATCGGTGATGACCTCGCCGAGGCTGCGATCCTGCTGCCGGGCGATGGCCTTGGCCGCAACCAGGACGTCGTCATCGATCGCCAGTGTGGTTCTCATGTCGCCCTCCTGGTGCGCATCAATCATCACGCATCATATAGAGCAGCAACGTCGGGTACTCAAGCGGTGCGACTTCCGACAGCGGTGCGACTTCGTAGCGTCGTAAGCAGATGAGTTGTCCGGATTAGGTAGCACACGAGTTGTCCGATCACTCGTAAGCGAGTTTGGTTTCCCTCACCCTTTGACTACCGACAAAGTTGCGCAGGGCCGAGGGACCGTTATGGCCGCGCTATCTAAGGGACGTGCCTTCCGGAAGCTTATCAGCTCGGGAGACTATCGGCAGAAGCTACGGAGGCTGCAGCAAGGACCGACGCACCCTTTTGGATGCGTCGGAGCAAAGGTCTACGCGTGGCGGATCTCCGTTCCCAGCACCTTCAGGCATTCGCGGATGAACGCTGCAAGCGCCGTCCAGCCCTTTGCCGAAACCATCGTGCCATCCACATATGCCTCCGTTGGAGACAGATCGATGTAGATGCCGCCCGCAAGCGTCACTTCGGGCTCGCAAGCCGCCAGTGCGCCGACCTTCTTGCCACGCACGACGCCGTCCACCGCAATCAGGATCTGCACGCCGTGGCAGATCGTGAAGATCGGCTTCTTGGTTTCGTGGAAGTGGCGCACCATCGCCTGTACGCGCTTGTCGGTGCGGATGTATTCGGGGCCACGGCCGCCGGCGCAGTACACAGCGTGGTATTGCTCCAACTGCTTCTCAGCGTCGGAAAAGGTCTTGTTGATCAGCGCATAGTGGCCGAGCTTTTCGGTGTAGGTCTGATCGCCCTCGAAATCGTGCAGCGATGTTTTGATCAGGTCTCCGGCGCTTTTGTCTGGGCACACGACGTGAACGGTGTGGCCCACCGCTTCCATCGCCTGCTGGTAGACGAAGATTTCGTATTCCTCGGTGAATTCACCAGTCAGCATCAGGATCTTTTTGCCTGGCATGGTCGTTCCTTTCCTGTGACAACGGCCGGGCGAGACCTGTACTCGCCTGGTAGGTTTGAGTTTCTAGAAGGGTGAATCGGGGAAGTAGTCTTCGTTGGCACTGACCGGCGTGATGACCGTCAACGGCGGGTACGGGGACATCGGGACAGTCTCAGTCGAACGCCAGCAACAAACGGTCGCGGGAATGCTCGATATGGCGACGCATCGCCTGCTCGGCAGCGGCAGGATCGGCCGCAGCGAAAGCGGCCAGGATGGCCTCATGCTCGTCAAGCGCCTCTTCGGTGACGCGCGAGTGGAACATCAGGCGAAATATGTGGAAGTGGGTATGCTGGTGCGCCAGCGTCTCGCGCACGAGTTCGTTATTGGCGAATTCCATGACCTTGTCATGGAAAATGGCATCCTGGCGGGCAAAGTTGGAATACCGCAGCCGCTCGTCCTTGCCCTCACGGCGCGCCATGACGCCGGCCGATTTCTGAAGCTGTGCGAGCTTTGTCTCGTCCATGAGCACCGCTGCCTTGGCTGCACCATGAGGCTCGAGCAGCAGGCGAAGCTCGTAGAGTTCATCGAACCGTCGTTTCGTGATCTGCGGCGCAGCGCGGTAACCGATCAGATGCGTCTTCAGCACCAGGCCTTCGCCTTCGAGCCGGCCGAGCGCCTCGCGGATCGGCGTGTGGGATACGTTGAATTCCTTGACCAGGCTGTCGACGGTGATGCGCGAGCCCGGCGCAATCTTCAGGGACATGAGTTGCGCAAAGATCGCTTCGTAGACGTCCTCAACCAAGCTGCTGGAGCGCTGGATACGTCCGCCGGCGGGGTTCGCTTCGTCTACACTGGGTAAGTTCATGGGCTGCATTTTTTGCCTCTTGACACATCAAGTTGCTAACACGATGCTCCGGCCAATGCAATCCTATATCCTATACGATTTTATAGAGGATATTATTTGAGGCCATTTCAAGACAAAGCGATGGCGCTTGCGGTGGTCCTGCTGGAACAGCGTGCCGCCCTGGCAGCCCGTGCTTCCTCACCGGCTGAACGGACCGCCAGCGTTGCGGGCGATGGTTCGGCACGTCGATACGCAACCGCGCTGCGAGACGGGTTTTACATCGAACCCGGCCTTTGGGCCGAGTTGAACGCCATCTCGCATTCCAATCCAGTCATCATCACAGGATGCAGGTCATGAGCCTTTTCGCTGCCCTAAGGCTGCCGCGCGAAATCCTCTTCGGGAAGGGCCAACGCCACGTCATTCCGGTTGTCGCGGCGAGGCTCGGGCGTCGCGCACTCGTCTGCACCGATGAACGTTTTGCCGCAACGGGCCCGTTCGCAGAGATTGTCACGGGGCTGCGAGCCGCCTCGATAGACGTACTGGTGCATGATCGTGTGCTGCCCGACGTTCCTCGGGACACCGTTGCCGTCTGCGTCGAGGAAGCACGGAAGTTCGCGCCCAACGTGGTGATCGGCATTGGCGGCGGCAGTTGTCTCGACATGGCGAAATGCGCCGCGTTGCTCATCACTCACGGCGGTCAGCTCCAGGATTACTACGGCGAGTTCAAGGTGCCCGGCCCGACGCTGCCGCTGATCGCGGTGCCGACGACAGCCGGCACGGGCTCTGAAGTGACCCCGGTCGCCGTAATCTCCGATCCGGATCGCACGCTGAAGGTCGGCATCTCCAGCCCGTATCTGATCGCGGCCGCGGCCATCTGCGATCCTGAACTGACGATGACATGCCCGCCGGCATTAACCGCGATCGCAGGCGCCGATGCGCTGACGCATGCAATCGAGGCCTTCACCGCCGCCAGGCGCGGAACCGATCCCGGCCTTCCGCAGAACCATGTCTTTATCGGCAAAACCGCCTTGACCGATCACTTCGCCCTGCTGGCGATCAAGCTGCTTGGCCGAAGCGTTGAAACGGCATACCGCCGGCCCTCCGACGAGGACGCCCGGGCCGACGTCATGATGGGTGCACTTGCAGCCGGCTGCGCGTTCGGAACGGCCGGCACAGCGGCAGCGCACGCCGTGCAATATCCGGTTGGCGCGATAACCCACACCGCTCACGGATTGGGTGTCGCCACCATGCTGCCATTCGTCATGAAGTACAACAGAACAGCCGCAGTGACCGAGATGGCCGAGATCGCCAACGCGCTCTGCCTCGATGCAAAAGGCCGGACGCCCGAAGAGTTGGCCGACGCGACCATTGGCGAGGTCAGTCGGCTGTTTGGGGCAATCGGGATCACCCCCACGTTGGCCGAGCTGGGGCTGCCTGCCGACAAGCTCGATTGGACGGCGGAACAGGCGATCGGTATCGAGCGTCTCATCAAGAACAATCCGCGGCCATTCGATTTGAGGTCCATGCGACGTCTGGTCCAGGCCGCCTTTGATGGCGACCTCGCCAGCTGCGTCATGTAAACAATCGGGAATATCGAGATGAACACGTTTTCACAGGTTCTGTCGGATGATCAGGGCGTCAGCGACTTCCACACAATCTCGCACCGGCTGTATATTGGCGGCCAATGGCGGCAGTCCGCGGATGGCAGGGTAATTCCGGTCATTGATCCGTCGACGGAAGCCATCATCGCGGCCGTACCCGATGCGACCTTGGAGGACGCGGCCGCCGCCGTTGACGCCGCTGCCAAAGCAGCCCATGGCTGGCGGACAACGTCGCCGCGAAAGCGTTCCGAGATCCTCAGACGCTGCTTTGAGCTGATGACGGAACGATCGGAGGCACTGGCTACTCTCATCGCACTGGAAAACGGCAAGGCCCTGCGGGATGCCCGCGGCGAGATCGCTTATGCCGCGGAATTTTTCCGTTGGAATGCCGAGGAGGCCGTTCGCATTACCGGTGAATTCGGTACTGCGCCTTCCGGCACCAATCGCATTGTGGTCGACTACGAACCGATCGGCATATGCATCCTGATCACGCCCTGGAATTTTCCTGCCGCGATGGCGACGCGCAAGATCGCGCCGGCACTTGCCGCTGGATGCACGGTGATCCTGAAACCGGCCAGTGAGACCCCGCTTACCGCCTACGCGCTGGCCGCGCTCTACCAGGACGCAGGCGTTCCACCGGGGGTGGTTAACGTCCTGACAACCTCCAGTCCCGGCCCTTTGACAGCCGCCATGCTGGCCGATCCGCGGGTGCGCAAACTCTCCTTCACCGGTTCGACGAGTGTGGGCCGCGCTCTGCTGGCAGAGGCTGCCAGGCATGTGGTCTCGTGTTCCATGGAACTCGGCGGCAACGCACCGTTCATTGTGTTCGACGACGCCGATCTCGAAGCGGCGATCGATGGCGCAATGGTGGCCAAGATGCGCAACGCCGGCGAGGCCTGCACGGCCGCAAACCGCCTCTACGTCCAATCTGGCATCTACGAAGCCTTCTGCGAGGGCCTCGAGAAGCGGATGTCGTCGCTCAAGGTCGGCGCCGGCACCGACCCGGACACGGAATGCGGGCCTATGATCACGAAAAAGGCGATCGAGAAGATAGACCGCCTTGTCGTCGACGCGGTCACACGCGGCGCGCGGGTCTTGTGCGGCGGCTCAGTCCTGTCCGGACGTGGTTTCTTCTACCCTCCGACAGTGCTTCGCGACGTGCCGGGCGACGCAAAGATGGCGCATGAGGAGATATTCGGGCCGGTGGCGCCAATCTCCAGCTTCGAAACGGATGCCGAGGTCATCGCGCGCGCCAATGACACCGAATATGGGCTTGCTGCCTACATCTACACGCGCGATCTGGCGCGCGGCATGCGGGTGGCCTCCCGGATCGAGGCCGGGATGATTGCTCTCAACCGCGGGCTGATGTCCGATCCGGCAGCCCCCTTCGGCGGCGTCAAGCAGAGCGGGATCGGCCGCGAGGGAGGGCAGCATCACGGCATTGCGGAATTCATGGAGGCGAAATACCTCGCCATCAGCATGTGAGCAGAAGAATGCAAGGCGATCCCTTTCGCATCCGCGACCACGTCGCGGATTTTGACGAAATCGTGCAGGACTTCGTTGATCGCAGCGAGGTCGCCCGCGCCACCATTGCGATGACCGCTGACGTGGCCTACGGACCGGATCCGACCGAGACCATGGACCTGTTCTTTCCCGCGGGCAAAAGAACGGCGCTTCCGGTGCACATCTTTGTCCATGGCGGCTACTGGAGAATGTTCTCCAAGCGCGACTATTCATATATGGCGACGACGATTACCCAGGCCGGGGCCATTGCCGTCATCCTTGATTATGCTCTGATGCCCAAGGTCCGAATGGCGAGGATCGTCGACCAGGTGCGCCGGGCCAAGCAGTGGGTCCTGGCCAACATCGCCGATCATGGCGGAAGCCCGGCGGCCCTGACCGTCAGTGGTCATTCGGCTGGAGCCCATCTTGCAACGTTCCTGTTCGATGGGGCGCACACCCCCTCGAATGTAAGGGCAGCCCTTCTGTTGAGCGGGCTCTACGATTTGAAGCCGCTCCAGGATTCCTTTCTCGCCAACGAGATTGGAATAACCGACGAGGAAGTCGCCATGTTCACGCCGCTCGCCTGTCGGCATGATCCTCAAACCAAGGCGGCGGTTCTGGTCGGAGCCAATGAGACGCCACCTTTCCATCAGCAAGCCGATCGATTCAAAGCAAGCTTGCTGCGGCAGGGATCGTTGGTAACGTCGCATGTGCTCCCGAACCGCAACCACATGGACAGTGTCAGAGATCTCGGCGTGCCGGGGACCGGGGCTGCCGATTGCCTGGAAGAACTGATCGCCAAGGCCTACTGACTAACTCGGGTTCTCGGGGCGGTTTGTTTTGCGCCACTCCTCGTATTCCCCGCGGGCATCGTCATGCAGCGGATAGTAACGTTGCAACGGGCCGCCCTCCATGAGCTTCACTCGTGAGAATTCCTCCCAATCATGATGCTTTTGTGATTCTTCGATCACCTTCGGGGCCATCACGACGGGAAGCACCACCACCCCGTCGTCGTCGGCGACAATGATATCGCCGGGGATCACCGTGACACCGCCGCAGGCAATCGGAACGTTGACGGCATTGGGATAGATGCTGGTCTGCACATGATAGTTTGGCGTCCAGCCGCGCAGCCATAGGGGCAGGTCGAGCTTTTCGACATTGGGCCGGTCGCGCATGCACCCATCGATGACGATACCCGCCCCGCCCCTGCCCTTGAAATACGTCGACATCATATCGCCGAAGACGCCCGAGCTCATATCGCCGCGCGCGTCGACCACGACCACATCGCCCTCCTGCGCGTGATAGAGCACGTGCCGGTGCAGCTGCGTCTCCGGATCGGCATATTCTCCTTCGGTGAAGAGGTCAGGCCGCTGCGGCAGGAACTGCAGCGTCAACGCCGGCCCGACGATCGACTTCCCGTGGTTTTGCGCCACCGGACCAACCATGTGCGGATTGCGGAAGCCCATGTGGCCAAGCGTGCTGGCTACCGTCGCGGCGCCGATCTCCCTTAGCGCGTCGATCAGGTCTTTAGGCGGCCGCATGATGTCGGAAGTATGCGTCATTGTGGACTCCGATTGAATGGAACTACCAGTTCGTAACAGAACCATCGCGGCGCTTAAGGTGAGGCGCTTCCCAGAAACGCAAACTCTGCGCCTGGACCGCAACTTCGTTGACCTCGACGCCGAGTCCCGGCAGATCGCCGACCGGGTAATCGGTCCCGTCGAGCCGTGGTTGCACGGGGAAGAAGTCGGAATTGTCGAAGCCCAGCTTTGTTTCGGGTGCCCTGGTCTCGAGCCACGCGAAGTTGGGTACCGCGGCAGCGAGATGCACGGTCGCGGCCGTGCACACTGGACCAAGCGGATTGTGCGGCATCAGGTCCACATAATGCGCCTCGCTCCAGCCAGCGATTTTCATCGCCTCGGTGAGCCCGCCGACATTGCAAACATCGATCCGGTTGAACTGATGGATGCCGCGCTCGATGTAGGGCAGGAACTGCCACTTGCTGGCAAATTCCTCGCCTATGGCAAAGGGGATTTCGGTCATCGTGCGCAACGATTCATAGGCCTCCGGCGTTTCGGCCCGGATCGGCTCCTCGAGGAAATCAAGCACGCCGCGGCCGAGCTTGTTGCAGAAGCTCGCGGCCTCTGCCACCGACAGCCGATGATGATAGTCGAGGCCGAGGACCACGTCGCTGCCCAGCGCCTCGCGCGCCTTGTTCAGCATACCCGCGGTAGCGCCGATGGACTCGCGCGGCTCGAAGATGTCCTTGCTGTTTTGCCCGAAGGGGAAGAAGCGGATCGCCTGCCACCCCTGCGCGCGAAGTTCGCG
Organism: Mesorhizobium sp. M0408; assembly: GCF_040321495.1. Classification (NCBI taxonomy): domain Bacteria; kingdom Pseudomonadati; phylum Pseudomonadota; class Alphaproteobacteria; order Hyphomicrobiales; family Phyllobacteriaceae; genus Mesorhizobium; species Mesorhizobium sp. M0408. Next base: position 34,056 of record NZ_JAMYRO010000011.1, on the reverse strand, counting down.
GGCCCGTTCGATGGCAACGTCGCCCTCGGCCTCGTCGCCGGTCGAGGCAAAGGTGGGAATGCGGTCGCGCTGCTTGCCGCCCAGCAGCTCGTAGACCGGCACGCCCAGCGCCTTGCCCTTGATGTCGTGAAGGGCGATGTCGATGGCGGAAATCGCCGCCTGAAGGACTCGCCCGCCTTCGAAGTACTGGCTGCGGTAAATCTCCTGCCAGATCCGCCCGATCTGCATCGGGTCGCGGCCGATGAGAAACTCGCGATAGTGCTCGACCGCGCCGGCCACGGCCCTCTCGCGACCGCTCAAGCCGCTCTCGCCCCAGCCGAAGATGCCCTGGTCGGTCTCGACCTTGACGAGCATCTGGTTGCGCGTTCCTACCCAAACCGGATAGGGCTTGATCGCGGTGATCTTAAGCTTCTCAGTCATCCACGCCCACGTTCCACACGCATCGGCCCTATCTCAGTTGGCCTTGAGGGCCATTTCAGTTTCGCCATCGAACAGATGCATTCGCTCCTGGTCGAACTCGAGCCAGATCTGCTCGTCGGGCGCGACGGCAATGTTCGGCGGCACGCTGACGTTGACGATAGCGCCGGACAGGAACGCCTGAACGAAGGTGACGTCTCCGGTCGGCTCCACCGTATAGGCCTTGGCCGGGACGCTGCCTGGCACCGCACTCTTGTGGAGCTTGATCGTCGAGTGACGTGCGCCGAGCACGACTTTCCGGGTCGTCGCTTTCGCCACCTTCTGGGCATTGCGCGGTGAGAGCTCAAGGCGCCAGCCCTCGGCGCCGGTCAACACCGTGTTGCCGTTTGCCGTCGAGGCCTGCAGCGGAATAAGGCTCATCGCCGGGCTGCCGATGAAGCTGGCCACGAACATGTTCACCGGATGGGCAAAGACCTGCGCCGGTGAATCGTATTGCTGCAGGTAGCCGCCATTCATCACCGCCATCTTGTCGGCCATGGTCACGGCTTCGAGCTGGTCGTGCGTCACATAGATGATCGTCGCCTTGAGGTCCTGGTGGAAACGCTTGATCTCCGACCGCATCTGCACGCGCAGTTTGGCATCGAGGTTGGACAGTGGCTCGTCCATGAGGAACACTGCGGGGTCGCGAACGAGGGCACGGCCAAGAGCCACACGCTGCTGCTGCCCGCCCGAAAGTTCGCGCGGCTTGCGCTCGAGCAGGTGCGTCATGTCGAGCACTCGCGCCGCTTCCTTGACCTTCTTGTCGATCTCGTCCCTGGGGAGTTTGCGCATCTGAAGCGGGAACGCCAGGTTCTTGTAGACCGATTTCTGCGGGTAGAGCGCGTAGTTCTGGAACACCATTGCGATGTCCCGGTCCTTGGGGTCGAGGTCGTTGACCACGCGCTCGCCGATGATGATGTCGCCCGATGTGATCGGGGTCAGCCCAGCGACGAGATTGAGCGTGGTTGTCTTGCCGCAGCCTGAAGGGCCGACGAGCGCAACGAACTCGCCGTCATTGACCGTCAACGAGACGTGGTTGACAGCTTTGAAGCCGCCATAGCTCTTGACGAGATCTTGGAGGACCACGTGGGCCATCGGCAACTCCCTAGTGCTTGACCGCGCCTTCTGTAAGGGCGCGTACGAAGTATCGTTGCAGGACCAGGAACAGCACCACGACGGGCACGCTCATCATGAAGCTGGCCGCCATCAGGCCCGGAAAATCCGTCGTATTTTCCGAGAAGAAGCGTTGGATGCCGACCGGCAGGGTCAACTGCTCGTTCTTGGAGAGGAAGGTGTAGGCGTAGATGTACTCGTTCCACGCGCCGATGAAGGAATAGATTGCGGTGGCGATGATCCCCGGCGTCGAGAGCGGCATCACGATCATGATGAAGGCCTGGAACCGTGTTGCGCCATCGATGCGCGCCGCCTGCTCAAGCTGCACCGGGATATTGTCGTAAAAGCCCTTGAGCAGCCAGATCGCCAGCGGCAGGCCAAAGGTGAGATAGGTGAGTATCAGTGAGCCATGCGTGTTTATCAGACCGATCGCGCGCATCAGGATGAAGAGTGGCACGAGGAAGATCACCGCCGGGAACATATTGCGCAGCAGCACGGCAAAGAACAGGAAATTCCGGCCGGGGAAACTGAAGCGCGAAAACGCGTAGGCCGCTGGGACAGCCACGATCACCGAAAGGATTGTCGTGACGGTCGACACGAAAAGGCTGTTCCAGAAGAAGCGGAGGAAGTCCTGGCCGACGCTGTTCTGCGGATCGAGCAGTTTCTGATAGCTGGCGAGGGTAGGTTCGTCCGGCCACCATTGCGGCGGGAATTGCGTCGCCGCGAATCCGGACTTGATCGAGGTGATCAGCATCCAGATCATCGGCAACGCGGTATAGAGCAGCATGAACACGAGGAATATGCGCCCGGCCCACCGCCATCCGTCGACGCGCATGCGGCGACGGGTCTGGGCTCGAGGGGCTGTCTCGGCAATCGTGCTCATGCGCTCCCCTCTTTCCGCTCGTTGCCGCTTAACGCACGGACGTAGAAATAGCCCAGCGTCATCAGCGTGAGGAACAGGAGCACCGAATAGGCCGATGCCACGCCCCAGCGCTGCCTTCCGAAGGCGAGCTCATAAATGTGGGTTATCCAGATATGCGATGCGTTCGACGGCCCGCCGCCGGTCATGATCCAGGGGATGATGAAGGAATTGAAGTTGGCCACCGCGAGCAGCAGCATCGTCACCACCGAGACGTTGCGCAAGTGCGGGAAGGTGACGTGCCAAAAGCGCTGCCATGCATTGGCACCATCGACTTTTGCGGCACGCAGCAATTGGTCGGGGACTGTCTGCAGGCCGGCCATCATCATGATCATGGCAAACGGAAACTCGCGCCAGATATTGACGACGATCAGGGAGGGCAGCACCGTGCTGACATTGTCGATGAAATTCGGCGGCTGGGCGGCCAATCCGAGGCCGACCAGCACCGCGCCGATGATCCCGAAGTCCGAATGGTAGATCCACTTCCAGATGTAGGAGGCGGCGACGGCGCTGATGACCCAAGGGATGATCAGGAGGGCGCGCAGGACACCACGGCCGATGAAGTCGCGGTGGAGCGCCAGCGCTGTGGCGAACCCCAGGACAAAGGAGATGAAAGTTGACCCCAGAGTCCAGATCAGTGTGTTCCAGGTGACTTTCCAGAACACCTGACTGGTGAGGATGGTCGTGTAGTTGTCGAAGCCGATGAAGGTCTTGTCGCGGAGTTGCAGGCCAGGCGGTGTCTTAAAGAACGACAGCTCGACCGTGTAGTAGATCGGATAGGCGATGACGATGAGCATTACGGCGATCGCTGGGAGCACGTACGCGTAGTCCGCGCGATGCTCCCAGATCTTCCGCAGCGCGCCGGACCAACCGGATTGCAATCTTCGGCGAGCCTCGGCCTTGCCGGTCACGATCGTCACTTGTGGCGTGCCCTTTTTCTTCGGAACGAGGCGGCTGCGCCAGCGGCGCAGCCGTCAGTCGTAGGTCCGGCCTGGACTAGAGTCCGCCCATCAGGTCTTTTACCTTCTTGGCCGCGTCGTCCGCTGCCTCGTCGACGGTCATCGCTCCGGTCAGGGCATTCTGCAGCATGTCCGGGATGATGATGTTCATGATCTCGGGGGCCTGCGGCAGAGCTGGGAACGGGATGCCGTATGGCAGCATCGAGGTGGTGACGTCGAGGAACTTGATGTTGTCCAGACGTTCCTTCATCCACTTGGTCTTGAAGCCGTTGAGGTTGCCCGGGTTTGATCCGGCGTAGGCCATCTTCAGCGACCATTCAGGGCTCGTCCACATGCAGATGATAGCTTTCGCAGCCGGCTCGTCTACCTTGCCGCCCTCGACATATTCGGGTTTCAGGATGTGAATGTTCGAGCCGCCGAACACGACGGCGCGCTTGCCGTCGGGACCAGTCGGGATCAGGCCGTAGCGCATGTTGTCGATGACCGTCTGCGCCTTGTCCTTGTCGGTGCCCGTCGCCTTTTTCTGCAGGTCGAGCATGACGTTGTAATCGGACGGGTGCGAGATCATCATGCCGAGCTGGCCGGCGACGAACAGGGGCTGGTTATCGGCCTGCTGGTTGGTGAGTGCCGAAACCGGAACCGACTTGTCGCGAACATACATGTCGTACGAGGCTTGCAGCGCTGCCTTGCTCTGCGGGCTATCGAGCTGGACCTGCTCATAGGTCGGGTTTGGCGTCGCTTCGTCGAAGACGCCGCCGCCATAGGCCCATAGCTGTGGCATGAAGCGGTACGGCGTATTGCCGGCATTCTTGCGAGCCACGAGGCCGTAACCGGCAATGCCAAGCTTGTCGTGGATCTGCTTGGAATATTTGACGACGTCGTCCCAGGTTGCCGGAGCCTTGTCTGGATCGAGGCCCGCACGCTTGAAGATGTCGGCATTCCAGATGAACGCCATCGTCTCATTGTTGGTCGGAATGCCGTAGGTCACGCCCTCCCAGGTCACTGCCTTCATGGCGCCGGGCCAGAAATCCTCGGTCGAATACCCCACGTCCTCTGGCTTGAGCGGCTGCAGATAGCCCTTTGAGGCGAACTCGGTACCACCCAGGATTTGCAGGCGGACCGCCATCGGCGCGGCATTGCCCAGGAGCGCGGTGCGGAACTTGTCGAGAAGGTCGTTATAGGTGAGGGCTTGTTCCTCGATCTGGATGTTCGGATAGGTTTTGCGGAAGGTCTCGAAGAAATCCTTGTAGTACTGGCGCAGGAGGTCGGGGTCGCCCTCGAACACGCCCTGATACCAGAATGTCAGTCGCCCCTTGTAATCGAGCGGTGTGACCTTGGCGCAATCGGCCGCCGTGTCAAAGTCCTGTGTGCCCGCAATCGAGCGTACATATTCCGGCGACCACTTGCTCAGGTCGACCGGCGGTGCACCCAGCGCCGATGTAGACGTCAGGGATGCCATCAAAGCAGTGGCGACAGTGCCGCGCAGGACGGCACTGCCGAGCGCAATTCTCGTCATAGGTATCCTCCCTGGTTCTCCCATGCCGCCCTAAAGCGGTCCTTGCTCGTTTCGATCGCGAGGATGCTTCTTTCAGCTCAGTGTATCCTCTCGATCACTTGGTACGTTTTCAGATCATGGATTGCCTGTCAACGCGCAGAATCGTACATTGTTTGCGAAAGCCGTGTGTGATATCGGGCAAGTTATGTATTAAATTGGGGAGCCGGCCTTGGCCGAAATAAGCGATTTCAAAGCGATGCCACCGGTGGGGACCGATCCCATCGGGGCCTCCAGCGAGGGCGCCTCGCTTTATGAATTGATCAGGGAAGATATCATCGAGGGACGGCTCGCCGCCAACGAACGGCTTGTCGTCACCGATCTCGCCCGGCGTCACGGCACTTCGACCAATCCTGTGCGCGAGGCCCTGCAGTTGTTGCGCGGCGAAGGGTTTGTCACCTTTGTCGCCAACCGCGGGGCGCGCGTGCGACCCATTGATCAGGATTTTGTCCGGGATATCTACGAGATCGGTGTTCTGATCGAGCCAGCCCTGACACGATGGTTTGTGAATATGGCTACCGGCGAGGACATCGCCGAACTCGAACGTCTCCAAGGCCTGATCGAAGAGAACAACTTCGCCGACACATTCAGGCACAGTGAGCTGGATACCGCTTTCCACACCGTGATGTACCAGCGGCACTACAACCGCCACGCCGCCGAGCTTTGGTGGAAGCATCGCGAAGTGCTGCGAGCCGTGAGCCGTCGTTTCAATTTTACGCTGGCGCGACGTGCCGCGATCATGCGCGAGCACCGCGAACTCATCGCGCTTGTGAAGGCGGGAGAGGCCGACAAGGCGGCCGAACTCGTTTCCCGCCATGTCGAGGGTTCGGGCCGGCATATTCTCGAACAGATGCGAGCGCGCAACGCCGCTCGGGCCGGATAGAATGTCCAGTCCAGAACATCGTTAGCTGACCATTTTCAGGCAAAGGTAGTTGAGATGAAAATCACGAGCATTCGGCCGTGGCTGATCAAGTCCGATGCTTCTTACTGGGGAGAGTTCCTGTTCGTCGAAGTGACGACCGACGAGGGAGTGAGTGGCTGGGGAGAGATCACCACCACGACAAGGCTCGCCAACCGCGCGCTCTGCACGATCCTGCGGCAGATCGGCGTCGCCGTGACAGGCGAGGATCCGGCGCGTATCGAGCATCTCTGGCACAAGATCTTCCGCAGCTTCACCTACATGGGAAGCCGCGGCGCCGCCGTCGAATGCGTGAGCGCCATCGATATTGCCCTCTGGGACATCCGGGGCAAAGTCCTCGGCAAGCCGATTTACGAGCTGCTTGGCGGGCCGGTACGCGATGAAATCGCGCTCTACACCCATCCCAACCAGGCCAAATTCACCAGCAAGGAGGCTGTGGTCCGCGAAATTCTAGACATTGTCGAGTCCGGACACACTGCGCTCAAGTTCGATCCCTACCCCCACCAGGGCCGCAGCGCCGATGGCCTGCCCCGCGAACAGCGAGACGGCTACCTCGATGGCAGCATGACCCGCAAGGACGAGCGCGAAGCCGCCGAACTCACGGCTCTGATCCGCGAAACGGCAGGACCCGATGTCGACATTCTCATCGATGCGCACGGCCGCTTCGACGTCCCCACCGCCATTCGCCTCTGTCGGAGCCTCGAGGAGGCCGGCCAGATCGACTGGTTTGAGGAGCCCTGCCCGCCCGAGAGCCTTAACGCCCTCAAGCAGGTGCGTGAGAAGGTCAATACCGCCATCTCGTGGGGCGAGCGCGGCCACACGAAGTGGGATTTCGTGCCGGTACTCGAGAACAGGCTCGCTGATTACATCATGCCCGACGTTACCTGGACCGGCGGCATTACCGAACTCAAGAAGATTGCTGCGCTATGCGAAGCCTACTACGTGCCGGTCTCGCCACATGACGCCGCGGGACCGATCAACGTGGTTGCGGGAGCGCAGGTGATGATGACCGTTCCCAACTTCTACAAACTTGAAACATCGGAGTGGAACCTGGGCAAATACGATCACCTGATCGACAGACCACTCGACATTTCGAACGGCAGCCTCAAGCTGTCGTCGAAGCCTGGTCTCGGTATTGAGATGGACCGCGACTACCTGCAGGCCCACGAGATTGAGTTGGGCTAGCAACACGCTGTGCCGGCCCAGGGTGCGTGACGACAAGCCGAAAACGAGGATAAGTCATGGCAAAGACAGGTGGCGCCGACGAAGCGCTCAATCGGGTGAACGCGAACTCCAAGCCATCCCAGCTTCGCATCACCGACATGCGGGTAGCCGAAATCGTCGGCGCGCCGTTCACCTCAACCCTGCTCAAGATTTACACCAACCAGGGCATCGTCGGGCTTGGCGAGGTGCGCGACGGCGCCAGTGCCACCTACGCGCTGATGCTGAAGAGCCGGCTGCTTGGCGAGAACCCTTGCGACATCGACCGCCTGTTTCGCCGGATCAAGCAGTTCGGTGGCCACGGCCGGCAAGGCGGCGGCGTCTCGGCGGTCGAGATCGCGTTGTGGGATCTCGCCGGCAAGGCCTATGGCGTTCCCATCTACCAGATGCTCGGCGGCCGGTTTCGGGAGAAGGTGCGCGTCTATTGCGACACCGACGCTACCGTGCCGAGCGGCACCGAGACCGGCAAGCGCCTCAAGCAGCGCATGGCGCTCGGCTTCACCTTCCTCAAGATGGATCTGGGGCTGATGCAGATCGCGGATGTACCCGGTGCGGTCGTCTCCCCTGCCGGTTCACTTGAAGGGTACCGCATCCATCCCGGCCGCGGCCCGGTCAAGACCATGGAGGAGCGGCGCGCCCGCAATGCCGCTTACGATTTGCATAACGTCCCCCATCCGTTTACCGGCCTCCACTTTTCCGACAAGGGCCTCGACCTGCTTGAACAGTACATTGCCGAGGTTCGCGATGTTATCGGCATGGATATTCCGCTCGCCATTGACCATGTCGGCCACATCTCGCTGCAGAACGGCATTCGGCTCGCCAGGCGGATTGAAAAATACGTGCCGGCCTGGCTCGAGGATGTGATCCCATGGCAGTACACCGAGCAGTTCCGGCAACTGCAGGCCGCCACTACGGTGCCGATCTGCACCGGCGAGGACATCTACCTAAAGGAAGGCTTCGAGCCTCTGCTCAAGAGCGGCGGCCTCTCCATTATCCACCCGGACCTGCTCACCAGCGGGGGCATCCTCGAGACCAAGAAGATCGGCGACATGGCCCAGGACCACGGCGTCGCAATGGCCATCCATATGGCCGAAAGTCCAATCGCCGCAATGGCCGCGGCACATGTCGCGACCGCGACTGAAAACTTCATGGCGCTCGAATACCACTCTGCCGATGTCGACTGGTGGGACGATATCGTCACCGGCGTTCCCAAGCCGCTCGTGAAGGACGGCTTTATCACTGTTCCGGACAAACCTGGCCTGGGGATTGACGACGTCGTCGACGAGGTGATCTCGCAGCATCTGCAGCCGGGTGTCACCGGCATCTGGCAGCCCACGGATCACTGGGACAACGAGTATTCCTGGGACCGTATCTGGAGCTGAGGCGAAAAGAACCGAAGATGAAGATCACCGATCTCCGCTGCGCCGTCATCGGCAAACATCCCATCGTCCGCATCGTTACCGACGAGGGCCTCTATGGCCTTGGCGAAGTCGAGTTCACCAAGACCTATCTCAAGCCTTGGGTGCTGCATTTCCGCGATGCGCTGATCGGCGAGGACCCTACCGACGTCGAGCGGGTGATGCTGAAGATCCGCCAACGCGGCTCTTTCAAGCCCTATGGCGCGGCGGTAAGCGCTATCGAGCATGCGCTGTGGGACATAGCCGGCAAGGCCGCAGGCGTGCCGGCCTACAAACTGCTCGGCGGCAAGGTGCGCGACAAGGTGCGCGTCTATAACGGCTCGATCCGGCAGAAGCGAACGGGGGACCGGCCGGAGGATTACGCCGCTGACGTGAAATGGATGATGGAGCAGCCGCAGAATTTCTTCATGATCAAGCAAGGGATCTCGTTCCACTCCAACATGAAGGACACCATCGAGGACTTCCATTACGGCGTGAAGCAGAATAAGGCTGGCTACCACGGTGCCATGGATCAGGGCGTCATCAGCGAGCGCGGTTTCAACCACATGCTCGACTGCGTGATCGCGATGAAGGAAGTGCTGGGCGACAAGGTGAGCCTGGCGCTCGACTGCGGCCCGGGCTGGATGCTGCCCGATGCGATCAAGTTCGCTCGCGCGGTCGAGAAGTACAATTTGATGTGGCTCGAGGACATGCTGACCGGCGACTATGTGCCGTGGGTCAATCCGCAGGCCTATCGGGAGCTGACCACCGCCACCTCGACGCCAATTCATACCGGCGAGCAGATATACCTGCGGCACAATTTCAAGGAGCTGATCGAAACGCAGGCGGTGCGCGTCATCGGCCCGGATCCGGCCGATATTGGCGGCATTGCCGAGCTCAAATGGGTCGCCGAGCACGCCTATATGCACTCGATCCTGATCGCACCGCACGGCACCGCGAACGGCCTTCTAGGCCTCGGCGCGCTGATCAATGTCTGCGCCACGCTGCCCGCCAACTACATTGCGTTCGAATACCCGAGCGCCTCCGACCCCTGGTGGGAGGACCTCGTAATCGGCCTGCCGTCGCAGATCGTGAAGGACAGCATGGTGGACTTGCTGGAAGCGCCGGGGCTGGGCCTCGACATCGACGCCGAAGCAACCAGGAAGTATCTCCGGGAAGAGGATGCAGGCTTCTTCGACTGAACCATCCTTCTTGCGCCACCCAGCACCGCGCGGACTGATTCTCGCAAATTGGCATCCAGAATGACCGTTTCGGGGCCTGGAGCCGTCGGTCTGCTTCGGATCAGCGGCTGGCCAAAGCCGACGTAGCTTGTCGGAAGCTCCCGAGCAAATGCCGGCTTCCTGATTTCCATGCCCGGAAGCGAACCGTCACAAATCCGCCATCTCAGGCATCACCTTGCAGACGGCCGGTTCGCCTTTTCGACGGCATAGGGTGTATGGAGCACCCGACGCCCCCACCCCTACCTCTGAAAATGCCCCAACCCGTTCTCATTGAGATAGTCCACCGTCATCACCCGCGCGCGAATGCCGCCGGGGGAACCAACGAACTTCACCGATGACAGCGAGCCGGTCGGCGCGTTCTCTCCGCGGGGCGTGAGGGCGTAGGTGTCGCCGTCCCAGTGCTCGAGCGTGAACTGCATGGGCTTGGGGCCGAGTTCGAGCATCAGCTTTTCGCCATCGGCCCGCACGGTGGCGGTGTCGAAATAGTTGCTCGTATATCGGCCCTCGTAGAAGGATGGACTGCGCGCCTTGGCGGGGTTCGTCGGCTTGTCCTTGCCGGCGAGGTCGCCCACCGGCTTGTAGTAGACCATGAACCGCGGCTTGATGTAGGGATACCAGTCGCGAGTGACCTTGCCATATTGCACGATGTCCATGAAGCTGGCGGCGACCGCCTCGGCGGCGCCGACGGGGGAGCCGTTGGTGAGCACGACGATGCCGACATCGGCCGAGGGCAAGATCTGGAAGGTGGTGCCGGCGCCGAGCAGGAAGGCGCCGGAATGGCCCATGGTGGTGCGCCCATTGGCGTTCACCCCCACATTGAAGCCATAGCCATAGGAGCTGGCCCGCGTATCGGGCGTCTCGCCGCGGTAGGTCACGCTCTGCGGTGTGATGGCGGGCTGCAGGATCTTCGGGTCGATCATGGGCTGGCCGTTATAGGTGCCGTCGCCAAGCAGCAGGATCATCCACTTGGCAAGATCCTGGGCGCTGGAGGAGACGCCGCCCGCCGGCGCCTGCTGGTCGGGGTCGCGGTCATAGAGCGGCTCGAACACATTCTCCGCCACGCGCGCATGCAGCAGGGCGCGGTTCTTGCCGGCGGCAATGAAGTCCTCGTGCCGATAGCTGCTCGAGCGCATGCCGAGCGGATCGAACAACAGGCTCTTGGCCAGCGGCTCCCAAGGTTGTTTCTCGGCGTGGGCCACTGCCTCGGCGCCGATCGTCGTGCCGAAATTGGCGTAGTGATAGGAGATACGGAAGGGATCGAGCGGCACCATCCACAGGCTCCCGACGATCTGCTTGCGCTGGAAGCCGAGATCCTCGAGTTCGTCGCCCGCCGCCATCGGCAGGCCCGAGCGATGGGCGAAGAAATCGCCGATGGTGGCGTTGCTCGAGGCATAGTCGAGATTGAGGCGGAAGCCGTCCCAGACCTTGCCGACCGGGGTATCCCAGTCGAAGCTGTGGTCCTTCGTCATGGCGATCGCGGCCACCGTGGCCGAGATCGACTTCGACACCGAGGCGACCTGGAAAATGGTGGTGCTGCTGACCTTAGAAGTGTCGTCCCGGTTGTCGCGAAGGCCATACCCCTCGTCAAAGATCATTTTGCCGCCATGCACCACCGCCACGGCGAAGCCGGGAACGTCGGATGCTTCCTTGACTTTCTTGACGATGTCCGGCAGCGCGGCCAACGCCTTCTCGACACCGCCGGGGTACAGCTGCATAGCATCCTGCGGCGGCGATGGCCCAAGCTCCGGCAGGCAGGACTGCGCGGCTGCCACGGCGGGCAGCATGGTAACGAGGGAAAGTACCAGGAGAGCAGCGACCTTCTTCATTGCATGTCCTCAAACTTGCACCGGCAGATGATCGGACCATACGCGGCAAGATGAAAGATGGTTGCGGCTATTTTCCAATGAAATGTTTAAGTTCAAAGATCAGACAGAGACGGCGGCTGCGTGTCATGTAATTTCGGGACCTGGTGAAGTATCCGCGTTACCTACGCGCCCGGCAATTGGATGGGACTGCGCGGGAGAACGTCAAGTTCCAAGGCCGGGCGGCAAATGGCATCTAATCAGGAGTTGTTCGCCAACGGGCTGGCGGCCAACCAGAAAGTCATCGAAGCCAATTATATGGCCCATCGCGAGGCCCTATGGCCTGCTGCACGGGGTCCGATGGCCGAGAGGCCCGGACGCTTCGTCTTCACCGATCTTGCCTACGGCACGGGGCCCGTTTGCTGTCCGTCCGGTTATTGCCGCGGGACCAGTTAAAGCAGCCGTTCGGCTCACGTGAAGAGTTTCGGGCGCCGGCAGGCGTACGAAAGTCCCCGAGGAAGGAACCCGCGGGCCGCAGACGATGGCTATGGGGATTTCGGATTTCGGCAGACGTCGGCGATGGCGTGACCGCCGTCGGGAAGCGCTGGGGTGAATGCGGACAGACCGCTTCGTTGCGCCCCCGCGCGGTGTTGTCGGCTTGGTCGGCAGCTGGACGCGACCTCTTCAGCATCGAGGATCATCATGGACGTGCGTCGATCCGTTGCCGGAGGCTGAGTGCCTGCAGCTGAAGGCTGAACCATTCCATGCCGGGTCATGGCGTGCTGCTCCCGGTCACCGGGAGCCGTGTGGTGGTCCGCGCGGTTGCCTCCACCGTTCAAACAGCTCGATGACGATCATGCGGCCGCCGCAGCACGGGCACGGCGGTCGGAAGTCGTCCGGTTCGTCGGGGTCGCCGTCGTCGGGCGGCGCGGCAGGGGCGGTCGAGGATCGCCCTCACTGACCCTCCTGGGTAAGTTGGAAGATACTGGCCGTCCGAGTAGGACCAACGTTAGTTAGCTCACAGTACGTGAAAGAAGCAAAAGAACCCGGTTGCGGCGGAAGAAATTCCCCCTGATGCTTCCATGCGAGGCAGGTTTTGATCGTATCGAAAGATTTTTGTTCTCGGCGTTCATCGATGCGGCCATGGACAAATACGAGAGAAATTACATGCGCGGTTGCATTTAGAGATTGAGGATCTGCTTTCGCAGCCGTTGGCACTGCCAAGAGAAGAGCCAGAGCGATGATGAGCTTGGTGCGATTCATGTCGTCCTCCGTTTCATCCGGTGCTGCTGGGGTCGCTTGGAGGCGAAGGCCGAATGGGCTAAACTAGGAAGCGCGCCAGGAAGGTGAAATGTCCCGAACGGCCCCTGAAATTGACCTGAAATCTGCTGAAACGATCACGTTCCGCGGTTTCGTCTTCCTGACCAAAAGCAAAGAACTCCGAACCGTCGAAGGCAAAGCGGTCAATCTTCGCAGCCAGTCCGCCGAGGTGCTCTCCGTGCTCGCGGCGCGACCGGGCGAAATCGTGTCCAAGGATGCTCTGATGCAGGCGGTTTGGCCCGATACCTTCGTGACCGACGACAGCCTCACTCAATGCATTGCCGATATTCGCCGCGCGTTGGGGGACGACGCGCACGTGATGGTGGAAACCGTCCCAAAGAGAGGCTACCGACTGAACGCCGATCTATCGGACGCGGCGGACCCAAACGCCGCAGCCGGCACGGAACGTGCCAGGACCCGATTCTCGCAGCGCGGCTTCATTCTTGCTGCACTCGCTCTCCTTGCGGCAGCGATCGGCGCATACTACGGCGCGGAAGCCTGGCGAGCCGCTCCCGTTCGTTCGAGCGACATGCCCAGGATTGCGATCCTTCCCTTCGACGACATGAGTGCAGGTGCGGACAAGGGATATCTCAGCGATGCCGTTGCCGAGGGGATCATCACCGAGCTGGCGCGGAGCAAGACTTATGCCGTCATCGCCCGGAACTCGAGCTTCAGGTACCGCGGTAAGCCGATCGACGCCAGACAGATTGGAGATGAACTCGGCGTCGACTACCTGCTCGAAGGCAGCCAGCAGAAGATCGGAGACCGGCTGAAAGTGTCCGCCCAGTTGCTGAATGCGCATGACGGATCACATGTCTGGGCCAACTCCTACAACCGGGAGATTGGCGATCTTTTCGTCGTCCAGGAGGAAATCATCCGCACGCTTGCGGATCGGGTCGGAATAAGGATCGAGCGACCGTTGCCACAGAGCGATGCCGCGCAGGTCAGCGCGCTCCGCTATTACCTGATGGGGAGGGCCAAGATCGGAGAGGATATCTCAGCCGAGGGGAACGAGCTGTTAAGGCAGTTCAGCCTCAAGGCGATCGAAGAGGATCCGAACTCCCAGTTCGGCTATATCGGGCTGGCCTGGTACTATCGCAATGACGCGGTATTCGGGTGGCACGCGCAGGAACACAACCGGAACGAGGCGTTGAAACTCGCTGCCAAATACGCCGACAAGGCCATCCTGCTCGCTCCTGATGACGCAGAAGCGCATGAGGTCCGCGCCAGCATCCACACCGAAGCCGGAGAGGTCGAGCAGGCCCTTGCCCAGTACGATCAGGCGATCGCCTTGAACCCGAGCAACTCGCATATCCTCGTCATGAGTACGAACGTGCTGCTGTATGTTGGCCGCGCCGACGAAGCGATCGATCGGATCGAGCAGGCCAAAGGCATCGATCCCTTCCACCCTGACTGGTTTCACTGGCAGATGGGCTGGGCGCTCTGGGAAAAGAACGATTGTGGGGCGGCGCTGGCTGCGATGCGGAAAATGTCCAGGATCCCGAGCGGCGCACAGCGCATGCTTGCGGGGATCCACGCTTGTCTAGGAAACAAGCGAGAGGCAAAGGAAGCGCTTGCGGTTTTCCTCCAGAACACTCCCAGTGAATCCATCAGTAAAGAACGCAGGGAGTGGGACAAGATTTGGACCGCACCCGGAAGCCTCGACCGCTGGATCAAGCAGATGCGGTTCGCGGGGTTGCCGGAGTGACGGCCGACCGTATGCGGCCCAGCAGAAGTCATGGGCTGCAAACGACCCTTGAAGTGGGCCACGAGCGCTGGTGGCGCTCACGCTCAGGGCGACGATGCGTACCAAACACCTTCATTTCCTCAGTTTTATCTTGCGACTTGCCAGGCTGGCCGATGGCCAGCCTGATGGCCGCAGAGACGATCGCGGTAATGCCCCAGGCCCATCCGCGCTTCACACTCAAGGTCTTTCGTCGCTAGGAACCCTACAGGGAGGCGGAGGTGCTCGATAAGATTGTCACGCTCCTGCGCCGTGCCGGTATTCCGGACTGACCTTGGTCGTCTACTTGCCGCCTTTGTCTGAACCAATGACAGCTGCGTCCGCAATTACTATCCTGGCGACGCATGCCGCTGCGTCCGCTTTGGGGAATCAAAGAACGCGAGCCCGATGACCGACATTAGGCGCAAAGCAGCCATGCCGCCGTCACGTGTGAGACTCTGCTTCGGGTCACAAGCAGAACAGCAGCCCCCTACGGCTCGTCCCTCTCATCGCGCAAATTAGACACAACGCGGCGGTTCTGCGACCTGCAGGCGGTATCGGGGCACTCGCGGACGAGCCTGTCCTTGCCGTAGCCCTTGGCCCACATGCGGTTGCGGTCTATGCCGCCGGCGGCGAGGTAGTCCATCACCGCATCGGCGCGCTGCTGCGACAGCGCCATTTCACTTGCGCCGGGATCGTCGGCGAAACCCTGCAGCTTGAGCAGCCAGCGCGGATGCTTTGCTAGCCAGGCGATCTGGGTGTCGAGGGTGGCCTTGGCGACAGAATCGAGCGCGGCCGAACCTTGCGTGAAATAGGTGCGGCGGCCGACATTGAGGATAAAATCCTCCTCGCTGCCCGGCTGCACGTTCTGGAAGCCGGCAACCTCGGTGTTGGTGACGTCGGGCGTGGAAGGGGCCAGCGTGTTGCTGGTCGAGCAGGATGCGGCCAGCACCAGCAGGCCCGCGGCGAGCAGCCGGCGCGTGTTTTCAATCATGCGGTTCATGAGGCGCCAATCATTCGACAGTGGTGGAAGCGGGCGCCTGGTCGGCGATGTGCGGCAGGACCTGCACCGCGGTGCCGATCGGGCAGCGCTGGTAAAGGTCGATGATGTCTTCCGGGAACATGCGGATGCAGCCGCTGGAAGCGTCGGTGCCGATGCTCCATGGCTCCAGCGTGCCATGCAGGCGGTAGCCGGTGTCGGCGCCGTTGCGGTGCAGATAGAGCGCGCGCGGCCCGAGCGGATTGTTGGACGCGCCGCCTGCGACCATGGGCGGTAGGTCCGGCCTGCGCTTACGCATTTCGGGGGGCGGGACCCATTGCGGCCACAGCGCGCGGCGGTCGATCGTCGCGCGGCCGTACCATTTGAAGCCGTCCTTGCCGACGCCGACACCGTAGCGGATGGCGGTCTTGTTTTCCATGATGACGTAGAGGAAATGGTGGCGGGTATCGACCACGACGGTGCCGACCGGCTCGCTGCTGAAATACTTGACGATCTGGCGATGCCATCTCTTGTCGATCTTGGCGAAGTTGGTCTTGCGATAGACAAAATTGTTGTCGCTGGCGGTACCGGCGAAAAAGGATTTTGCCGCCGCGGCTTGAGCAATATTGCTGGTTGCACCCACCGCGACCAGCGCCAGGCCGCCGAGCACGACCCCCCTGCGTGATAAAACCATCGGCAATATTCCCCCTCATGCCAAAAGCCTGGCGGACCATAGTTGAGAATTACTTCGCCTCAAAGTGGAAAATGCTGCGTTGCTTCAGTCCGCCGTGTCCGGACATTCGGCAATTTGGCGGCGTGTGACCGAATTGTGACAATCTTGCCGAGGACGAACGTCTAGCCTAAACCCCATCCAGGATCTTAACCAAATTGGCGCACGGTTTCGGACCGGGCGTAGTTGCGACATTTGCCCTATCCGGACGTGTGAGCGATGCTGTGGGCATGATGCATGCTTTTTTTCGTTCGGTTGCTGCGATGATCGTGATGTCCGGCGTGGCAGGTTGCACCAGCATTTCCTACTACGCACAATCCCTGAAGGGTCACCTGGAGATCATGGCGGCGCGGCAGGATGTAGGAAAGCTGATCGACAATCCTTCGACCCCTGGGACATTGCGCGCTCGAATGGCATCGGCGAGCGCCATCCGACAGTTTGCGATAGATGAACTAGCGCTGCCGGACAACAATAGCTACCGCAGCTATGTTGACGTTGGTCGGGACGCGGTGACATGGGCCATCTTCGCAGCGCCGGAATTCTCGCTGACGCCACGAACATGGTGCTTTCCAGTGTTCGGATGCGTTCCGTACCGAGGATACTTCTCCAAAAGGTCTGCGATTGAAACCGCTGTCGAACTTCAGAGACAGGGCCTGGACGTCTATGTGACGGGCATCACTGCATATTCCACACTCGGCTGGTCAAGTGACCCGCTGCTAAGCACCATGCTCAGCCAAGATGAAGCGGGTCTTGCAGGGCTGGTGTTCCATGAGCTGGCCCACCAGCGCGTCTACGTACAGGACGATTCCGGGTTCAACGAGGCGTTCGCTACCGCTGTCGAAACAACCGGTGTAAGAAAATGGCTGCGCGCGAATGGGGATACTGCCGGTTTGCGCCGTTACGAAGCCGACCGGAGGCGCAGAGCTCAATTTCTTGCGCTGGTGTCGCAGACCCGAGACGAGCTAAGGCACGTCTATGACGACAGCGCTACCTCTGAGCAAAAGCGGGCCGCAAAGATAGCCACGATCGAACGGCTGCGGATGCGCTACCGAGAGATGCGCGACAGTCGCTGGCATGGATACCGGAGGTACGATGTCTGGTTCGATTCTCCGATCAACAACGCGAAGCTCGCCGCGACTTCCGTCTACGGCGATCGGGTGGCGACGTTTCTCCGCTTGTTCGATTTGTGTTCGGGCGACTATCCACGATTCTTCGCGTCGGTTCGATGGATAGGAGCGTTAGACAAATCTGACCGCGCCGAAGCGCTCAAGGCGGCAGATTCATGCGATTGATCCGGTCAAATCCGCAAGCCAGAAGCGGCGAATCGGTCGCTGAGGTACTCGGCAGCCGGAGCAGGTGATTGAATTGACCATTTGTCGGCCGATTTCCTAGGTACTTTGACGTCGGCGGGGCCGGAAGCCGCATGCCGGCCTACAGAAGCCAAAAGCGGACTTGCCTGAACTCCCTGCGGGATCTTGGACCACAATGATTGCCGGCGGGCCGTGGCGCCGCGCCCCTACGAGGCCGAAAACCTCACGCTCACGCCGCGCTGCCGAAAATAAGCCTGCATTAGCTTGCGGCCCGAACGGTTGTTCTGCGCCAGCCTGGTCGGATCGAACACCGCTTGTTCTATCCCCTCTCGCGCCAGCGCTGCTTTGAGCGCCGCGATATGTGCGTCGATGTCGGCATTGTTCACCCGGAGCGATGCATAGATGCTGTCGGTCGCCTCGGCCACGGTCGGCTCGCTCACGGGTGTACTCCTTTGGCTATTCGGGCGGCGGCTTAGCACAGATCAGCGGCTTCGCCGATACCGATAATACGGCTAGATGGGCGGCAACAGTGTCCCTTGGGGTCGGTTGTGAATCATGGGTTCCGCCTGAGTCGGAGATCGCAAGCCATGGCTGGGCGAACTTTCCGATCGCCTGGGCAATGCCGACTGGCTCGATGGTGCGTTCAGCGCCGGTGACCTTCTGATGGTGGCGGTGCTGCGCAGGTTGAACGGATCGGGTATACTAAACGAATATCCGAACCTCTCCGCTTATGTAGCCCGCGGCGAAGTGCGGCCAGCCTTCAAGCGTGCTTTCGATGCTTAATTGGCGGTTTTCACGCCGCATCGACCGGCTGATGACATTCTGGTTACTTGACCCTCTAGCTTTGGTTGCGGTCTACTTTCTCTTCATTGGCCAGATACTGGTGGACGAAGGCGATGGCCATGCTGCCCTCGCCGACCGCCGAGGCAACGCGTTTGACCGGGCTCAGGCGTACGTCGCCGCAGGCGAAGATGCCGGGCGCGCTGGTCTCGAGCAGGTAGGGGTCGCGGCCATGCGACCAGAGCCCGGCCTTCTTCACGTCGTCGCCGGTCAGCACATAACCGCGTGCATCGCGCGCTACGTCGGCCGGCAGCCACTCGGTCTCGGCGTTGGCGCCGATGAACACGAACAGCCCGCCGCATTCGTGCCGGCTCACCTCGTTGCCGGTCTTGTCGAGAATGTCGATCGCCGTCAGGTGCGTCTCGCCGTGCACGGCCTGGACTTCGGAGCGAAGCTGGACCTTTACGTTGGATTTCGCCCTGAGCTGCTCGATCAGATAGTGGGACATGCTGTCGGCAAGCGAGGGGCCGCGCACCAGCAGCGTCACGCTGCGCGCATGGCCGGAAAAATGCATCGCCGCCTGGCCGGCCGAATTGCCGGCGCCGATCAGGTAGACATCCTGCCCATGCGTGCTGCTCGCCTCGCTGCGCGCGGCGCCATAATAAACGCCTTTGCCGATCAACCGGTCGAACCCGTCGATGGCAAGACGGCGCCAGGCGACGCCGGTTGCCAGGATGAGGCTGCGGGCGCGCACGACATCGGTGCCGTCGAGCACCACCTCGTGCGTCGTCGGGTCGATGCCGGCGACCGAACGGGTGACCAGGATTTCGGCGCCGAGCCGCTTTGCCTGCTGCAGCGCGCGGCTGGCAAGCTCGTCGCCGGAAATGCCGCTTGGAAAGCCGAGATAGTTCTCGATGCGCGAGGATGTTCCCGCCTGCCCGCCGGGCGCCTCGCGTTCGACGACGATGGTGCGCAGCCCCTCGGAGGCGCCATAGACCGCAGCCGCAAGACCGGCCGGTCCGCCGCCGATGATCGCGACGTCGTACTCGGCGCCGCGCGGGCGCGTCTGCAGCCCGAGGCGAATGGCAAGATCGCGCACGGCGGGTGCTTCGATAATCTCCCCGTCCGCCAGCCGGGCAACGGGACCATCGAGAGCCGGCCTGCCGAGGGCAGACCAGAAAGCCTCGGCATCCGACGTGTCGGGCAACAGCCAGGTGAACGAAATCTGGTTGCGGGCCAGAAACCGGCGCAGTTCGCCGCACGCCGTGTCCCAGCGATGGCCGACCAATGTGACGCGCGGCCTCTGCGGCTCGGCAGTGACGCTTTGCAGCCCGCCCATCCGCTCGCGGGCAAGCGCGCTGACCTTTTGGGCCACGTCCTTTGAAACCGCGGCGATGGAATAATACTGCTGAACCTCGATGCGCATGACGCGGGAAGATTCGGCGGCGCGATAGCCACCGGGAAAACCCGAGCCAAGCGCAATCGGCACCTCGCCGAAGATCGTTCCCGGCAGACGCCAACCCAGCGTTCGCTCGATGCCGTCGAAGGTCTTTAGGACTTCGATCTTGCCGGCGAGAACCGCAAACAGCGCGGCCTCTCCACCCTCGTGAATCGCGAACTCTCCGGGGCTGAGGTGAAGATCGGCCGCTGTCCGCGCCAGCCGCTCCAGCTCTGCCGCCGGCAAACCCGAAAACAACGGGATCGCTCCCACTTCATCACTTGTCAGCATGGCCCCTCGCGGGAGCCAGTTAGCGTTGTTTTTTTGTCGTGATCAATAAAAAAGCGAGGCGGAGCCGCGTTTTGGCAGAGAGCGCAACCTCCCCGTTGTTGTACCGTTGTTGTGGGGGAGATCGGCAGCCTCGACGCCATGCCACGCATGCTCGTAGCTCGCTCAAGCCGGACGGCACGTGGATGATCGTCGAGCCGTTCGCGCACGATCATCTGCTGGAATACTGTCTTGAAACCGTGGAAAGAAGCCGGGGGCTTTCACTTGGGCTTGGTCCAGGCATTGCTCTCCGATCACTCCGCCAACGTTCCCTCGGGATAAGAAGCTGGCGTTGGGTGGTCCCACGGGGGCTCTGTCGCCAAGTTGTACGTCACGTGCGCACTTCACAAGCCACCCCGGCCATAGCGCCAATGCCAAGCATGCACTAACATTCCAGCTTGCCCCTTTGGGGCTGGCCAGTGATCTGTTCAAAGGGAAGTACCCATGACCAATCATTGCTGTGGACCGGGCTATGCTTCTCCAGCCGAGGCGATGACGGCACCTCGCGAAAAGCTGCTCTATACGATTGCCATCTACACCGGCACGGGCATTCAGAGGCCGGACTATCTGTGCACCATTGATGTCGACCCGGAGAGTTCGACCTACAGCCAGGTGATTTCGCGTTTGCAAATGCCGGGTATTGGCGATGAGCTTCATCACTCGGGCTGGAATGCCTGTTCGTCGTGCCACGGCGATGCGAGCATGGAGCGGAAATATCTGATCGTGCCAGGTGTGCGCTCGTCAAATCTGCATATTGTCGATTGCGGTACCGATCCGCGCAGCCCGACACTGTTCAAGGTGATAGACGGCGCTGAAATCAAAGCCAGGACTAACCTGTCGGCGCCACACACGGTGCATTGCCTCGGCTCGGACATCATCGTTTCCATGCTTGGTGACGCCCAGGGCAATGCCCCCGGCGGCTATTTGCAACTCAGCAAGGAGTTCGAGATTGTCGGCCGCTGGGAAAACTCCATGGGCAGTATCAAGTTTGGTTATGATTTCTGGTACCAGCCGCGACACAACGTAATGGTCAGCTCGGAATGGGCCGCGCCCAATACCTTCATGCCTGGCTTTGACCTGGAAGAGGTTGGTCATCTGAAATATGGCCGAGAAATCCATTTCTGGGATTTTGAAAAGAAGGAGCCAAAGCAAACATTCTATCTCGGTGAAGATGGCTTGATCCCACTGGAAGTGCGATTCCATCATAACCCCGACAGCAGTCACGGCTTTGTTGGCGCGGCCCTTTCTGCAAATATCATCCATTGGTGGAAGGACGCGGCGGGTGACTGGCAATGGGAAAAAATTGTCGATGTCGGCAATGAGCCGCATCCCGAATGGCCGATACCAATACCGGGCGTGATCTCGGTCATTCTGCTCAGCATGGACGATAGATACCTCTATCTGTGCAACTGGTTGCATGGCGACATTCGTCAGTACGACATCTCGGACCCGCACAACGCCAAGCTTACCGGACAAGTGTGGATGGGCGGACTTCTCGGACGTGCGCCTGAGGTCAATGGCGTGAAAGTGACTGGCGGGCCGCAGATGATACAGCTCAGCCTCGACGGCAAGCGCCTTTATGTGACGACCTCACTCTTCTCGACGTGGGATAATCAGTTCTATCCGGAAATCCGCACCAATGGCGGATGCATGCTGATGGTCAATTGCGATACGGAAAACGGCGGCATGGAAATCGATCCGCTATTCGTTGTTGATTTTGGTAAGGAACCAAATGGACCAAGCCGCTGCCACGAAACCCGTTATCCCGGGGGTGATTGCACGAGTGACATCTGGGTATGACCTGCTTCACCATCATTCTCGCCAATCAAGGCGGTGCGGCCTTTGACGTCGATCACCGCAAACCCCTCTTGCAAAGCTTGCGCGAGCAGGGCGTGGATCTGCCGTATGGGTGCAAGTATGGCGGCTGCATAACCTGTGCGGCCAAAATAATCAGCGGCAAAGTCGATCAAAAAGCGCAGCGGGCGCTGAACAACCGCCAGATCAACAATGGCTATATAATCCTCTGCGTCGCCCGCCCTATGAGCGACTGCACGCTGGAGGTCGGCGTTGAGAGCCACGACAAGCTCTATCGCAACCCCTTCCTTGACCCGCTGGCCGCTCATGAATTGAAAGCCGATATTGCGACCCCGTTGGAAGCAAAGAAATGACCCATATGAATCATGATGAGCCCTATTCGGAGGCTTATCTGCAAGACATTCTGAAATCGGTCAAAACCATCGCGATGGTTGGGGCCAGCCCCGATAAAACTAAATTTTCCTATGGGGTACTCAGGGTGCTGCACGAAATCGGCTACGACATGATCCCGGTCAACCCCAGTCCCGGTCTGGCTGAGATTCGAGGGCTTAAGGTGTACGCGTCACTAGCGGCCATCGACCGGCCTGTGGATATGGTTGAGGTTTTTCGCCGCTCCGAAGATCTGTTGGAAGTTGCACAGGAGGCCATCGCAATCAATGCCAAGGTTCTGTGGGGTCAGATTGGGGTGCGCGATGACGCTGCCGCCCAGTTGGCGGAGGAAGCGGGCTTGAAAGTTGTGATGAACCGCTGTCCCAAGATTGAGTTGTTCCGCCCCTTCTGGAAGCCAAAGCTGCACTTGGGAATATGACTGCAGGGGCGCAGAATTCGGGGTTGTCGCGGCAACCAACCTGTTCCCTCTGGAGTCTCAGACGTTGATTCTGCTAGCAGATTGAATTTTGCCCGAGGTACGATGCCAGATGATCGCTGAGATCACGCGCGTCGTCGCCAGCGCCGTCGATCAGAGCAGACTTGCGGCGGCGCAGAAACTGCGTCCCCATCAGGTACAGGCCCGGATGTTCCGCTACACCGCCGTCGTGACGGAGGTGGCCCTTGCGGTCGAGGACCGGCAGTTCCAGCCAGGAGTAGTCCGGCCGGTAGCCGGTGGCCCAGATGATCGTCCTGATAGCGCCTCCGGCAAGATCGAGGCCGAGCGGCGGGTTGTCCTCGACACGGGTCGGCGGCGGACGATCCGGCGGCCCGGCCGTAGCGTCCAGGCCGTTGGCGCGCGCCCATTCGTCGATGAGGTCGAGCAGCCGTGCCATCTTGAGATCGGAAAGCGCGCACATGTTGCGCAACGACCCCGCAAACTGGGCCTTGCCGTCTTCGGTGATGCCGGCAAGACGACCGATGAGCCCGACGCCGAGGTCGTCGAGCGCATTGAGGTCGAGGGTGATGCGGTTGGGCGTGCCGGCAAGCTGTAGCGAAGGAACCCGTCGCGCCCGCCTGATGTCGTCCACCTCGTCGTAACGCTGGTCGAGCACGCCGGCGGCGTCCATCCACCATTCCAGGTCCTTGCCGCGATAGACGCGGGGCGCCCGGATGTGCTCGCCCACCGACAGGGTCACTTGACGCCCCGAACGCTGCAGCTCCTGTGCGATCTGGGTGCCGCTCGACGACGCGCCCACCACCATCACGCCACCGTCGGCGACCTGACCCGGATTGCGGTAGGACTGTGCCGTCAGCATGGCGACCGACGGCGGCACGCGGCTGGCGACGTCGGGCAGGCGCGCGATGTTGCACGCGCCCGACGCCAGCACGACGGTCCGACACCGCCACTCGCCGCGGTCCGTGCGCACAAGATATCCCGCCCCGTCGCTGCGAACCGAGGTAACGGTCGTGTGGGTTCTGACCGGAGCCGAGATCGCCTTGGCATAGTTCCCGAGGAAGTCGATCACCTCAGGCATCGTCCGGTAGCCGTCGGGATCGTCGCCGTCATAGCGGAAGCCCGGCAGCCGGCTCTGCCAGTTCGGGGTGAGCAGCCGCAGTGAATCCCATCGCTCGGTGCGCCAGGTATGGGCGATCTCGCCGCGCTCCAGCAGCACATGGTCGATAGAGCGCTCTGCGAGGCAGCGGCTCATCGCGAGCCCCGCGTGCCCCGCGCCGACGATCACTGTGGTGACGGAACTAATCGCACCCTCTCATCAGGAGAGTCTACGGTTCGAAGCGCCTTTCAATTCACCACGACCGTGACGTTCGTCGGATTGGTGACAATGTCATAGACGGCCGACCGCTTCTGCGACTGAGCGACGATAGCCTCGATGTCCTCGCGCTTGGCGTCGGCGTCGATGTTGTATTTCACCGTGATGCCGCTGAAGCCGTTGCGCACGTCGCTGTCGATGCCGAGTATTCCGGCGAGATCCATGTCGCCTTCGATGGTCGCCTTCACCGACTTCAACTGGATGTTCCGGTTCTGGGCAACCGCGGCGATGCCGGCGGTCAGGCAACTCGCCAGTCCGACCAGCACGTATTCGACGGGCGTGGCGCCCTTGTCCTGGGAAGCGAAGACCTCCGGATGGTCTGCGTCGAATGTGAAGGTGGTCTTGCGATGCTGATCCTCGCCGAGACCGTAGAAGCTCTCGACCGACGAGTGGCTGTGGGTGCCATCCTTCCATTCGCAGGCCGCGCGCCACTTGAACTGCGCTGCCTCCGGGGCGTTGGTAAGCGCTTCGCGTGCGCCGAGCAGCGCCTCTACGTTAACGCCGTTGTTTGCCTGTACTTCGGAAGCCATAATTATTATCCTCCCTACCTTGCACTGGCTCAAAAACCCGACCGATCTCACTGACCTCCCGATCAGATTTCACCATGGCGCGGCATGCTATGGGTCGCGAAGCGTTTCTTCAAGTTGTTTCCGCAGCGGAATGTTCGCCCTCGTGTGCCGAGTTGTGCCTTTGCAGGCTCTGGCGCGACCACGACCTTCAGCGTGGTCAATTGCAGTGTCTGCTTCCGGGCGGAGGCAAAGTTCGCCTCTATGGCCGACATCAGGCGCAGAGCAGACGGTCGGGTTTCTAACCCGGAGCGACAAGAGCTGACCTTTGGTCGGCGCAAGTGTCGTCCTGACGTGACCCAATGCGGTCTTCCGTTGCGAGCGTTGCTGGGGCTGCGTTAAGTCGGTCGGAGGCCAATGGTATTTTCAATGGAACGCTAATATACATGGAAACCCCAACGAGCAGCGCCTGCCAGATACTTGAGGAATGCCATGCGAAGGCTCATCTTCACGGCGATGTGTATCGCCGCCGCAACAGCCGCTAACGCCCATGATTGGTACGAAGATAAGATTGACCCACAGACCAAATTCAAGTGCTGCGGCGGTTCAGATTGCCGCGCCATACCTCGGTCTTCGGTGCGGTCCAGGGTAGACGGCGGGTACACTTATTTGCCGCATAATTTCACCATCCCACGGGACCGTGTACAGGAATCCCCGGACGGGCAATACCATATCTGCGAAAATAAATATGTTGTAACCAACCAGCTGTATTGGCGTTGCTTCTTCGCACCTCGTGTCGATGTGTCTATACTTCTAAAGCATTAACCGCGCATCGCTTCCGCAACTTACATAAGCAAGATGCTAGTCCATTAATTCTGTTGGACTTTCTTCAAAATCGCCGAAGCTCAAGCGGTGCGCGACTGCCCCAGCGATTTCATTGGGTACGTCGCGGCTATCGAGAGCCTGCGCGCCCTGGGCGTAACTCCATGGGGCGCTGCCGCGGGTGACTTCTGGGCGCGCTCCGCAAATTCGGTGACAGTCCAGATTTTATCATGTCGGCGCGGCCGTGGTTGTGTAGATTGGCTGCGTGGCCCGCCTTGCCCGCATTGTTGTTCCAAGTCCACTCGCCACGTGACGCAAACGCGGTAACGGCTGGCGATTTCGACCACGATGGACAGCCAAGCGATAGGGGATAACTGGCGCGGGATCATCAGCACGGTTCATGCGGGAGCGGCATTCGCCGGATGAGATAGCTGCCGCTGCAGTCTCGAATTTGACGCATCAGCACTTGCAAATCGTCAGCCGAGGTCTTTTGCTCGCGCGATAGTTGCCCTTGACCGTTGAATGGTTGGCGAACAGATGAACAAAATCGATCGACGGCGGCCAGAGTCAGAAACGGACGCCACCGTAAATGCCGCAAGACTTGGAACTCGGCTGCGCCTCGCCCGCCAGACACGCGGCATGACGCTGAAGACGCTGGCCGCGGCTGCGAATTGCTCGGAAAGCCTGCTGTCCAAGATCGAGAACGGCAAGGCTTCGCCGTCCCTGCCCATGCTTCACCGTCTGGTCGAGGTTCTCGACACCAATATCGGCTGGATGTTCGAGCAAGTCGACGACGACGAGGCGATCGTATTCCGGGCGGGCGCAAGGCCTTTGATCGCGCTCGACGCGCTACGGCGTGGCGAAGGAATTTCGCTCGAACGCATCATCCCGTATTCGCCTGGCCACCTCTTACAATGCAACATCCATCACATCGAGGCAGAGGGCTCGAGCGAAGGTCCGATCCAGCATGCCGGTGAGGAAGTCGGCTACGTGCTCGCCGGGCGGATCGAACTGATCGTCGACGGCAAGAGCCATGCTCTCGCCACGGGTGATGCCTTCGTGTTCAGGTCGGAGCTGCCGCATCATTACCGCAACATCGGCGAGGAACGCGCTAGCATTTTCTGGGTCAACACGCCGGCGACTTTCTGAGCAACGCTCTGCGTTCATTTGGATTGACAAATATTCAAGTCTCTTGAATGCTTGCCTCGTGCCTGTAGCACCAACGGGACCAGCCGAGGTCTGGTCCGCAAGCAAGGGGAACCGAAATGCGTCTGTTCAAACTTCTCGCCGGCTGTGCCGCCGCCATTGCCATGGGCTCGGCAGCCATGGGATCGGCGCTTGCCGATACGTTCGCTCTCGTCAACATCAACCAGCAGGCCCTGTTCTTCAACCAGATCAACGAGGGCGCGCAAAAGGCAGCCGACGCCGCTGGCGCCAAGCTGGTCATTTTCAACGCCAACAATGTGCCGAGCGCGCAGAACGACGCGATCGAGAACTACATCACGCAGAAAGTCGACGGCATCATTCTGGTCGCCATCGACGTCAACGGCGTCAAGCCTGCGATCACTGCAGCCAAGACGGCCGGCATTCCCGTCATAGCCATCGACGCGCAGATCCCCGACGGCGACAATATTTCGTTCATCGGCGTCGACAACACCAAGGCCGGCGAGGACATCGGCAAATTCTACGCCGACTATGTGAAAACCGATATGGCCGGCAAGGCCAAGATCGGTATCGTCGGCGCACTCAATTCATTCATCCAGAACCAGCGCCTCGACGGCTTCAAGAAGGCGGTGACCGAAAGCGGCCAGGCCGTCACCTTCCTCGACACAGTCGACGGCCAGAACGTTCAGGAGACCGCGTTGAGCGCTTCGGAAAACCTGATGACCGCCAATCCGGACATGAACTCGCTCTATGCAACCGGCGAACCGGCCTTGCTCGGCGCCGTTTCGGCGGTGACCAGCCAGGGCCGCACCGGCGACGTCAAGGTGTTCGGCTGGGATCTGACCAAGCAGGCCGTTCAGGGCATCGACGACGGCTGGGTGGTGGCGGTCGTGCAGCAGGATCCGGCCGGCGAAGGCAAGGCCGCGGTCGAAGCGCTGGGCAAGATCAAGAAGGGCGAGAAAATCGACCCGATCATCAATATCCCGGTGACGATCGTGACCAAGAAGAATGTCGACCAATATCGCGCGATGTTCAAGTAAACTGCGTCGGCGACCGAGCCGCGGCGCCGCCCGAGGCTGCGCCGCGGATCCCTTGCAATCGCGTGGAATTCCAGATGAGCAGTGGCCAGACCTATCGGGTGCGGATGAGCGGCATCTCAAAGCGCTACAACGCCATCCAGACGCTCGATGACGTGTCGCTGACGCTGAAGCCGGGCGAGGTGCTGGGGCTGGTCGGCGACAATGGCGCCGGCAAGTCGACATTGAGCAAGGTGCTGTCGGGGGCAGTGGTTCCCGACGCCGGCACCATCGAAATCGACGGCAAGCCGGTGATCTTCAGCTCGCCGGCGGACGCACGTGCGGCGCGCGTCGAGATGGTCTACCAGGACCTGTCGCTGTGCGACACGGTCGATGTCGCCGGCAATCTGTTTCTCGGCCGCGAGCCGCGCCGCCGCATCGCAGGCATTTCCTTTCTCGACAAGAAGCGCATGCATGACGAGACGCGCCAGATGCTCGATCGGCTCGGCATCGTCATTGCCGACACGCGGCTCAAGGTCGAAAACCTCTCCGGCGGGCAGCGCCAGTCGATCGCGATCGGCCGCGCCGCCTCGTTCGAGCCGGCCGTGCTGATCATGGACGAGCCGACGGCAGCGCTTGCCGTGGCCGAAGTCGAGGCGGTGCTCGAACTGATCCGCGCGGTCAGTGCGCGCGGTGTCAGCGTCATTCTGATCACCCACCGGCTGCAGGATCTCTTCCTCGTCTGCGATCGCATTCAGGTCATGTATGAAGGGCGCAATGTCGCCGAGCGGCTGATCGGCGACACTAATATCGAAGACGTGGTCAATCTGATCGTCGGCCGCAAGTTCAATGCGCGTTCCGCCACCAATGGCTATCGCGGTGGAGCGCCGGCATGAGCGACGCGATCCACACCGCCCAGCCCTCACGAGTACGCAGGGGCACCTGGCGCGATGCGCTGCTCGCCAATGGCAGCGTCGTCTCGATCGCGCTGTTCTTTCTGGTCGTCTGCATCATCTTCTCGGTTGCGACCGACGCGTTTCTGACATCGCCCAATCTGTTGAACATCCTGCGGCAGTCGGCGCCGCTGCTGATCGTCGCCGCGGCAATGACTTTCGTCATCACCACTGGCGGCATCGATCTTTCGGTCGGCTCCGTGCTGGCGCTGGTGGCGACGCTGTCGGCGACGCTTTTGCAGTTTGGCCTGCCGTGGCCAGTCGTTATCCTCGCCATGTTGGCGCTCGGTGCCCTGCTTGGGGCGGTACAGGGCTATTTCATTGCCTATGAGGGCATCCCGTCCTTCATCGTCACGCTTGCCGGGCTTTCGGTGATCCGTGGCGTGGCGCTGCTGATCACCGGCGGCTATTCCATCCCCATCGAGCCCGGAAGCGCTTTCACCGTGCTGGGCCGCGCCTGGTTCCTTGGCGTGCCGGTGCCGGCGCTGATCGCGCTGGCGATCCTGGCCATCGCGTATCTCGCCTTCAACGAGACGCCATTCGGCCGCTATGTCACCGGTATCGGCGCCAATGCCGAGGCGGTGCGGCGCGCCGGCGTCAACACGCGGCAGACGACGCTCTTCGTGTATGTGATTTCCGCCATCGCGGCAGCCCTTGCCGGGATCATTATTGCTGCCCGGCTTGGATCGGGATCTTCGAATGCCGGCCAGGGTTTCGAGCTGGAAGTCATCGCCGCCGTCGTGCTCGGCGGCACCAGCCTGTTCGGCGGCCGCGGAACGATCATCGGCACGGTGCTCGGCGCGCTGACGGTGGCCGTCATCGGCAACGGCCTGATCCTGGCGCATCTGTCGCCTTTCCTGACGCCGATCGTCACCGGAACGATCATCCTGATCGCCATCTGGCTGAACTTCCGCCTGTTTCGCGGCGCCGTGCGGAGCCGTTGAGCCGATGAGCGATCTGTTCGATGACGCGGTGCCCAGGCGGCGGCTGCCAATCGGGGTCGAAACCGGCCATGTGATGACCGTGCTCGGCCCGGTTCCGGTCGAGGAGATGGGCATTACGCTAATGCACGAGCACATCTTGCTCGATGGGGCGCGCAGCTGGAAATGCCCCTGCCATCCCGATGACATGGCGATCGCCGAGCAGCCGGTGAACATCGAGATCATCGGCGAGTTGCGCATGAACCCATACGTCAACCGCGACAACGTCTCGCTCGACGACGCCGACCTGGCGTTGTCTGAGCTGCAGCGCTATCGCGCGTTGGGCGGCCACACCGTCGTCGATGCCACCAATATCGGCATCGGCCGCGCCCCCGAAAAGCTCGCTCGCATCAGCCGCATGTCCGGCCTGAAGATCGTCATGGGCACCGGCTTCTATCTCGAGCACACCCATCCCGAATGGCTGAAGGCGATGGATGTGGACGCCGTGACCGAGTTCATCGTCAACGATGTCGGCGGCGGCGAGACGCAGCCGCCGATCATGGCCGGGCTGATCGGCGAAGTCGGCGTCAGCAAGGATTTCACCGCCGAGGAACGCAAGTCGCTGCGAGCTTCGGCGCGCGCCTCGCGCATCACCGGCGTGCCGCTGTCGATCCATCTGCCTGGCTGGGAGCGGCTGGCGCACGAGGTGCTCGATATCGTCGAGGCCGAAGGCGCCGATCTTCGCCACACCGTGCTCTGCCACATGAACCCGAGCCACGACGATCCCGACTACCAGAAAAGCCTCGCCCGGCGCGGCGCGTTCCTCGAATACGACATGATCGGCATGGACTATTATTACGCCGACCAGGACGCGCAATCGCCCTCCGACGAGGAGAATGCACGCGCCATCGCCGCCCTTGTCGAGGCGGGCTTCGGCGACCGCCTGCTGTTGTCGCAGGATGTGTTCCTCAAGATCATGCTGACGCGCTTCGGCGGCTTCGGCTATGGCTATATCCTGAAGCATTTCATACCGCGCCTAAAACGCCACGGCGTCGAGCAGCCGGCCATCGACCGCATGCTGATCGCCAATCCGAAAAGCGTATTCGCGCGGCTCTAAGCGGCCTGGAATTACACTGGAGTTCAAATGTCCAAGAAGAAGATCCTGCTTGCCGGCGAATCCTGGGTGTCGACCGCGACCCATATCAAGGGTTTCGACCAGTTTCCGACCGTTACCTACCACACCGGCGCAGACGAGTTGCTGGGCGCGCTGAAGGCGACCGACTTCGACGTCACGTTCATGCCGGCGCATGAGGCGCAGCGCGGCTTTCCACAGACCATGGAGGCGCTGTCGGCCTATGACGCGGTCGTGCTCTCCGACATCGGCGCCAACACGCTGCTGCTGCATCCCGACACCTGGATCCACTCCAAGCCGACGCCGAACCGCCTGCGCCTGCTCCGCGATTACGTCAGCGGCGGCGGCGGTCTATTGATGTTCGGCGGTTACTACAGCTTCCAGGGCATCAACGGCGGCGCGCGCTACCGCAAGACCCCGGTCGAGGACGTGCTGCCGGTGAATTGCCTGGCCTACGACGACCGCGTCGAGGTTCCCGAAGGTTTTGCGCCCGTGCCGAAACCAGGGTCGAGCCATCCCATCCTCAGGGGCCTCGGCTCGGACTGGCCGATCCTGCTCGGTTTTAACGAGGTGACGCTGAAGGACGGGGCCGAGGTCCTGGCCAGCGTGTCGTCGGATTATGGCTCGCTGCCGCTGCTTGTCACCGGCCGTTACGGCAAGGGCCGCACTGTGGCCTGGACATCCGATGTCGGGCCGCATTGGCTGCCGCCGCAATTCATCGCCTGGCCAGGCTACAAGACCCTGTTCGAACAGATGCTGGGCTGGGCGACCGGTGAGAGCTGAGCCATGCATGTCCACGTCGTCGGCAATACCTGCCTCGATATCTTGTTTCGCGTCGGCCGCTTCCCTGCTCCGGGCGAGACCTTGAATGCCGTGAGCTATGCCGACGGGCTCGGCGGCAAGGGCGCCAACCAGGCGGTCGCAGCAGCACGGACTGGTGCAGAGGTGACGTTCTGGACGGCGCTCGGCAAGGACCCCGCTGGCGCATGGATCAGGAGCCGCCTCGACAGCGAGCTGTCAGACCTTGAGGTGAGCGAATTCGAGCTGCCGAGCGACCGCTCGACCATCGTCGTCGATAAAGGCGGAGAGAATTTCATCGTCAGCGGCGTCGCCTGCAGCGAGACCTTCGATCCGGTGACGCAGACAGCACTTGTCCGCTGGATCGCCCCCGGCGACATCCTCGCCTGCCAGGGAAATTTGCGAACTGCCGTGACCAATGCCTGCCTCAGAGCAGCAAAGGAAAACGGTGCGCGCACCGTTCTCAACGCCAGCCCGATCGACACGGCCTCGCTGCCCGATCTCGGCCTGGCGGAGGTTCTGGTGGTCAACCAATCCGAAGCGCAAATCTTGACCGGCCGGGATGACATGACAGCAGCCGCTGGCGCGCTGGTGGCCAAAGGCGCAGGCACCGTCGTCATCACGCTCGGTGCCGCAGGCTGTATCGTGCTTGGCACGGACCTGACGGAACTGCTTCGCTTGCCCGCGCCGCGAGTCGAAGCGCTCGACACCAGCGGCGCGGGCGATGTGTTCTGCGGCTGTCTGGCCGGTGGGCTTGCCCGGGGCATGCCGGTCATCTCGGCGCTGAAGCTGGCGCTCGCCGCCGCCGCAATCGCCGTGACACGGCCGGGCACGCTGGCATCCTGTCCTTCCGCCTCCGAGATGGCGGCGCTCATCGATCAAATGGAGCTCTCATGACCCAGCTCGGCCAATCTGGCGGCGGCGCGCTCGTGGACCTTTTCGGCCGCACAAAGGTGGTGATCGGCGTCGTTCATCTGGCGCCGCTGCCCGGCGCGCCGCGCTATGACGGCGAGGCTATCGAGGCGATCTACCAGCGCGGGCTCGACGACGCCAAGGCCTATCTCGACGGCGGCTGCGACGGCGTTATCGTCGAGAACCATGGCGACATCCCCTTCGCCAAGCCCGATGATATCGGCCCGGAGACGGCGGCCTACATGGCGGTGGTTTCCGACCGCATCCGCCGCGAACTCGGCAGGCCGATCGGCATCAATGTGCTGGCCAATGCCGCGATTCCGGCCTTGGCGATCGCCAGCGCAGCCGGCGCCGGCTTCGTCCGAGTCAATCAATGGGCAAATGCCTACGTCGCCAATGAGGGCTTTGTCGAAGGCGAATCGGGCCGCGCGGCACGCTACCGCGCCAGGCTGCGCGCCAACGGCATCCGCATTTTCGCCGATGCCCATGTCAAGCACGGCGCACACGCCATCGTCGCCGACCGCCCGGTGGAGGAACTGGTCAAGGACCTGGTCTTCTTCGACGCCGACGCCATCATCGCCACTGGCCAGCGCACCGGCCACGCCGCGGATTTGGGTTACATAAGTAAGATCAAGCAGGCCGCCGGCCTGCCGACGCTGGTCGGGAGCGGTGTCACGCCGGACAATGCCAAGGATATCCTCGCCATCGTCGACGGGGTCATCATCGCCAGCGCGCTGAAGCACGACGGCGTCTGGTGGAACCAAGTCGACTCTGCTCGAGTAAAGGCTTTCATGGGTGGTCTGAAGCGATAACTGGACTACCCTACCGAGGGGCTTGGGGTCCGCTTGATCAGAGACGACGGACGGGCCCAGGATACTGGGCGACCAGATCGTCGACGGTCAGCAAAGTAATGCCTTCCACAATCGATTGAGCAATCAGGATCCGATCGAATGGGTCCTTGTGGATGGGTGGAAGCCCCTCCACTGCAACGGCATGCTCCCCGGTGATTGGCAGCTCAGGATAGCCATTGTCCATCAGACCCCGACGTGAAGTCAGGGCGCCCCAGACCACGTTTAAAGGCAATCTCCCAGAGACTTGCGGCGCTGAACGTCAAGTGGTTATCGGCATTCTCGATCTCAGCGAGGGCTGGGCGGGAGCTTTTCGGGCTCGCCCGCCGCCCAGAGCAGAAGATGGGTATCGAGAAGAAGTTTCGTGCATGGCCGCCAACAGCTTCTCGATTTCGTCATCGGCCATGCGATCAAAATCGTGCGGAACTGAAAACTGCCCGGCCATAAACCCCACCCGACGCATTTCGCCGGCCGCAGGTGCGGCTATGGCAACGACCTTGACCATCGGCTTGCCGGATTTGGCGATAATGAAGGATTCGCCTTTGGCCGCCCTGTCGACAAGACGAGACAGACGCGTCTTGGCCTCGTGGATATTGACTGCGCATTGCGGGCCTCTGACTTAGTCCATGCAACTTAGTCTACACGGGCCCGGCCGGATGCGGGGGGGGGGGTTTGGTGACGCCCCCGGGGCCCCGGGCAAAAAAACCGCGGGGGGGTGGTTTGTTATGGTAAGTTTTTTTGGGGTAGGGTGAACCGGGTGGTGGGGGGCCGGGTTGTGGGGCGCGG